>NZ_CAXBGE010000001.1:0-360623 GCF_963975345.1 uncultured Maricaulis sp. | reverse complement strand
GACAAGGCGGATAATTGCATCATCATCTGCTCCATCGAGAATATCGACCCGATGGGCGTCCACACCGGCGATTCGATCACCGTCGCCCCGGCGATGACCCTGACCGACAAGGAATACCAGATCATGCGCTCGGCCTCGATTGCCGTGCTGCGCGAGATCGGCGTCGAGACAGGCGGATCCAATGTCCAGTTCGCGGTCAATCCGGCCGATGGGCGCATGGTGGTCATCGAGATGAACCCGCGGGTCTCGCGCTCCTCGGCGCTGGCGTCGAAAGCGACCGGTTTCCCGATTGCCAAGGTCGCCGCCAAATTGGCCGTCGGCTATACGCTCGACGAAATCGACAACGACATCACCAAGGGAGCCATGCCCGCCAGCTTCGAGCCGACGATCGATTATGTCGTCGTCAAGATCCCGCGCTTCGCCTTCGAAAAATACCCTGGCGCCGAAGCGACGCTCTCGACGTCGATGAAGTCGGTCGGCGAAGTGATGGCGATCGGCCGCTCCTTCCAGGAGAGCATGCAAAAGGCGTTGCGCTCGCTGGAGACCGGCCTGTCCGGCTTCGATGACATGAGCTTGCCCGGCGTCGATGAGGCCGCCGATGAGACGGCGCGCAAACAGGCCGTCCGCGCGGCGCTGGCAATCCCGAGCCCCGACCGGCTGCTCGTCATCGCCCAGGCCTTCCGCGAAGGTCTCTCGCTTGAGGAAGTGCGTTCCGCTTCGCTGTACGAGCCCTGGTTCTTGCGCCAGATCGAAGAAATCGTACTGGTCGAGGGCGATATCTCGACGCTCGGCCTGCCGACCGACGCCGCCGCTTTCCGCGCCCTCAAGGCGATGGGCTTTTCCGATGCGCGGCTGGCGCAATTGACCAAGCAGGACGAAACCACGGTGCGCCGCGCCCGCCGGGCCCTGGGCGTGCGGCCGGTCTTCAAGCGCGTTGATACCTGCGCCGCCGAATTCGCCTCGCCGACGCCCTATATGTATTCCTGCTACGAAACGCCGGCCTATGATGGCAGCGTCGAGTGCGAATCCGAGCCGACCGGCCGCAAGAAAGCGATCATCCTCGGCGGCGGTCCCAACCGGATCGGCCAGGGCATCGAATTCGATTATTGCTGCTGTCACGCCGCCTTTGCCTTCGCCGAGATGGACATTGAATCCATCATGGTGAACTGCAATCCCGAAACCGTCTCGACCGATTACGACACCGCCGACCGGCTGTATTTCGAGCCGCTGACGATTGAAGACACGCTCGAACTGATAGAGACCGAGCGCTCGAACGGCACACTGCTTGGCGTCGTCGTCCAGTATGGCGGCCAGACCCCACTCAAGCTCGCCGCAGAATTGGAAGCGGAAGGCGTGCCGATCCTCGGCACCGCGCCGGACGCGATCGATCTGGCCGAGGACCGCAAGCGCTTCAAGGACCTGCTCAATCAGCTCGGCCTGCGCCAGCCACCCAATGTGATCGTCCATTCCGAAGACGAGGCGCGCGCTGCAGCCGAGAAGCTCGGCTTTCCGTTGGTGCTGCGCCCCTCCTATGTGCTGGGCGGACGGGCCATGGAGATTATCCGTGAAACCGACAGCCTGGAACGCTATCTGCGCGATGCGGTCAATGTCTCGGGCAAGACGCCTTTGCTGCTCGACCGCTATCTGACCGATGCCGACGAGATCGATGTCGACGCGATCTGCGACGGCGAGACCGTCTGGGTCGCCGGTGTGATGCAGCATATCGAAGAGGCTGGCGTACATTCCGGCGATTCGGCCTGCTCGCTGCCGCCCTATTCGCTATCGGCTGAGATGATCGCCGAACTGAAACGCGAAACCGTGGCCATGGCGATGGCGATCGGCGTCAAGGGACTGATGAACGTCCAGTTCGCAGTCAAGGATGGCGAAATCTTCGTGCTCGAAGTCAATCCGCGCGCTTCGCGCACCGTGCCCTTCGTGTCCAAGGCCATCGGCCAGCCGGTTGCCAAACTGGCGGCCAAGGTGATGGCCGGTGCCTGTCTGGCCGATTTCAAACTGAAAGATCCAGCCCCGAAACATGTCTCGGTCAAGGAAGCCGTCATGCCGTTTGCACGCTTCCCCGGCGTCGATCCAGTGCTCGGGCCGGAAATGCGCTCGACCGGCGAAGTGATGGGGATAGACATGACGTTCGAGGCAGCCTTTGCCAAGGCCGAACTCGGTGCCGGCATTCACCTGCCGCGCAGGGGCGGCGTCTTCATCTCGCTACGCGAGGGTGACAAGGCGGCGATGGTCGAACCGGCGCGGGTTTTGGCGATGCTCGGCTTCACCATTCTGGCGACCGGCGGCACGGCCAAGACCTTCAGCGATGCCGGCGTCCCGGTCACGCGAGTCAACAAAGTCTTCGAAGGCCGGCCCCACATTGTCGATTTGATGAAGAATGGCGAAGTTCAGCTCATTTTCAACACCACCGAAGGCCGCCAATCGCATCTCGACAGCTATTCGATCCGCCGCACAGCGTTGGAGATGAAAATCCCTTGTTATACAACCGCTTCAGCGGCGAGAGCGGCGATCATGTCACTGCGCCGGATCGATGACGGAGCCTTGGAACCGCGCGCCCTGCAAACCTATGCTTGATGGCGTGCAGCTCTGACGCTAGCCTGTTTTGATTTCCCGTAGTTAAGTGGTCGTATGAAACAGATCCCGATGACCGTCGCAGGGCAAAAAGCCCTCGACGACGAACTAAGACGTCTCAAGAGTGAAGAACGCCCGGCGGTGATCGCGGCGATCTCAGAGGCACGTGAGCATGGCGATCTCTCCGAGAACGCGGAATATCATGCGGCCAAAGAGCGCCAAGGCTATATCGAAGGCCGCGTGCAGGAGCTTGAGGACAAGCTCGCGCGCGCGCAGGTCATCGATGTCACCAAGATGAGCGGCAGCAGCGTCAAATTTGGCGCCACCGTCACGGTGCTCGACGAGGACACCGAGGAGCAGGCGACCTATCAGATCGTCGGCGAGGACGAAGCTGACGTGCATGGCGGCAAGATCTCGATCTCCTCGCCCATCGCGCGCTCGATGATCAACAAGGAAGTCGGCGATGTCGCCGAGGTCAACGCTCCGGGCGGACTGAAATCCTATGAGATCATGAAAGTCGACTGGGGCTGAGCCCGTCGACCCATCAATAATCAGTAACGGCCGGAGCGATGCTCCGGCCGTTTTCCATTGTCAGGCAAGACCTTTAGCGCAGCCCTGCAATGCGGTCGCCCGGGTCGATTGGCACACCGTCCTGGCGTAATTCGAGATGAACATGCGGGCCGGTCGCATTGCCGCTGGTGCCGATATGCCCGATTTGATCGTCGCGGCGCAGCTGGTCACCGACCTGAACCTCGGCGTCGGAGAGATGCGCATAGAGCGTGACCCAGCCATCGCCGTGATCGACCGCGACCAGCAGACCCCACAGCGTCGAGCCGTGATAGCCCCAACCGGAGAACACGACCTCACCTGCCCCGACGGCGTGCACGGGCGTGCCATAGGGCGCTGCGAGATCGATGCCGGCGTGGTGGGCGATGCGTCCCCCGCTCCGCTGACGGGCTTCGCCAAACGCGCTGTAGACAACCGCATTCGCGACCGGCGCGGTGAAACGCATCGAAACCGGCAGGGTCGAAGCGCAAGCAAGCAGCAAGAGCGAAAGCAGCACCGCCAGCACGAAGCTGCTCGCCAAGACCCGGCCCGTTCGCACCCGGATACGCGGGTCGCCGGGGCCGGGCAGGACTTCAGAATAGGTCAATATGAGCTGTCGCGACAAAGTCATCCCGGCGAGTCTGACAGGTCTTTGTGACCAGAAGGTGCTGGCCGGTCACACCGGCAAAAGGAAACGGCCGGAGCATCGCTCCGGCCGCCCTCATCCCCTATCTCTTGAAGACGACGGTCAGTTCAGTCCGGTCAGATAATCCGCCGGATCGACACGTTGCCCATCATGGTGCACTTCGACATGCACATGCGGTCCCGTCGCGACGCCTGTGCTGCCAACCGTACCGATGATCTGACCGGCGCTCACGGTCCCACCGCGCTGCACATCAATTTCGTCGAGATGGGCATAGAGCGTTGACCAACCATTGCCATGATCAATCTCCACCGTATTGCCCCAGCGATCCGAGCCATTATAGCCCATCGCGGCATGGGTCACCCTACCAGCGCCGGCTGCCGTCAGGGCAGTGCCTACCGGTGCGGCGATATCGATGCCGCCATGAAATGGGGGCGAACCAACCGGCCGTTCTGGACGCGGGCCATAGGCGCTGGTGATACGACCTTGCAGGATTGAACCGGACAGATTCGGAGCGACAGTGGACTGCGACGCGACCGCGAGTGCTGCAACCGCAGCCGGTGCTGGCGATGAGCCTTGCACGCCTGCGACCGCCCGAGGGGCCTTGGCCGCGATTCGGGCCTCAATGGCAGAGACGTCAGCCTGCGGGTCTATCGCCGCCATCACGTCATTGCCGACAGCCTGGTCAAGTTGCTGAGCCGCAGCCTGTGGCGCGATCATGTCGACCGGCGCGCTGACGACGCGCCGGGGCGTTACCGCCGTTTGCGCGAAGGCCACTGGAACAGCGAGGAGCAAGAGTGCGCCCGCAGTGAGAAGGGAGTGGCTGACGGTCTGGCCGCCTGAAAGTATGGCTTTAATACGCATTTCCCGATGTCTCCTGTCATGGGGTCCGAAGGCGGAGACCGGCTGGGCCGTCGTCCGCATGGTTTCAATCAGCGTCGCCGCATAGGCTCTGCGTTGGGTGTGGCCGAGCGCCGCAATGGCGTGGCGGTCACAGGCGATTTCCCGAGCCGCATCAAGTTCCCGCTCGATCTGGCGTAGGGGCCAGTTGAACCAGAACAGGATGGTGAGTGCCGAGCCGACCAAACGGTCACGCTCATCGCCGCGGTGCAAATGGCAGAGCTCGTGCACCAGGGCATGGCGAGCCAGCTCCGGTGAGTGCAACAGACTCTCCGGGGCAATAATCAGGCCGCGCCAACCGGTCAGAAAGGGCGTGGCCGCACGGGAACAAAAGCGCAGTTCCGGAGCCGGAAGACCCAGTTTCTCAGCCTCGCGATCCAGCAAAATGCGTTCATGGCGGGCCGCAATCCGGCTGTCACGCAACAGGCGGCGACGCTGGCCATGGCGCCGAAAGGCGAGCGCGAGCGCGGCGATCAGGCCGAGCGCGTAGATCGCCACCAGCATCCATTCCAGCGATGGCAGCACGAGAGCGGACGGAGCCGCTATCGCAGCGTCAACGCCTGGGTTGGCGGTCAACAGCAAGGCAGCGGGTTCGTCGATGAAGTCGAGCGCGGGCATGCCGGGCACCGTTTGGGGGATGGCGTAGAGCGCCGGTGCGATCAGCAGGGGCAGAACCGCGACCAGGCGCGCACTTCGCCACAGACCGGGCTGGGCGGGGCGCATGCGGGACTGCAAAGCAAGACCCGCCAGCCAGGCGAGGCCGGCCGCCGTCACTGAAAGCGCGGCGCCGAGCAGGAGGGCGGTGAGCAGACCGGTCATTGGGCGTCCTCCCCATCTTCCTGCCTGATTTCGGGCGTCTCCGCTTCGAGCAGGCGAGTCAACGCTGCCGCTTCGTCCTCGGAAAACAGCCGGCTATTGACGAAAGCGGTGGCCGGCAGCGGTCCGTCGAGATCGAGCACATTGGCCGCGAAATCACGGATCATCTGCCCCATCAACGCCACCTTGCCGACCTTGGCCGCGAACACCGAGAGGCCATGGACTTCGGAGCGTCCCACCAGGCCCTTGTCGGTCATGCGCGAAATCATCGTGCGGGTGGTCGAATAGGACCAGCCAGTTTCGCGTTCGATTCCGTTTTGAACCTCACGCGCACTCTGAGGGCCGGCTGCCCACAAATGCTTCAAAATCGCCAGTTCGGCCGGAGATGGCGCGGATAGTTTCATTCATGGCTCCCGTCACAGATACGCTACACTTGTAACCCATGTGACATCTGTAGCGCGCACCTGTCAAGGGGTTTGTCACGCTTGACCGCGACGAGGCCGCACCCTTTAACTCGCATCATGTCGCAAACGCAGGCCCCGCCCTCTTCCCCGCCCTTGTCGGCGACCAGCAGTTCGCCGGTGTGTTGGGTCGTCTCTGACGGCCGGCGCGGGATTGAAAACCAGGCGCTTGGCTTGGCCGACGCCGTCGCAGCGCAGCTCGCTCACCGCGACATCACCCTGCAGATCGGCACAGCCATCGCGCACAAGGACGGATCGGTCGCCCTGCCCGATTGCGGCCCGCCAGATTTGTGGATTGGCTGCGGCCGCGCGGCGATCAAACTGGCCGCCAGGCACCGCAATATCTCGCCGCGCTGTTTCTTCGCCTATGTGCAGGATCCGCGAACCCGCCACGGCGATTTCGATCTGATCCTCGCTCCGGCGCATGACCGGCTGGTGCGACCGAATGCGATCTCGATGATCGGCTCGCCCAACCGGATCTCCACCGCCGCACTGGCCGCCGGGCGTGCTGCCTTCGCGCCGCAGATCGACGCCCTGCCTGGCCCGCGTGCGGCGATCCTGATTGGTGGCGATTCCAAACGCTTCCGGCTGACGCCCCGGATCGCCGACTATCTCGTCGGTCGGATGGAGGATTTGCTGGCGCAGAATGTCAGCCTGATGATCACCCTGTCGCGGCGCACACCCAAAGCCCTGACCGAGCGCCTGACCAAGACGTTCGGCGGACGTGACCGCGTCTGGCTGTTTGATGGCGAGGGCGAGAATCCGTATTTCGCCTTCCTCGCTGCGGCCGACTGGATTTTCGTCACCGAGGAATCGACCAATATGCTGGTCGAGGCCAGCGCGACCGGCAAGCCGGTCTATGCGCTGCCAATGGATGGTTCTGCCGGGAAATTCACCCGTCTGCACGCGGCGCTGGAAGGCGTCGGCGCGCTGCGGCCCTGGCTTGGCAGACTTGAAACATGGTCCTACCCACCCTTGGCAGAGACCGCACGCGCCGCCAGCCTCCTCATCGAGCGCTGGCACCCCAATGCACCACCGCCCAAAGGAGAGACAGCATGACCCGTCTTCTCATATCCTTCCTCTCATTGTTCGGAGTCGCCATGTCGGAACCTGTTTCAGATTCAATTGTCAGCCGTGACGGCAATGTCTGGTTTGCCAGCCAGCCGAGCGAAGCCGATCTCGACGCCTGGGCTGCCGCCGGCGCCAAGCTGGTGATCAATTCGCGCACGCCGGAGGAGACCGCCAACTTGCGCTTCGACATGCGCACAGCCGTTGAGAGCCGCGGCATGCGCTATGCCGAATTGCCGATCGGCGGCGCATATGGAGCCAATCCGGCCTTGACGCCGCAATTGACGCAATTGCTGCAATCGGCCGACGGGCCCGTGGTGATGCATTGCCGGTCCGGAACTCGTTCAGCCCATCTCTATGCCGCCTATCTGATGACCCAGGACCCGTCCAACACCCACCCTTTCGACACGATGGGTTGGCCCGGTGGCCGCGATATGGGCATGGTCCACGCCCTGACACCCGACCCAACCGACTGATCGAACTGCCAAACGGGGCGGCAATAGCGGCAAGACGACCTATATAAGTGCCGACCCCTGAAGTGGCGGCTGCGCCCGCTCCCGAAATATTGAGGAATTCCCATGTCCGAGACGCGCCATTCGCGCCTGATCATCATCGGTTCCGGCGCCGCCGGCTATACCGCCGCCATCTATGCCGCCCGCGCCATGCTTGAGCCGGTGCTGATCGCCGGCCTGCAGCCTGGTGGCCAGCTGACCATCACCACCGATGTCGAGAATTATCCCGGCTTCGCTGACGTGATCCAGGGCCCCTGGCTGATGGAGCAGATGCGGGACCAGGCCGAAAAAATGGGCACGGAGATGATCTCCGACATCATCGTCGAAGCCGATCTGGGCTCCCGCCCCTTCGTGCTTAAGGGCGATGGCGGCACCGTCTACACCGCCGACGCTGTCATCATCGCCACCGGCGCCCAGGCCAAATGGCTCGGGCTGGAGAGCGAAGCGAAATTCCAGGGCTTCGGCGTTTCGGCCTGCGCGACCTGTGACGGCTTTTTCTATCGCGGCAAGGAAATCGTCGTGGTTGGCGGCGGCAATACCGCCGTCGAGGAAGCGCTTTTCCTGACCAATTTCGCGTCCAAGGTCACCCTCGTGCATCGCCGCGACAGTCTGCGCGCCGAAAAAATCATGCAGGACCGCCTGTTCAAACACCCCAAGATCGAAATGGTCTGGGACAGCGAGGTCGTCGAAGTGCTCGGCGAGATGGACCCTCCGGGCGTCACCGGTGTGCGCATCCGCAATCTCAAGACCGATGCCGTCAGCGATATTCCGGCGCACGGCTTCTTCGTCGCGATTGGCCATGCACCGGCGACCGAGCTCTTCCTCGAGCAAATGGAAACCAAGCATGGTGGCTATCTCGTCACCGAGCCGGGCACGCCGAAAACCTCGATCCCGGGCGTGTTCGCGGCTGGTGATGTCACCGACGACATCTATCGTCAGGCTGTCACCGCTGCCGGCATGGGCTGCATGGCGGCCCTGGAAGCCGAGCGCTATCTGGCCAGCCAGGAATAGAGCGCCGAACGGCGCACCCCCGGCTGACCGCTCGCCGAAGTGGTGATGACGACGCTGTAGTTGAGTGCTTGACCGAACCGATTAATTCGTCGATCATCGAAATGACGGAGCGACGGGGATTTATGCCCCGGCATTCCCGCTTTCGGCCGCCGCGTGATTGTGCGATTCTGGCCAATAATTATCGGCATGCCCGTCAGGACAGGGCCCGTATCGAGGACGCGTTATGTATCGAATTCTTATCACTGGCCTCGTTGCCATATTGCTGACCCCGGCGGCGAGCTTCGGAGCCGACGCGCACTCACCGTCAGCCCTCCAGCAATTTTCGTCCTTCAATGACAATTCCCGTCGGCATATTGATTATTCAGTCTGGTCGGACCTGTTGCACGATTTCGTCCTCAATGTTCCGATCATGGACCGCAAGCCCGAGCGTCAACGCACGCAATTGACCGGCAGCCGGGCCCTGACATCCAATGAGTCCCGCTACCGGTTCGAAGCCAATCGTGTTGCCTACAATACGATGTCCGACGAATACCGGCAGGCGATCACCGAGTATCGCGAAGATCTTGAAGCCCTGCCCTCGCAGATCGATCTGGCCAGTCTGAGCCGCACTGAACAATTGGCCTATTGGCTCAATCTGCACAATGTCGCGATCATCGAACAGATCATGCTCGAATACCCGGTCACACGGATCAATTCGATGCATGCGCATGGCAGCCGCGAGAATGTGTTCGACGCGAAGATCCTGACCGTCAACGGCGTGCCGCTCAGCCTGAACGATATCCGCCTGCGCATTGTCTACGCCCAGTGGGATGATCCACGGGTCATTTACGGCTTTTTCAACGGCGCGATTGGCGGCCCGGAATTGCCGCGCGACGCTTATGACGCGACCCGGATCTGGGGCCAGCTCGACCGCAATGCGACCGAGTTCGTCAACTCGCTGCGTGGCGTCGAGGTCGCCCGCACTGAATTGCGCGTCTCGCACATCTATCGTGAGGCCGAGCGTTTCTTCCCGAATTTTGACACCGATTTGCGCGCACATCTCAACCGTTATGCGAACGCTGAGACCCAGGAACAGGTCAATAATATTCGGCCGGTCAGAACCTCGGTGGAGGATTGGCACATTGCTGATCTGATCAATGGCTCAACACGCTGCACCGGCACGGGCGGCCCGGCACTAATGTATTCCACCACGGTCGAAGGCGCTCCGCGTTCCGACGCCATCAACGCGCCGCTCAGCTGCACCACCCTGCCAAGCAATGGCGTGATCTTGATGACCGCGGTCCAGGAGCGGCGGATCGAATTGATGCGCGAAGGCCGCTATGGCGAAGTCCGCACGATCGATATCCCAACCGACCAGAATGGTAATCGCATCCACCTGCGCCCGGCCGGAGAACCGACGCCGGCCTCCGATTCCGTCTCCGAAACCTCCGGGGAGTAGGCAAGGCTATCGCCCGGCCCGCTCCTGCCTGTAGAGTGCAGCGATAAGGGGATGCCGGGAGGGCGCCACGCATGGACTGGGACAAGCTCAAAACATTTCATGCTGCCGCCCAAGCGGGGTCTCTGACCAAGGCGGCCGAGATGCTCGGCCTGTCACAATCGGCGGTCAGCCGCCAGATCGCAGCGCTGGAGGAGGATCTCGGCGCCGCGCTCTTCCATCGTCATGCGCGCGGCCTGATCCGCACCGAGCCCGGCAATCTCCTGTTTGAGGCGGCCAAGGACATCGCCGCCAAAGCCGCGATCGCCGAAGCGCGCGTCCAGGACGCCCGCGACGAGCCGTGCGGCGAGCTGAAAGTCACCGCACCAATGGCGCTCGGAGCCATGTGGCTGGCGCCGCGTCTGGGTGAATTCCACGACCAGTTTCCGCAAATCCGGATCCGCCTGATGCTCGACGATCACGAGCTCGACTTGGCCGGCCTCGAAGCTGAGGTCGGCATCCGCCCCTGGCCCTCGACCCAGAATGACCTGGTGCAGCGCAAATTGCTCAACGTCAGCCAGCACCTCTATGCCAGCCCCGACTATCTCCAGAGGCACCAGGCGCCAGCCTCAATCGCCGATCTGGACGATCACTCGATCATCCATTACGGGCCGCCACAGCTGGCACCTATCCCGGGGCTGGACTGGGCCGCCAAGATTGGCCGGGCGGTGGGACAGGCGCCGCGCCCGGCAGTCATCGAGGTCAATACGCTTCACGGGGTAATGAAATCGATCGAAGCCGGCCTCGGGATTGGTGCCTTGCCCGACTATGTCGCCCGCGAAAATCCTTCGCTTCAATGCGTCCTGCCCGATCTGCACGGGCCGGATTTCGTGGTCTATTTCGTCTATCCCAGCGAATTGCGCGGTTCACGGCGCATTATCGCCTTCCGCGACTTCCTGCTTGAACAGGCCCGCCGCTGGGAAAGTTGACCGAGATGGCCCCGGTTCAAATGCATGGCTAAATTGTGGCGTCGTCCCATTTTTGCATGAGAACTATGCCGGATCGTCTCTGGTGCTGCAGCGCAGCATGGCGCATATAACTCCCACAGACGCGGTGATTACACCGCCTCCCTCCCTGCAAAGGGATTCGCATACCCCTCCTCCCCGTGAGGTATGCAAATTGCGCCGGGCCCTCCCCTCCCCCCCTGGGTCCGGCGCCCTCATTTCGGGCCTCTTTAGGCCCCCGACACGAAACTGCCCCGGCCAACAGGCTGGGGCATCTTTGTATCCGGAGCATTTTCAGGAAAAGTGGGAACCGGTTTTCCGGTTCGAAAATGCGACCTCTCAAGACTCAGCATTTACAGGAAAAGTGGGAACCGGTTTTCCGGTTCGAAAATGCGACCACTCAAGACTCAGCATTTTCAGGAAAAGTGGGGACCGGTTTTGTGGTTCGAGAATGCGGCACCCAACGAAATAGAGCCGCTCCATCGCGTGCGATGAAACGGCTCTCGTCAGGAAACTGGCGGGCGGATGGATCAGCCCAGGGTCGAGCGTAGCATCCAGGCGTATTTCTCGTGCGCCGTCAGACGCGGGCTGAGGACATCCGAAGTGGCGTCATCGCCGTTCGTGGCGGCCAGTGCCAGTGCCTTGCGGATGGTCGCGACAACCGCCTCATGCCCGCGCAGCAAATCAGCAATCATCACATCGGCCTTCTGGGCCTTGCCTTCCGAAGACACCGTGCCGGCGGCGGCCATCGCCGAATAGGACGCCGGCGCCTTGAAATCGAGCGCGCGGACGCGTTCAGCGATCAGGTCCGTGGCGAGCCAGAGCTCATTATATTGCTGTTCGAACAGCAAATGCAGATCGTGGAAGCGCGGTCCAGTGACGTTCCAGTGGTAGACATGCGTCTTGAAATAGAGCGCATAAGTATCCGCCAGAACCGCGGTGACGGCGGCGGCCATGGCCGTACGTTGCTCGTCAGAAAGGCCCATATTGATGCTCATAATGCTTCTCCTCTAGTCGCGTGCGGCGGGGGCCGCTGTGTCTGGAAACAATATGCTTGAACGGGACGCATAAAGCCAATCAGGAAACATTGTCAGAGCGATAGATTTTTCTTATTTCGCGACCAGCGAGTCACAGAAACGCTGGATCCGGATCCCGGCCTCCTTGAGCAGATCGTCCGAGGTCGCGTAGGAAATTCTGAACCCCGGCTCGAGCCCGAAGGCGACGCCCGGCACGACCGCCACCGCCTCGGCATCAAGCAAGGCCGAGCAGAAATCATTGTCATTATGGATCACGGTGCCATCCGGCGCCGTCTTGCCGATCACACCGGCGCAGTCAGCGAAGACATAGAAAGCCCCCTCCGGCGTTGGCGCGACCAGGCCCTTGGAGTGATTGACCCAGTCGAGCACCAGATCACGCCGGCGCAGGAAGGCGGCATTGCGCGCCTTGAGAAAGCTGTGGTCGCCATTGAGCGCCGCCACTGATGCCCACTGGCTGATCGAGCACGGGTTCGAGGTGGTCTGGGAGATCACCTTGCGCATGCCATTGATCAGCTCGACGGGTCCCGCCGCGTAACCAATCCGCCACCCGGTCATCGAATAGGCCTTGGAGACACCATTCATCGTCAGGGTCCGGTCCAGCAGACGCGGCTCGACCTCCGCGATGGTGGCGAATTTGAAATCGCCATAGATAATGTGCTCATACATGTCGTCGGTCATGATCCAGACCTGTGGATGCTTGAGCAGCACCTCCGCGAGTGCGCGCAGATCTTCGGCGCTATAGCCCATCCCGGTCGGGTTGGAGGGTGAATTGAGGATCAGCCAGCGCGTGTTGGATGTGATCGCCGCTTCCAGCTCGTCCGGGGTGATCTTGTAGCCATTGCCGATATCGGTCTTGACGCACACAGCTTCGCCGCCGAGCAGGCGCACCACTTCCGGATAGGTCACCCAATAGGGCGCCGGAATAATGACTTCATCGCCCGGATTGAGCGTCGCGGCGAGCGCATTGAAGATCACCGGCTTGCCGCCCGGCGCGACATGGATTTGGGCCGCCGTGTATTCGAGCGAATTGTCGCGGCGGAATTTCTTGACGATGGCGTCCTTCAATTCCGGAATGCCATCGACCGCCGTATAGCGGGTCTCATTACGCTGGATCGCCTCGATTCCCGCCTGCTTGATATGGTCGGGCGTGTCGAAATCCGGCTCGCCGGCACCGAGCGAAATGACGTCTATCCCCTTCGCCTTGAGGTCGCGCGCCTTCTGGGTCACGGCGAGGGTCGCAGACGGTTTCACGCGCTGCAGCGCGTCGGAGGGCGTAAAGGTCATCGGGAATGTCCTGAATCGAAGGATTGGCGTTGCGCAAACCTAGTCCCCGCATTCGCCCGCGCCAATCCCCGCAGCAGAGGGAAATGCGCAAAGCCCGGCTTTTGCCGCAAAAACTTGCGGAATTTTGCTGCGCCGCAACACCCGGTAGCACGCCCAGACATCGCCCCATTTTTTCCCGCAATGGCCGCAAACCCGCCCCGGGACGCGCAAATTCGCGGCCCAGCCTGATCATGGACAGGGAGATCGGCCGCCTGCTTCGAACACGCGCAGCGGGTGGCCGGTCACGACGCGAGGGACAACTCACATGGCATCCGGACACTCACACAGACCCGCTGGTGGACAGGCTTGGCTGGGGCTCATCACAGCCATCGCCGTTTTCGGTGCCAGCCTCTTTTTCTGGTCAGAAGCGCATGCGGACAGCGCCGCGGCACCATCAGAGACAACAGCGGCGACCGAGGCCGGCATGGTCCGTCTCAGCGAGATCAATGAAGGCGCGCTCCTGCTCAAGACCGTTGAGGGCGGGCTCTACATCCCGGCTCCATTGGTCGCGACCGATATCCGGCTGGATATCGCCGGTCCGATCGTGCGGGCGATCATTACCCAGCGCTTCGAGAACCCGTCCGACGCCTGGGTTGAGGGCACTTATGTCTTCCCGATGCCCGAGGATAGCGGTGTAGATCGGCTGCGGATGCAGATCGGTGACCGTTTCATCGAGGGCGAGATCCATGAACGCGAGCAGGCGCGCCGCATCTATGAGACCGCCCGCGCCAATGGCCAGCGCGCCAGTCTGGTCGAGCAGGAGCGCCCCAACATGTTCACCACCTCGGTGGCGAATATCGGCCCGCATGAGACGATCATCGTCCAGATTGAGTATCAGGATGTCGCCCGCCTGAATGACGGTACATTCGAGGTGCGCGTGCCACTGGCGATCACGCCGCGCTATATCCCGCAGCCGGAGGGCTTCGTCTTTGCCGCCGATGGCGGTGATCGGATGGAGGGTCTCGCCGACGCGATGCGGATCACGCCGCCACTGATGCATCCCTCCGCCGAACCGGGCGATTATCTGCGCCTGCCAGTCAGCATCCACGCCGACCTCCAGCCCGGCTTCGCACTCGGCGCCGTCGCCAGTCGCTATCACGCCACCCTGGTCGACCGTTCCATGCCCGGCCACGCCATCATCTCGCTCGCCGATGGCCCCATCCCCGCCAACCGCGATTTCGTCCTCACCTGGCGCCCGGCCGACGAGACCGCCCCCAGCGCCGCACTGTTCACCGAAGAGCTCGATGGCCAGACCTATCTCCTCGCGCAGATCCTGCCGCCAGCCCGGCTCGGTAGCGACACGCCGCGCCGGCCGCGCGAAACGATATTCGTGATCGACAATTCCGGTTCCATGGCCGGCGCCTCCATGCGCCAGGCGCGCCAAGCCCTGGTTGCGGCCCTCAACCGGCTCGAGCCCGGCGACCGCTTCAACCTGATCCGCTTCGACAATACGATGCAGCGCGTCTTCCCGCAGGCGGTCGATGCCATCCCGGTCAATATCGCCCGGGCGCGTAGTTTTGCCGCCAACCTGCAGGCAGAGGGCGGCACGGTGATGCTGCCAGCCCTGCGCGCCGCCCTGCATGACGACACGCCGGAGGACACCAGCCGTGTGCGCCAGGTGGTCTTCCTCACCGATGGGGCGATCGGTAATGAGGCCGAGCTATTCGCCGCCATCCATCAGGATTTGGGCCGCTCACGCCTCTTCCCGGTCGGGATCGGGGCTGCGCCCAACACCTATTTCATGAGCCGCGCCGCCCGGTTTGGCCGCGGCACCTTCACCCATATTGGCGATGTCAATGAAGTCGCCGGCGCCATGGACCGCCTGTTCACGGCGCTCGAACGTCCGGTGATGACCGATCTCGACGCGCTCTTTCCCGCCGGGGCCCTGAGCGAGATATGGCCAGCCCCCCTGCCCGATCTCTATTACGGCGAACCCGTCCTGCTCACCGCCCGCTTGGCCGGCCCCGAAGGCATGATGCGGCTGGAAGGCGAGCTGGCCGGCTCAGCCTGGCAGCAGGACATCGCTCTGACCGACGCCCGGCCCGCGTCCGGCGTCGCCACATTATGGGCACGCAATCGCATCCGCGCGCTGGAGGAAATGCGCTTCCAGGGCGCCACCCCGGCCAGCATCGACGCCTCGGTGCTGCAGACCGCGCTCGATTTCCACCTCGTCACCCGCCTGACCAGCCTCGTCGCCGTCGACGCCACCCCGGTCCGCCCGGTTGGCGATCAATTGGTCCAACGCGACGTGCCGCTGATGATCCCCGATGGTTGGGACTTCCAGGCGGTGATGGATCAACGCTTCGCGCCCGAACAACACGCCGCCCTCGACCCCAACCTACTCGCCCGCCTGCGCCCCGGTCAGGATCCCGACGCCGCGCCCGTCGATGCCGCTGGCATACCGCTACCAGCCACCGCAACACCGCGCGAACTGTTGATGGGGCTCGGTGGTCTGATGATGCTGATCGCCCTGATCTGGCTGATCGCCAATCGCGAGCGGCGCCTGTGGTGAGGGCCAAAACAGCTATCGCGGCGCTGGTATTGATCGCCGGTGCCGCGATCTTCGGTCAGGGGCTTTTTCTGACCGCGAAAGCGGAGTTCGCACAAATCCTGCTCGCAAGGGCGTGGACGCGTGCGATCGGCGGAGAGATCGCGGCCACACCATGGCCCTGGGCCGATACCTGGCCCGTGGCCCGGCTCTCCGTCCCTTCCTTGGGCGAGCACGCCATCGTCCTCGCCGAAGCCGGCGGCGAAGCGCTCGCTTTCGGTCCCGCCATGCTGACCGTCTCCGCCGCCGCCGGTGAGCCCGGCACCACCATCATCGCCGCCCACCGCGACACGCATTTCGAGTTCCTCAAAGATCTGAGGGTGGGCGACACCGTGATGCTCGAAACCCCCGCCGGCCAGCAGATCGAATATCGCGTCACCAATATGGAAATCGTCGACGCGGCCCGCTCCGGGATTGAGCCCGAAGGCGGACCGGCGCGGCTGGCCCTGGTCACGTGCTGGCCGTTCGGCGCCCTGATGCCGGGGCCGGAGCGCTATGTGGTCTGGGCGGAGCTAAAGGGCTAAAGGGGACAGGTATAATTAACGCGCCCGCACGACGGTTCCGCTATCGGCAAACCGGACAGACTGCGCGTTAATTATACCTGTCCCCTTTAGCTCCCGCTGGACGCCCGCGCGGGCGAGGCCGTAGCGAGCGCCCGGCCTGCCGCTCGAGCGTGGCGACCCAATCCTCTGCCCCGAGCGGATGCCCCGTCCGCGTGAAGAGCCCGATCCGGGCCTGAGTGGCGGCATCAAGACCTTGGGCGAGAAATCGCCCCCAGTCCGGGATGCGACGTAAGAAGGCAGGCTCGGCCAGCAGGCGGAAACGTTTGAGCCTGAGCCGGTGGCGCGTGCTCGACCAAGGCCAGTCCTGCGGCTGCTCACACAGGCCGGCACGAACCGGATTGAGCTCGACATAGCGCAGCGCCGCCAAGGCATGGCCCTCATCGAGCGGACAGGAGAAATAGCGCCCCTGCCACAGAAAGCCACTCCAGCCCTCGCGGGGATTGATCCGCTGCGTGTAACACAAATGGGTCTGATGCAGCGCTGCCGCCAGCCCCGTCTCGTCCTGTGGCACCAAAACGAGATGGACGTGATTGGGCATCAGGCAGAACGCCCAACAAGCCACACCATGCTTGCGGCATGCGACGCCCAGCAAATGCCGGTAGAGGGCATAGTCTTCATGACAGAAAAACACGCGCTGGCGACGATTGCCGCGCTGGGTGATGTGATGCGGGCAACCGGGAAGAACGAGGCGTGCAGTCCGTGGCATCACGCAATTATAAAGGAACAAAACACGAACACAAGCGGAAATTGAACGACGATGCTGGCACCGAAAAAGGGGCCATGTATAATTAACGCGCCCGCACCACGGTTCCGCTATCGGCAAACCGGACAGACTGCGCGTTAATTATACATGTCCCCTTTTTCTCACGTTCAGCCACGCGCCAGCAGGGCCTCGATCTTCGCCACCAGTGTCTCGCGTGCCTTGGCGGTGAGGAACACTTTCGGGAGCCGCATCAGCCGCGTCGCGTGCGGGCTCGCTCGCCGCACCGTGTCGCGATCGCCACCGGTGTTGAGATAAGCCAGTATCTCCACCATCATCGCCCGGTCGAAAGCCCATAGCCTCTCGCCACGATAGTCGAGCTGAAAGAAGGCCTCGCGCGGCCAGTCGACCTCGTGGGTGCGGTTGAGACCGCAGGCGAGGCAGCTCAGCCGCCCGGCCCAGGACAGCTTGGTGCCGGTCCTGTCGTCGGCGAGCATGACCGGCAGCGCCATCTCGCCATACAGGCCCTCGAAGCGGGCCTCGGCACCGCACTGCGGACAGGTCAGAGCCAGTTTCGGGGCAATGCCCTTGCGATCATAGACTTCAGTCATCGAAGGTCTCAAAAAGGGGACAGGTATAATTCACGCGCCAGCACGACGGTGCCGCTCTCGGCAAACCGGACAGACTACGCGTTAATTATACCTGTCCCCTTTTCTGGCGCTACTGGCCGGCTTGCAGCGCGCGGCCGCCATCGAGTATGTCGTCGCAGGTCTGCATCCGGGCGCGGTCTTCGCGGGACAGGCCGTCCATGGCGATGGCGCGAGTGGCATCGTCATACTGGGTGTCGGTGCCGAAGAACGCCGTCCACTCGGCGACGCATTCCTCATAGCTCGGTGCAGCCTGCTCGTCGTCCATGTGGTGATCGAGCGCCAGCGCCGGTGCGGCACACAGACCGGCTGCAGCGAGCAGGATCGCAAGGGTTTTCGTCATGGGGCCGGTCTCCTCGGCGGGTGGAGGGTCAATATCAGGCGCCACACTGCGCTGCCGCGCCGCTGCCGGCAAGCAGTTGGCGGCGAAAACCTTACCGGTTTGTCATGTTCCCGGACTGGCATCTGGCGACTGGCTCGGCTAGCGATAGACCCACGGCGGGGGCTGTTGGGAGTTTTGCTTGGGCCAGGCCGCCGTCCGACCCGTCCGTGAGATTGTCATTCGCCGCACCCTCGCCTGGGCGCTGGCGTTTGCCGCCAATGGTGCGCTGATCGTGCTGATTCTGGTGGCGCCGCGGCCGCCCGCCGCGCCGGCCGCTCTGACCGCGATCGATCTCGTTCTCGTCGCAACGCCGGAACCGGAGATCGAGCCGGACGACAGCCCGCCCGAAATCGCGCCTTCACCGCCCGCGCAAGCCGATATGGCGACGGCGACACAAGCCCGCGACGAAAGTGATGACGAACAGGTGGTCAATGCTGACTTGGCGGATGATGAAGAGGCACTGACCGACAATCCAACGGATAGCCCGCAGCAAGGCCTTGCTGCCTACGAAATTTCCGCCCTTCCCGAGACCGCCGCCCTGACTGGAACACCATTTATCGTTCGCGAAATCTTCTGCATGACCTCATCAGAAGCCAACCGTGAAGCCGGTCATTGCAGCGACGATCCCGATCCTGACGGCCTCGCCATGTTGCGCTTTGCCAGCGACGCCAATCTGGCGGCCGGGCAGCAGGCCGCAATCGGTCACGGGATGAGCGCCGAGCAAATTCATGCATTATTTGAAGGTGATGGCCTCGGGTTGACGGATCTGCGCGGGCGACCAACCCTGGCTGATACCAGCCGCCGCCCGACCTCCTCCGCCGACCAGATGCGCGACAGCCTGCCGCCACGCCATCCCGACCCGGTGTTTGGCGATTGACGATAGGCAGCAAGCCGGTTTCTCTGAGCCTTATGAACTTTCTGTCCGACACCACCGCCCCCGCCCATCCCAAACTGGTCGAGGCCATTGCCGCCGCCAATACCGGCTTTGAGCCGAGCTATGGCAATGACCCGATATCGGCCCGCGTCGAAGCCCGGTTGCGGGAGATTTTCGAGTGTGATCTCAAAGTCTTGTTCGCGGTATCCGGCACGGCCTCCAATGCTCTGGCGCTCTCCGTCCTGTGCCCGTCTGACGGCGCCATCCTGTGCCATGACGAAGCTCATATCCATCGCGACGAGCGCGGCGCGCCGGAATTCTATACCGGCGGCGCCAAGCTTATCCCGCTCGGCGGCGCACATGGTAAGATCGGGCTGTCCGAGCTGGACCGCGCCTTGGCGGAAATCCCGGAAGGCTTCGTCCACACCAGCCCGGTCCGGGTGTTATCACTGTCCAATCTGAGCGAAAGCGGTACCGCTTATTCGGTCGCAGAAGTTCGCGAGCGCTCAGAGCGCCTGAAGCAACGCCCCGCCTTCGTTCACATGGACGGCGCCCGCTTCGCCAACGCCCTGGTTTCATTGGGTTGTACGCCTGCGGAACTGACCTGGAAGGCCGGCGTCGACGCCCTGTGTTTCGGTGCCACCAAGAATGGCGCCCTCGGCGCCGAGGCGGTGGTGCTGTTTGGCCCGGTGATGGACCGGTTCGAGGCCTTGCAGGCGCGCCAGAAGCGTGGCGGGCATATGGCACCGAAAATGCGCTTCATGGCGGCCCAGTTCGAGGCTTGGCTGGAAGGCGATCTCTGGCTCGACCTGGCACGGGCCGCGAACGCTCGCGCCACCGACCTCGCTACCGGCTTGTCATCGATACCCGGTGTCGAAATCCTTCACCCCGTTGATGGCAATGAGATATTTGCTCGCATTCCGGAGTCCGTCGCCGCCAGCATGCGCGCCGCCGGAGCCGGGTTTTACCAATGGCCCGATGGTTCCGCCCGCCTCGTCACGAGCTGGTGCACCGAGCCTGGTGAGATCCAGGCCCTGATCGCTGCTGTCGGATAATTTACGTCTTGAGATTGTGGAACAAAGGGTGTACACCCGATTTCGCATGACAGGAGGCAGCAATGGCGCAAGGACGCGGGGTATTGTTTCATCTCAACTCGGTGGGGTTTGATCCCTTTGGCCGCGTCTTCATCGCCGATCGCGACGCAGCCCGTGCGCTGGCAGACATGCTGGGCAAGGCCGATGCGATCAGTTGTCGCTCCGGCTGCGGTGCGCCACTCAGCTGCGATACAGCCCTGATCACGCGCGAGGAATTGGTGCGAATGGGACCGGAATTGCTGGTCAATAACGCCGATTTCGCCTCGATCATCCGCAAGCGCAAGGCCGTCGGTGCCGGGGAGGCGGTCATTGTGTTCAACATTTACAAAGAGATGGCGAGTGCCGGCAAGGTGTGACAATCGGCCTCAGGAGGCTTCGGCCTCTTCCTCGTCCGTCGAACGACGCCAAGGGCCTGCGAAGCGCGGATCCTGGCGCCGGCGGCGGTCGGGTCCAAAATAGGTCGAGGCCTTGACGAAGCGGCGCGGCCGCTCGATCAGGGCCGAGATACGCCGGAACAAATCAACCGGACGCACCGGTTTGGCGAGGTATTCATTGACGCCGGCATTGATCGCCTCGATCACTTTGGAGCGATCCGTATGACCGGTGACCATGATGATTGGCAGATATTTATTGGCGCTGTCTGAGGCGGTGCGGACCAAGCGGGTAAATTCCAACCCGTTCAAATCGCCGAGCATATAGTCGACCAGCGCGAAATCCGGATTAACATCGCGCATGGTTTCGAACGCGTCGGCGGCATCGCGCACCTCGATAATCGTGCGAACACCAAACCCCTGCAGGATGGTGCGCAAGATCGTCGACATGTGTGCATTGTCCTCAACGATCAAAACACGGATGCGGTCGAAACTGCCAGACATGGGCTCTCACTGAGCATTGGTGAATCTTCAGTCCGCACAAGTCTGACCGTTCGACCTTAACCAAGTCTTGCTCCGCCCTGCCGCGACCGGTGTCACGCCGTGATTTCAGCAGTCTGTCACCCGTTTACAGTGGCTTACCCGACCCCGCGCGAAGCAGAGATTGGCACCCGGTCGAACCAAACGGCGATAGATCACTTTTCGGCGCCAGTGTGCTAGGCTCTGCGCCTGGATGGCGCTGGCCGTGACGTCCAGAGGAAAGGGCAATGCCGTGAATATGGCGGAACGATCCGTGCGTAGCCTGATCTTGCGGGCGCGTGCCTATGACAGCAAGGAACAGATCGACGATTTCCAGCCGGATCCGGACTCGGCAGAGCTGGATTCCGTTGAGTCCATGCTGACCGGTGATCGCGATCCGATCCGCGATGAGATCAGGAACTGGATTGATGGGCTTGATGAGGAAAGCCAGGTTGAGCTGGTGGCCTTGTACTGGATCGGGCGCGGCGATTTTGACGGCAATGATTTCATCGCCGCCGTCAAAGAAGCCCAAGCGCGCCGCAGCTCACCCACAGCTGGCTATCTGCTCGGCGTACCGATGCTGGGCGATTATCTGGAGGCCGGACTGGACGCGGTAATCGAAGCCGATGTGTTCGACGACGCCTGACGCCAGACATGGCACGCGAAGGCTTAGCCCCAGTGCACCTCAGTCTTGGGACCGCGCCCGGCCGCCCGAACGATATCGCTCCTGCGGCTGGAGATGACGTCCTGAATGCGTTGACCGAGCTTGTCCGGCATCACCGGTTTGACGAGAAAGCTGTCGGCACCAGCGCAAATGGATTCTTCGACGATATTGGCCTCGGAATGGCCGGTCAGCATAATGGTCGGAAGCGCCTGACTGCGCGACGTCGCATTGGCGCGCAGTTCGCGGATAAGCTTCACACCCGTTCCGTCCTGAAGTTCGTAATCCAGCAACATCAAATCGAGGTCTTGCCGATTGAGGTACTGCCAGGCGCTCTCGACGCCGTCGGCCTCAAACAAATGGTGACACCCCAAGCTGCCGAGCAAACGCGCGATCAATCGACGCGTTGCAGCAACGTCTTCGACGATCAGGATGCGGAACCCCTGCAGAATTGAACTAGTCATGACTAACCTCGGCGGCATTGACCCATTGAGTTGCCACAAAAAACTGAATTACCAATTAAGCCGAGTGACGGGATTGCACCGCGCCCCCGCGGGTCGCAGATTGCAATACCTGTCCAATTTTCTGCCCCAAGGTTCCGGCATTGACCGGCTTCGGCAGGACCGCATCGGCCCCGGCAGCCTCGGCGTCGCGAACAAAATGCGGCAGGCTGGGCGGCGCCAGCAGGATCATAGGCATGTCGGGATTGGCGCTGACCTGGCTATCGCGGAAGCGGCGAATGAGGTCGAGCCCGCTGGTCAGGCCGAGATCATAATCGACCAGGGCGAGATCGGGCCGGCTGAGACGGGCGACGACGAGGGCATCGTCCGGATCGCGGCACTCATAAATCCGGCTGATGCCGAGGCCACACAGCAGCGTCTTGAGCACGGTGCGGACCGAGCGGCTGTCGTCGATCAGTAAAAGCGTAACACCAGAAAGGTCGAGGGCGGACATGGGCAACTCCGGGATCCAGCCGTCCAGACTAGCCTGTCAGGCTTAACATCAGCCTACCCGTGGTTAATGGGGCGGCCGCGCCTGCTGACACCGTGGCGTCAGCATCGCACCCCCGCCCTCTGGCCGAGCGGGCACGGGATGCGTATATCGTGGGCATGGTCAAACTCACCCTCGACGACAGCCTCGCCGCACCGGAAGACTTCATCCTCGATACCGTGCCGGCGATCGCGCCCGCGCACCCGGTCGAGAATTGGGAGCCGCACCGCCCGGACCGGCCTGCGAAATCGGAAGGTGGCCAACGCTTTCGCTGCGTTGCCGAATTCGAACCGACCGGTGACCAGCCGCAAGCCATTGCCGAGCTGGTCGAAGCGATCAATGGCGGCGAGCGTGACCAGGTCCTGCTCGGTGCGACCGGGACGGGCAAGACCTTCACCATGGCCAAGGTGATCGAAGCGGTACAGCGCCCGGCCCTGATCCTGGCCCCGAACAAGACCCTGGCGGCCCAGTTGTACGGCGAGTTCAAATCATTTTTTCCCGATAATGCGGTGGAATATTTCGTCTCCTACTACGACTACTACATGCCCGAAGCCTATGTGCCGCGCACCGACACCTATATCGAGAAGGAGTCCTCGATCAACGAGGCCATCGACCGGATGCGCCATGCCGCGACGCGCTCCATCCTCGAGCGCGATGATGTTATCATCGTGGCCTCGGTGTCGTGTATCTATGGCATCGGCTCGGTCGAAACCTATACCGCGATGACCTTCGAGCTGAAGCCCGGCGACACCGCCGATCCGCGTGCTGTGATGCGCCAATTGGTCGATCTGCAATACATCCGAAACGACGCCGCTTTCGGCCGCGGCACTTTCCGGGTGCGCGGGGATAGTCTCGAGGTTTTCCCGGCTCACTATGACGACCGCGCCTGGCGCCTCTCCTTCTTCGGCGACGAGCTGGAGAGCGTCACCGAATTCGACCCGCTCACCGGCCGCGCCATCACCGATCTGAAAAGCGTCAAATTTTACGCCAATTCCCACTATGTGACCCCGAAACCGACCCTCAACCAGGCGATCCAGTCGATAAAAGCCGAGCTCAAGACCCGCCTCGCCTGGATGGAGAGCGAGGGCCAGCTGCTCGAAGCCCAGCGCCTGTCCCAGCGCACCGAATTCGACCTGGAAATGCTGCAGGCGACCGGCTCCTGCGCCGGCATCGAAAACTATTCAAGATACCTCACCGGCCGCAAACCGGGCGAGCCGCCGCCAACCATGTTCGAATACATCCCTGAAAACGCCATCGTTTTCGCCGATGAAAGCCATGTCTCCATCCCCCAGCTCGGGGCAATGTTCAAAGGCGATTTCTCGCGCAAGAAGACGCTGGCCGATCACGGCTTCCGCCTGCCCTCCTGCCTCGATAACCGCCCGCTCAAATTCGAGGAATGGGATGCGATGCGCCCCCAGACCGTCAGCGTCTCGGCGACGCCCGGCAATTGGGAACTCAACCAGACCGGCGGCGTCTTCGTCGAACAGGTGATCCGCCCGACCGGCCTGATCGACCCGCCGGTCGAGATCCGCCCGGTCTCGCTCACCAAAGACGGGAAAGCCGCCTCCCAGGTCGATGACGTCATCGACGAGGCCAGAAAGACCGCCGAAGCCGGCCTGCGCACCCTCGTCACCGTCCTGACCAAGCGCATGGCCGAGGATCTGACCGAATACATGCATGAGCAGGGCCTGAAAGTCCGCTATATGCATTCCGACGTCGACACCGTGGAGCGGATCGAACTGATCCGCGATCTGCGCCTCGGCACCTATGACGTGCTGGTCGGCATCAACCTCCTGAGAGAAGGCCTCGACATCCCCGAATGCGGCCTCGTCGCCATTCTCGACGCCGACAAGGAAGGCTTCCTGCGCTCCGAGACCAGCCTGATCCAGACCATCGGCCGCGCCGCCCGCAACAGTGAATCCAAGGTCATCCTCTACGCCGACCGCCGCACCGGCTCAATGGACCGCGCCATCGGCGAAACCGACCGCCGCCGCGCCAAACAGGTCGCCTATAACGAAGAACACAACATCACCCCCCTCACCATCAAACGCGGCGTCTCCGACATCCTCGAACAGGTCATGGAAAAACAAGCCAAAGCCCGCAGCCCCGGCGCCTGGCGCGGCGGCAAGGGCAGCGGCAAACCCAAAGGCATGCGCGACCAGGACCAGGCCGGCTATGGCGGCAATGTCATCGCCGTCATCGCGGATCTGGAGAAACGGATGCGCGAGGCGGCTGCGGATCTGGAGTTTGAGGAGGCGGCGAGGCTGCGGGATGAGATTAAGAAGTTGGAGGGGTAGACCAAAATGGAGTTGATCCAACACGAGTGATCTTGCGTTTTCCGTCCAGACTCGTTGACCCTCCATTCAACTACGGGGCCCCTTTTCTTGAGGGCGCTCCTTTGCGCCTCATTTCTTTTCACACAAAAAGCGCTAGAAAAGCTTTTTCGATAAACCGGCCAAAAAACCGGCCACTTCTGCGGACAAAATATTTCACCCAGAACGTGAAACTCTATGCTATTGTTGGAAACGTGAGAAAAAATGAACTGACCAAAAAACTGGCCAAAAAACCGGACAAATATGATGACAAGTGAAGATCGCAACGAATCCATTGGCCTTATGGAACCGCTGCTGATTTCCGAGTCATCACGACACCGAGGCGTGTTGAACGATCTCGCGCTTGAACTTGCGACCCGCTCAGCCGCATTCAAGAGCAGCCTGCCGAAGGAGATCGTTTCTGCCCTCGCAGAACTCGTCCGCTCGATGAATTGTTATTACAGCAACCTGATCGAAGGACACGAGACGCATCCGATCGATATCGAGCGCGCCCTGCTGGAGGATTATAGCGCCGATCCCGGGAAGCGGGATCTGCAACTCGAAGCCAAAGCGCATATCGCTGTCCAGTCATGGATTGATGCCGGCGGCGTAGCAGGCGCTGAAACCGACCCCGCAAGCCTGTGTGAGATCCATCGACGATTTTGCGTGCTCCTGCCAGACACTCTCCTTTGGGTCGAAAACCCGGAGACGAAAGAGAGGGCGCGCGTCATTCCCGGTGCCTACCGCACGGGCGATGTAAAAATAGGCCGCCATATTCCTGTGAGCCCCGGCGCCATTCCACGCTTTCTTGACCGCTTCCACGACGCCTATGGCAGGCCAGGAAAGGCCAGCGCGATCATCGGCGCTGCCGGCGCGCATCACCGTTTTTTGTGGATACACCCCTTTGCGGATGGCAATGGCCGCGTCGCCCGCTTGATGTCGCATGCCATGCTGCTGCGATCGCTGGACACCGGCGGTCTGTGGTCCGTGGCGCGCGGGCTCGCGAGAAAGGTGGAGACCTATAAGGAACACTTGGCTTCGTGCGATACCGACCGCCGGAACGATCTTGACGGGCGCGGCACATTGAGTGAAGAGGCCCTCGCCTCATTTACCCGCTTCTTCCTGGAAACCTGTCTTGATCAGGTCACCTTTATGGAGAGCCTGATGCAGCCCGCTGCGCTTCGAGAGCGTGTTTTGTTGTGGACGAAAAACGAAGCTGAAGTCGGGCGCCTGCCCGCCAAGGCTGGTCGCCTCATGGAGGCGGTTCTCTACCGTGGCTCATTGCCTCGCAGTGAGTTGGAAAACACCCTCGGCATGGCTGACCGAAGCGCCAGGCGCGTCGCTGCCGCGCTCGTCAAGGCCGGTGTCCTGACCTCGGAAACGCACAAATCCGACCTCAGACTTGCCTTCCCTGCCAGCTTGGCCTCGCTTTGGATGCCAGGTCTGTTTCCGGAGAAGTAGGGATGTTCGATCTGAACAGCCGCGAGGAAGCAATCCTAATTTGGCTCTCACTCGCGTTCGTCGGCATCATGTTTGTGCCTAAAGCTCGTCCGGCGCTGGCCAAGCTCATCAACGTGCTTTTCCAACCTTCGATTCTTGTGGCCATCGGGGCCGCGATCACTTGGGTCGCGCTTTGTGTTGCTCTTCTGGCGACGCTAAATATCTGGGCACTCTCGCACCTAAAAGGCACGCTGGTCTGGGTGCTAACCTTCGGGCTGGCAACGCTGTTCGATGTCAACCGCCTATCCGACACACCAAGGGCGCTTCGCACTCTTGCTAAAGATACCGTCGCAATAACGGCAATCATCGTCTTCATCGGTGAGTTCTACACGCTGCCGCTTTGGGGCGAACTTATCTTGATTCCGGCCTTGGTTTTCCTAGGCCTATTGCTCGCAGTTGCGGACACCAAACAGGAAACCAAGATCGTTGCGAGATTGTCTGAAAACCTTCTCATGATCGCTGGTTTGGGGATGCTAGGATTCAGCGTCTATCGGATCATTACTGACTTTCAGGAGTTCGCGAACCTCGACACTCTGCGTGATTTTGCGGTGCCAGCACTGTTGTCGCTGATGTATCTCCCATTCCTCTATGCCGTGCTCCTCTATATGGCCCACGAAAACGCCATCATTGGCATGAAAATCAAATTCAAGGACAACCGTCTCCGTCACTACGCGGCCCTGCGGGCGATGGTGGTGTTTGGCGGGAAAATTGAGCTGCTTCAGCGGTTCAAGCGCAACATGAACCAAGCCGAGGAGCTCAACCGAGCGACGATAGACGAAACAATCAAGGAAGTTTGGGAGTCTTACAAGCGCGCGAAAAACCCTCCCCACGTCCCCTGGGAGCTCGGATGGTCACCTTATACGGCCCAGAGCTTCCTGAAGGCGGAGGGGCTCAAGGCAAACGACTATCACCGGTTCGTTCGAGACTGGCTCGCCGAATCGCCACCGGCCGCGATTGATGATGGTTACCCTCCAAGCCGCATCACTTACAGAATCTACGGAACCAAACATATCGCAACCCGACTAACACTGACGCTGGACGTCAACCAGTTGGGCAAGCCGGAACAGGCTGACAACCGTTTCTGGGAATTGGCTGCGGTCCTGCTTTTCGAATCCATCGGCGACGAAGCAGTTGAAGTCTTCAAGCGGGATTGCATTGGTCGAGATAGCGGTGAGTACGTCATCAACGAAGTCAGCATCACGTTGAAGCGAGACAATTGGGGCATCGACGGTCATGGAGGTTACAGCCGCAGGCTGTTCATCTGTCACCCAGCACACGTGCCCGGTGACAACGGGTAAAGGCGCGCAAAGGAAGCCGCACCCACATTGATCGTGTCTTGTTGTTGATTCCCGGGATAAAGGGGGCCCACTGCACTCCCCCCTTAGCTCCCATGCCAGCCAGCGGGCCGTATCAAAGCCGCGCCGTCAAGGCCGCCTTCGGCGCCGCGTTGCGAGCATGCGCCTTGACGGCGCGAATTTGATGCGGCGGAGTCCTCGGCAAGAGGTTTATGGGTGGGTCTGGGCTGGAGCCCTGCCACTCAATCTCAAACGCCTATTCTATCGTCATCCCAGCGCCGGCTGGGACCCAGTTCGTAGAGCACGGCGCTTGATGAGTCTGGGTCCCAGCTTTCGCTGGGATGACGATCGTGGTGAGGTTGGAGTTTGACCTGTTTGGGTTTGGGCTGACGGCCTCGTCCCTCAAGCACAAACGCTCATTCTAGCGTCATCCCAGCGCAGGCTGGGACCCAGTTCGTAGGGCACGGCGCTTGATGAGTCTGGGTCCCAGCGTTCGCTGGGATGACGATTGTGGTGGGGTTGGAGTTTGACCTGTTTGGGTCTGGGCTGACGGCTTCGTCCCTCAAGCACAAACGCCTATTCTGGCGTCATCCCAGCGCAGGCTGGGACCCAGTTCGTAGGGCACGGCGCTTGATGAGTCTGGGTCCCAGCTTTCGCTGGGATGACGATTGTGGGAAAGCTGGGTGTCAAATTCGTCTGGCGGACAGCTCAATCGAGCGGGATCCACATGGCGATGGTCTCGAACCAGTCTTGCCAGTCGGGATTGGTGTCTTCGATCAGGCTCAGCTTCCAGGCGCGTTTCCAGGCTTTGATGTTCTTTTCGCGGGCGATGGCGTAGCCGAAATCCTGGTGGAATTCATACCAGACCAAGCGGGTGAGATTGTAGCGGGCGGCGAATTTCGAACCGCGGCCTTCGCGGTGCAGGATCATGCGCGCGCCGATATCACCCGTCACGCCGGTGTAGAGGGTACCGTTGCGCTGATTGGTCAGGATGTAGACGCAGGGATGCTTCGCCATGGGTTGGATGAGATTACATGTGAAGCAACATTATACACCTTTAAGGAGTCCATCGCAATAACGCTCGCGGGGCGGGCACGTAAAGGCACGCAATGTCCAAACCGTTATCCCGGCGCAGGCTGGGGCCCAGCCTGACAACGCGTCCAGCTTTACGAACTGGGTCCCAGCCTGCGCTGGGATGACGAACGTGGTGGGTTGATTTGAGCGGTGTGCGAGCGCGCCAGCCCCCAACTTATCCACCCCCTCCCCACCCGCCACTATACTTCCGCCCATGACAGCGAAAACACGACACCCGGCCCAACGCGAAGCGTTGGAGGCGCGGGCCCGGACCTTGCGGGAGCAGGGTGTGGGGACGGCGGAGATTGCGGCGGAGGTGGGGGTTCCCGCCTCGACCCTGTATCAATGGGCGGCGCGGGGGCGCTGGCGGCAGTGTGATTTGGCAGAGGCCGCGGTCGAGGGGACGGCCGCGCCGGGGCGGTTTGAAGTCAGGGCTGAAGCGCAGACGGGGGCCGCAGCGCCTGATCTGCCCAGCCTGCCGCCCAATGAGGCGGCGCGTTATCTGATGGCGCAGGCAAGCCGCTATGGCGTCGGCGGCCAGATCGCCAAGGCTGCGGCGACGGCGCGGCTGGCACGGCAATTTCTCGATCTGTCGGTGCGTGAGGCCGAAGCCGCGGCGCTGAAGGCCCAGGCAGACCAGAAATCACGGCGACAATTGCCACCGGAACTGGTCGGTGTGCCGCTGGATGCGCATTGCTTCCCGCTCGAATTTTCCCCCGGCTGGACCCTGAAGCGCGCCGAGGCCGAGGGGCGTGATGATCTGATCCCGATCGAGGTCCTGCGCGAGGATTTGCGCCAGAGACTATTCGGCCGGGACGATGCGACATCGGAACAGGACGGCGTTCCGACCCCCAGTCCAGAACCCGCGCCAGACGCGGCCCCAGACCCCGCCCCCGAGCCACAACCGACCTTGCGCCGCCGCGAAGGCCCGCACGTCTCGATCCGCCGGCTCTAGGGTCAGCCGGCTTCGGCGGCGGCGAGGTCGTGTTTGAGTTGGCCGATGGCGCCGGCCAAGGCGCCGGCGCCGCGGGCGATCTGGATCAGCAGAAAGGGGATGACGGCGAAAATCACGCCGGCGATGATCCGGTAGCCGAGGATCAGCCAGGAGAAGATGACGTTGTCGGGGTTATTGCGCACCGGGCTGAGGCTGAGATCGAACACTTCAAACGCATCGCTGAGCCCGCCGCGCATCGCCTGGTCGAGCACGAAGCCGATCAGGGTCTGCGGGCCGGCGCCGCTGGCGGGCGCATCGAGCAACAGCGCGGTGCCGGGCATCAACCAGTCCTGATAGATCACCAGTACAGCGAGCAGCGCGCCGGGAATGGCGACGCCGAACATCAGCACGAAACCGGTGCGGATCGCGGCGAGACGGATCGCATTTTCGGCGTAGGATTCGAATTCGCGAATATGGCGGCGGATGGTGTCCGGCTTCTGCGCCTTGCGGCCGCGCTGCTGTTTGATTAGCGCCGCCTCGTCGAAGCGGCGGATAATGCCGAGTTGGGCGATGGCGAGCGTGACCGAGATGATAAACGTCAGCGCGAGCCCGCCCCAGCTGAGCCAGAAGCGCGTCTCCTCGCGCGCCAGCCAATGCGACAGATCTGTCAGAAATTCCATGGCCCGATACCCCCCGAAGCTGGTCAATCTGTGGTAGGGTTCAGATTGCCACTGATGGCCGGTGCTGGCACGCAGTTTTCCGGCCGTGGCATGCGGTGAAAACGGGCATCGCCGGGTGGGGATTGCCAAGAAGTTGGCGCTATTTCCCAATTACTCGGCGAATTTGATCGCAAATTATGGCAAGGCTAGTCGATAAATCTCGCTTTCGCCGCAATTTGTGCAAACTTCGCCCCCATACCCCGCAACTCTTGGTCAAGAGGCAGGGAGGTGTCCGGTTTGCGGACTTATTCGACGGCCCAGTTCGAGATACGCATCGCTGACGGTCTGCTGGAAATGCGGACCGAGGGCCTTCGCACACCCGATATGGGCGCCGAGCCGCAGCGGGCGATGGAGAGCTTGTTCAAGGATGTGAGCGTGCGCGCCGTCGCCTTCGACATCCGCGCCTCGGATTTTCGCATCACGAATGTCGAGCTGGAATCGCGCGTCCGTCAGATCGGGCGTCAATGCCGTGGCCTGCCAATCGCCTTCATCAGTCGCGATGACCAGAAAGACCAGATCCGCATTGCGCTCGGCGCGATCGGGCAGATGAATGGCATCGCGCGTGGTTTTCGCTCGCGCGACAAGGCACACGCTTGGCTGCGCGAGGTATCCCGGCCGGCCTGACCCCTATTGCACCGTGCCGCTGGCGCGGCCGGCGATCAGCGTCGTGATCAGGCTTTCAAACCGCGCCAAGCGGGCGGCGCTATCAGGCGCTTCCAACAAGCCCTGGCGTGCTTCGGCCGGCATCGGTGCCAGCATGGCGAGCCGGTCGACCAGGGCCTCAAGCGGCATGGCGTCGACCCCGGTCCAGTCGAGCTGAATTGGCTCACCCCCCAACCAGGCCCGGAGCAGCGCAATCAGCCTTGGCCGATTGCCGGCCAGTGGCGGGCGCGGCACGAGATCGCTGACGTAGCGGGTGTAATCAACCCGGCCTGTCCGGTAGGGCGCTGCGGCATCGGTTTCGGCGTCGAGGGTAAAGCGGCAGATCCCGTCCAGTGTCAGCAGATAACGGCCATCACGCGTCTCGACGAAGGATTTGATGTGGCCGGCCGTGCCGACACGGCGCAGCGGTGGCTGGCCGGAGGGCTGATGGGTGGCCCGGTTGGTTTGCGGCTGGATGATGCCGATATGGCCGCCTTCGCGGCGCGCATCATCGACCATGTTGAGATAGCGCGGCTCGAACACGTTCAGCGGCAGGATTTCTCCAGGCAGGAGAATGCAGCCGGGAAGCGGGAAGAGCGGCAATGTGGCGGGCAGTGTGCGTGTCTTGGTCATGGACCAAAGATAGGAAGGGCTGACGCCGTCGCCAAGGGTTGGGCGAGGAATGCGTGCCTGGCGGCGCGTGCGGCTCGCAATGCAAGCCGCACGACATCCCCCATCCCCTGGGCCGTCAGACCGCCAGGAAGTCGCGCTTGCCGATCGGCACACCAATGCTGCGCAAAATCCCATAGGCCATAGAGGCGTGGAACAGCACGTTGGCGAGAACGTAATTCTGGACGAAGGCATGGCGCGGCAGGGTCATTTCCTTGCCGGGGCCGGCGGGGAAGGTGATCTCGCCCGACGGTTCAGCATCAAGCGCGGCGACCGGCAGAGCCCAGACAGCGGCGCGGGCGGCCGTCAGGCGGGCGCGCAAATCCTCGAACGAGGCTTCAGTGTCAGGAATCGAGGCGGGATCCTGTCCGGCCAGGCGCGACAGGCCACGCACGGAGAAATCGCTGACCAGCTGGACCTGGCGCTTGAGCGCGAACATGTCCGGCGTCAGGCGCCAGTCGAGATAGACAGCCTCATCGACCTTGTGCTCAGCGGCGTGGGCCGCCGCCTTGGCGAGAATACCGTCCAGCGCGCGATAGGTCTGGTCGAGCTGGGTCTTGGCAATGGATGAGAGTGGAATGGACATGATGACTTCCCCTTGGTTGGAAGCCAACAGATGGGGATGTTCGAGGCAAAGAGCCAGAGGGAAAATTTGAATATCTGCGATGGCGATATTCCGGTTCTCACCGGGGCCGGGCTGTCATCACGCCCGCCGCCGGCCATCGCGAATTGGCCGCAATGGCCGGTCGGTATCAGGCCTGTTCATCCCAGCGGCAAACGAGCTCGCCGGTAGCATTCCAGGTCGAAAGCCGGGCGCTGAAATTCGCGTCGGTATCGAGCAGGATGTCTGACAACAGCGCGTCTTCGCTGCCACCCGCCGGCACATCGCCTTCCTGGACGATATCAAACCCGCCGCCGCCCATGCGTTGGGTCACGACCATGCGGTAATTGCTGCCCGCATCGCCCATGCCCCACGCTGTGACGAGAAGTCCATCGGGGGTCTCAGCCATCTCGATGTGGCAGGCCGAGTTGGAGAAATTGACGCCAGGCTGATCCGAGAGAACCGGTTCGCCGGGCTGGATTGCGATCAGGGCTGCGCCTGCAATCGCCATCGCATTGACGGCTAGAATATTGATGCTCATGACAGTCTCCTTTTCACTGTCGAAAATTGAATGTCCGGGGCAAGCCGGGCTGCCGTGGGGAGGGCGAAGACGCCCTCCCCGAATGGGCGGCCGGGTTTAGTGTTGGCCCTGGATCACCAGCGTCACATTCCCGCTTCCGGTTTGCGTGACGTGGGCGTTCTGGCCATTGCCGACCTGGATGACGCCAACACCGTTATTATTGCCATACTGGTCTGTGGTGGCGGTGTTGTTGCTGCCGATCTGCGCGATCCCGGCCAGGTTGTTCGAACCGGTCTGAACGCTGGTGCCGTAATTATTGTAGCCCTGCTGGCCGATCACCGCGTCGTTGCGACGGCCGTACTGGTCGACATGGGCTTCGTTGTAGCGGCCGGTCTGGCCAACGGTCGTGCCGTTGCGTGCGCCGTCCTGGATGACGGTGACATACTGGCGGTCGCCGCGCTGATTGATCACCATCGACTGGCGATAGCCATTCTGGCGGGCGGCGAGGTCGTTGTTATAGCCTTGCTGGCTGATCGCCACGCGATTGCGCGATTGAGCTTCAGCGCCACCAACGGTGCCGAGGACAGAAACAGCGACGAGGGCGCTGGCGAGGAAAAGACGGATTTTCATGGCTTAACTCCATTTGGTGTTGCCCGACGCCCAATGCATCGAAGACTGATCCTGTTCTAACCGAAGCGAGGTGAGCCGATCCTGAGGTCCACGTTCAGACGTCCGACAGGTCGATGAATGCGAGATGTCTGGCGGTTTGTGCCACCCGGACAAGAAAACGCCCGGAGCCTGGGCACCGGGCGTTGAGTGGAGGGATAGACAGGAAGTCAGTGTCAGTGCTGGCGGCGAGCCGCGATGATCGCTCGCAGGCCGCGGCTGCGCTCAAGCTGGGACGCGCGTGGCGTGGTGCGATCGGGCATCGTTGCCGCAGCCGGACCGCGATAGGGCGCGGCGTTCGGCGCCTGATAACTGGTCGGCGACACCGCCGGACCGTCGAGCATCTCGACGGGGTAGAACGCCGGCGTTTGCGAGCGGCAGATCAGCCGACCCCGCTGGTCGAACACGGCCAGATCAACATGCAAGGCAGCGTTCTGGCCATATTCCGCATCGCGGATCTCGCTCATGGAACCCACCCTGCGGGTGCCGACAAAGCCCAGGCCCAAATGTGTCCGGGTCAAAATCGAGTCGCGTGAACCGGAGCCGGAAAAAGATCCGCTGAGACCGGCTTCCGTGGCACCGGTGGGCATCCCCTGATAGGCCAGCAAACGATAGCTTCCCGACAGGCCGGGCGCGGCCTTCGCCACAACCTGGGCCGAGGAATTGGAGAGATAGACCTGGACGGCGCAACGTTCATTCGCCGCGAGTGCCATGCCCGAGCTCTGGGCGTTGGCCGGAGCGGCACCGGCGACGAGCGCCAGACCGAGTGCAGCTGCAGCCAGTTTCAGTGCGGGTTTGGTGAAAGTCATTGATCGGGTCCTCCTGAACGACAAATCGGACGCGCACGTCCTATGGAGCCGTGAGTAGCAAACCCAGTCTGACGCGAGTCTGAGGAGGAAGTTCAGCGGGCGTTCACCCTGTCACTCGCCCGGACAGGCGGCTGACGGGTCAGGATACCGTCGCGGTGCTGCGAACAGTCTCATCTTGCCGAGCCGGCAAAAGGATCGAGGCGGCCAGAGTATTGCCGATGCCCAGCCAAGTCAGTTCGGCAAAGCCCATTGATTTCGCCAGCTTGATCCCACGGCCGCGATGGCCGACGCGCAGCGGATTGGCCAGCTCGGCCGTCTCGGCATCGATACCATCGCCATCATCCTGGATCAGCAGCGAAATCAAACGTTCACCGCGCTGAAAATCAACATTGACCCGACGCGCGTGATACTCCGGTTCGGCCATGCGCTGGGCCAGCTTGCGGGCCCAATTTCCACTGGCCAGACCCTGAGCCTTGTCCTCAGTGGAAAAATCGAGATTGCCATGCTCGATACCATTCGCCATCAGCACATAGAGCCCGACCGTCGTCTCACAGACGCGCGGCGCCATGGCGCCAAGGAAAAGCGCCGCCTGCACAGCCTCCTCCAGCGTGCGCAAGCGGAAACTCGCCGTGTCCAGCGTCGTCATGACGGGATTGGTCTGACTTGCTGCCGGCGAGATCTGGGACGCGCGATAGGCGAACAGGCCCTCGATCACGTTGGCGAGGGTGCCGGCATCACAGTCTTGGGTCAAAAATATATCGGCCGCCACAATGCGTTTGGGACTGACGGTAACAAGGATCGACTTTTGATGTGGTGCGGCATTGGCCCGGGCGGTCTCCAGGCAGGTAAGATTGGCATCATCGACAATGATCAGCGCGATCGGGCCGTCCGGATCGACGGTCGACCCCAGATAGACGGTCACGTCCATGCCTTTGGCGAGCGCCCGCGACAGTGTTCGCGTGCGCGGGCTGTCAGCCATGCAAAGCCAAAGCCGGTCCGGCGTCTTGTTCGACATCGATGCGGACATGCCAACCCCATTCCTTCGAGCCTGCCGCGGCCCATTCATGGTTAAAGTCTTTCAGCAATTTCTTAATAAGCGCTCATCGCGGTCGGCGCCACACCAGAGCGTCCGTCAGCAATTGTCGATCGAGCCAGATCCGCCCGGGCCCAGGCAAGAAAAAGGCCCCGGATCGCTCCGGGGCCCCTCATGCTTTGGCGGTCTCATCCTGCGAGCAGGCGCTTTGATCAGGCGTCGCGTCCGGCGACGACCCCAGCGGAGCGTTCGCTGCTGGTTGGGAAGCGGTAGAAGATATGGGTACCGATCCGGCGGGTCCGCACCAGCGAGGTGCTCCAATGCGGATCGACCGCAACGGTGTGATAATGGGTGGCGCGGCGGGTTACGTCGCGGCCAAAACCCATGAATGCGTGCTGGGCCACCAGTTCGGCCCGGCGCCAAGCGCGGCCGCGTGGCGTGCGCGTGGTCGAACCGTCGCACGTAAAGGAGAACTGGCAACCGGTATTCCGTTCGGCACCCTGATAGACCACACCGCAAATCGTGTCGGGATAGGCCGGGTGGCGCACCCGATTCATGATAACCTGGGCGACGGCGAGCTGGCCGACGAAAGCCTCGCTACGCGATTCGTAATAGACTGCCTGCGACAGGCAGTTCAGCTCGGCGGTAAAATCGGCGGCCATGGCAAAGTGCGAGCTGTCAAAGGTACGCAGATCGTCGAGTGGCCGCTCGGTCAGGATCGCGCCCTGCTGCAGGTCGGAATTTAAGGAAATGGCGGCAACTTGCAGCGTGCGCGGGGCATCCCAAGCGCCGTCGGCATCGCCCTCAAGCAGATAACGCTGGGCGAGCGACTGCCACATGACGGTCTCGTCCTGCTCACGGGCACGCCCGGAGGCGGCATTGAGCGCGAGCACGGTCAGTATGCACAGCACAATAAACGCCAGCGTATAAAACGCCGTCGCCACTTGCTCTTGCTGCCTGCGTACAGCGTCCAAACTCATTCGTACTCCGGTCTTCATCTCAGCCCGAATCGTTTCGATGCAACGACCGTACCATGCACAAATGAAGTCAATTTCGCATTAAATTTAGCGCGCCTCTCTATGAGGACAGACCGATCCGGTCAAGCACGCTGGCGGGTTACAAATAAGAAATGACTCTCCCAAGACAAGAGGAGAGCCATTTCATTACCCAAGTTCAATCACTTAAGATTGGCGTCGCAGATTCGCCTGCGCTGCAGCCAAGCGCGCAATTGGCACGCGATATGGCGAACAGGACACATAATCGAGCCCGACTTCTTCGCAGAATTCGATCGAGGCCGGATCGCCGCCATGTTCGCCGCAGATTCCCACTTTCAGATCGGGGCGGGTCTTGCGGCCCCGTTCGGCAGCGATGCGCACCAGCTCGCCGACGCCGTCGCGATCAATCGTCACGAAGGGATCTTTTTCGAGAATCCCCGCTTCAAGATAATCGCCGAGGAATTTGCTGGCATCATCGCGCGACAGGCCGAATGTGGTCTGGGTCAGATCATTGGTGCCGAAGGAGAAGAACTCCGCATCCTTGGCGATCTCGCCGGCCATCAGGCAGGCGCGCGGCAGTTCGATCATGGTGCCGATCAGGTATTTCGGTTTACCGCCGGTTTCCTCGGCCACGGCTTGCGCGACACCAGCGACCCGCGCCTTGAGAATGGAGAGCTCGGACACGGTTGCGACCAGCGGGATCATCACCTCGGCAAGCGGTTGAAAACCGGTTTCCTTTTCGACCGCGACCTGGGCTTCGAAAATCGCCCGTGCCTGCATTTCGTAGATTTCCGGGAAGGTGATGCCGAGACGGCAGCCGCGATGGCCAAGCATTGGATTGCTCTCGGCCAGATCGCGCGCGCGCACCATTAATTGCTCGGCAGGCAGGCCGGTCGCCTTGGCGACGTCCATCACATCTTCTTCCGTGTGCGGCAGGAATTCATGCAGCGGCGGGTCGAGCAGACGGATCGTGCAGGGCAGCTCGCCCATGATGCGGAAGATCTGCGCGAAATCATCGCGCTGCATCGGCAGGATCTTGTCGAGGGCGGTGACGCGGCCATCCTGGTCGTTCGACAGGATCATTTCGCGCACGGCGGCGATGCGGTCGGCATCGAAGAACATGTGTTCGGTCCGGCACAGGCCAATGCCTTCGGCGCCGAACTCGACGGCGGTCTGGCAATCCTGCGGCGTTTCGGCGTTGGCGCGCACTTTCATGCGCCGCGTCTTGTCGGCCCAGCCCATCAGGATGGCGAATTCGCCGGTCAGTTCCGGCTTGATCATCTTCGCTTCGCCGAACAGCACTTGGCCGTTGGAGCCGTCAATCGTCAGCATTTCGCCTTCATGGATGGTGCGGCGACCGACCGTGAACAGTTTTTTGGCGTAGTCGATCTTGATCTGGCCGGCACCGGAGACGCAAGGCCGTCCCATGCCGCGCGCAACCACGGCGGCGTGGCTGGTCATGCCGCCACGGGCGGTGACGATGCCTTCTGCCGCATGCATGCCATGAATGTCCTCGGGCGAGGTTTCGATGCGCACGAGGATGACTTTTTCGCCCGACTTGGCGCGCTCTTCGGCAACATCCGAATCGAACACGACGCTTCCCGTCGCAGCGCCCGGCGAAGCCGGAAGACCGGTGGTCAGCACATCGCGCTCGGCTTTCGGATCGAGCGTCGGGTGCAGCAATTGGTCGAGATGCGCCGGATCGATCCGCATCACTGCTTCGGATTCAGTGATCAGGCCTTCCTGGGCCATGTCGGTGGCGATACGCAGCGCCGCTTTGGCGGTGCGTTTGCCGGTTCGGGTCTGCAGCATCCAGAGCCGGCCACGTTCGACCGTGAACTCGATATCCTGCATGTCGCGATAATGGCGTTCCAGCTTGTCGAAGGCGGCGGAGAGTTCGGCATAGCTTTGCGGCATTGCCGCTTCCATCGACGGCGAGTGATCGCCCATGCGATCGCGCATTGCTTCAGTCAGGCATTGCGGCGTGCGGATGCCGGCGACGACGTCTTCGCCCTGGGCGTTGACGAGAAACTCGCCGTAATAGCCGCTATCGCCGGTCGAGGGGTCGCGCGTGAAGGCAACGCCGGTGGCGGAGGTCTCGCCCATATTGCCGAATACCATGGCCTGGACATTGACGGCCGTGCCCCAGCTGGCCGGAATGTCGTGCAGGCGGCGATAGGTCTTGGCGCGCTCGGTCATCCAGCTCATGAAGACGGCGCCGATCGCGCCCCAGAGCTGCTCACGCGGATCGGTCGGGAAAGGCCGGCCAAGGGCGGCAGCGGCGGCAGTCTTGTACTGGCCAACGATGTTTTCCCAGTCGTCGGCGCTCAAATCGGTATCGAGCGAATAATCGTTCTCATCCTTGAAGCCGTCGAGAATGTCTTCGAAAATCGCGTGATCCAGCCCCAGCACGACATCGGAATACATCTGGATGAAGCGGCGATAGCTGTCATAGGCAAAGCGGCGATCACCCGACAGCTCGGCCAAGCCGGCGGCGGTTTCGTCGTTGAGGCCGAGATTGAGCACGGTATCCATCATGCCCGGCATCGAGGCGCGGCCACCGGAGCGCACCGAGACCAGCAGCGGATTGGCCGGATCGCCCAGCACCTTGCCGGCGGTTGCTTCCAGCTTGGCCAGCGCGGTTTCGACCTGTTCGTCCAGATCAGCCGGGTAGTGACGCTTGTTCTCGTAATAAGCGGTGCAGACCTGGGTCGTCAGGGTGAAGCCTGGCGGCACCGGCAGGCCCAGCGTTGCCATCTCGGCCAGATTGGCGCCCTTGCCACCGAGGAGCTCACGCATTCCTGCCTCGCCCTCCGAATAGCCGGCACCGAACGCGTAAACCCACTTATTGCCTGCACTCATGACGTCAATCCCTGTTCAAGCATCGTCATCAACCATCAATCCGATTGAAATCAGCCACGGCACAGATCGCCGCCCGGATATCGGACAATAAAAGGAGTCTGTTGCGGCGCAACACGGGGTCGCCCACCACGTTCACCGTCACAGTCTCGAAAAACGCATCGATTGGCGCGCGGAGCAGAGCGAGCGCGGCCATCGCGGCGGTGAAATCTTCGGTATGCGCCGCAGCGATTCGCGCCCGCGCATCGGCCAGCGCAGAGATCAGCGCCCACTCCGGCGCTTGAGGCGGAGCAGCGAGATAGGCTGCGTCGGGCGCGCCATCATAACTCGTCCCGTCTTTTTTCTCTTCAGCCCGAAGAATATTCGCCGCCCGTTTGAAGCCAGCCAGCAGGGCCACACCGTCGTCTTCTCGTAGAAAGTTTTCCAGCGCGAAGCACTTCCGTGCCGAACGAACGAGATCGTCATCGCCGAGAGCAAAGACAGCGTCGATGACGTCGTGGCGCGTGCCATCATCGCTGAGGTGGACACTTAGTCGGTCGGCGAAAAACGCGAGAAGGTCAGCAACAATTTTGTCGAAGGCGGTGCCATACCGCTCAGTAAACCTTGAAATCTCAGCCAGCGCAAAAGAAGCGCTATCCTCATCGCCCTCAAGCATTGCGCGCTGCAGCTGCAAACGCAGTGACGACCAAGCTATCAAGGTGTCGAGCAGGGACCACGCCTTCGCCACATCTTCATCACTCACGTACTTACCATGAGCGATAGCGTTTCTGGTCTCCTTAGCGCCTATGTTGAGGTGCTTTGACAAACCAAAAACTAGTACGCTCCGATTGAGAAGCTCAAGCAAGCGGGCACGGCCGTCTCGGCTCACCTGCAATTGCAGCGAGTGGTCATCCTCGCCAAGCTTAATATCCCTAAATCTATCAATCAAATTATAGAGAAGGCTTGAGAGTAGTGGCCGTAACTGGATTCGAATGTTTGCCGGTTCGATCATGCGGATTACCCCCAGCGCCGCGCGCCTGAGCGCGAACGGATCCTTCGAACCGGTAGGCTTTTCGTCAATCGCCCAGAACCCGACCAGCGTATCGAGCTTGTCCGCCAGCGCAACGGCGACCGTTACCGGTGCGGTTGGCACGTCATCGGTCGGGCCTTGCGGTTTGTAGTGGTCCTTGATCGCGTCGGCGACGGCGGGGTCCTCGCCTTGGTCGAGCGCATAATAGCGCCCCATCGCGCCTTGCAGCTCGGGGAATTCATAGACCATTTCCGAAACCAGATCGGCCTTGGCGAGGCGGGCGGCCTTTTCGGCGAGGTCCGGATCGGCACCGACAATCGGCGCCAGTTCGCGCGCCAGCGCGGCGACACGTTCGACCTTGCCGGCGACGGTGCCGAGCTTTTCGTGGAAGGTGACCTTGGTCAGCTCCTTGGCCATCTCGTCGAGCGGCGTCTTGCGATCATTATCCCAGAAATGCCGCGCGTCAGACAGCCTTGCCGAAAGCACCCGGGCATTGCCCGCCGCGATGGCCTTGCCGCCATCCGGTGCCGCCTGGTTGGCGATGACGACGAAATTGGCCGCGAGCCCCGCTTCGCCCGGCTTGCGGACGGCGAAGTATTTCTGGTGGGTCTTCATCGTCAGGGTGATGACTTCGGGCGGCAGATCGAGGAAATCCGGGTCCATCTTGCCGAGCAGCGGCACCGGCCATTCGGCAAGGCCTGCGACTTCGTGAAGCAGGCCGGCATCCTCGACCAGTTCCAGACCGGCGTCCTGGCAAACCTTGCGCGCGCCAGCGAGAATGATCGCCTCGCGCTCTTCGCGCTGTTGCACGACATGGCCCTTTTCGCGCAGGATTTTGGTGTAGTGCGCGAAATCGGAGATCTCGAACGGGCCGGGGCCGTGGCGGCGATGGCCTTCGGTGATGTTGGAGGCGGCAATGCCGAACACCTCGAACGGCACGACGGCGCCATCAAACAGGCAGAGCAGACGATGCACCGGGCGCACCCAGCGCTGCAGCTTGTCGTCCTCGCCGAACTTCATTGATTTCGGCCAAGGGAATTCCTTCATCACCGCCGGGATCGCCTCGGCGACAACATCGACGGTCGCCCGGCCCGGCTTTTCGATGATCGCGACCCAGAACTGACCCTTCTTGTCGTCGCGCTTCTCGCAGCCATCGAGGCTGTCCAGCCCGGCGCCGCGCAGGAAGCCGGCAATCGCCTGCTGCGGCGCGTCGGTGCGCGGACCCTTGCGCTCTTCGCGAACATCATCGGTCTTCACCGGCAGGCCGGTGATGGCGAGGCCGAGGCGGCGCGGTCCCGCGAATGTCGTCAATGTCTCCCAGCCCAGTCCGGCAGCCTTGAGGCGTTCGCCCAACAGGCGCGCCAGATCGGCCTCGGCGCGCGCTTGCATGCGGGCGGGAATTTCTTCGCAGAAGATTTCAAACAGGAGTTCAGACATCAAACGCGTTCCGTTCAGGCGTGTTCTTGGGTGGACCAGCGTTCCATGAGAGCGAAATAGCCATCATCGGGCGCGTCTTCATAAATCAGGTCGTCATCATTGAACGTCATCCAGTCCTGGGCGCTACGCACCCAGATATGGCCGACGGGGCGCAGCTTGGCCCGATCATCGAGCGTGCCGGCCTTCAGCGACAGAGCCGGCTTGCCCTTGGTATCATGGGCGATGCGCGTGCCGCAGGCATCGCAGAACAGACCCATCTTGGCGGTCTTGCTTTTGGTCTCGACCTCGAAGGCCGTCGGCGCGCCCTTGAGGTAGCGAAAACCGTCGCGCTCGACCAGCATCGACATGCCGAAGGCGCTCGAGGATTGCTGCTGGCAGGCGGTGCAATGGCAGCAATACAGCGTCATCGGCTGTTTGGTGATCTCGAAGCGAATAGAGCCGCACTGACAGCCACCGCGCAGGGGCAGTTTCATGATGCACGCTCCACCAGGGCTCGCTCCGAGGCCACCCAGGCATCGGCGCAGCCCTTGGCCAGTTCGCGCACGCGGGCGATCCAGCTGGCGCGCTCGGCGACCGAAATCGCCCCGCGCGCATCGACCAGATTGAAAATGTGCGAGGCTTTGAGGCAGAAATCATAGGCCGGCAGCGGCAAGGGCTTGTCCAATACCAGCAGCGCCTTGCACTGATTGGCCGCGTCCTCGAACCAGCGTGTCAGCATGTCGACATCGGCATGCTCGAAATTGAAGGCGGAGAATTGCCGCTCGGCTTCCTGGAAAATATCGCCATAGCTCAGAGCTTCAGCCCCTTTGGCGCCGTTGAAGTCGAGGTCATAGACATTGTCGACGCCCTGGACATACATCGCCAGCCGCTCCAGCCCATAGGTCAGCTCGCCAGAGACGAGATCGACATCCTGGCCGCCCACCTGTTGGAAATAGGTGAACTGGCTGACTTCCATCCCGTCACACCAGACTTCCCAGCCGAGGCCCCAAGCGCCGACGGTCGGGTTTTCCCAATCATCTTCGACAAAGCGGACATCATGCAGATCGCGATCAATCCCGATCGCGTCGAGCGAACCGAGATAGAGCTCCTGCAAATCGGCCGGACAGGGCTTCAGCAGCACCTGGAACTGGTAATAATGCTGCAGCCGGTTGGGGTTTTCGCCATAGCGGCCATCGCCGGGACGGCGTGAAGGCTGGACATAGGCCGCTTTCCACGGCCGTGGGCCGAGCGAGCGCAGCGTCGTCGCCGGATGCAAAGTGCCCGCGCCAACCTCGACATCATAGGGCTGCAGAATGGCGCAGCCATGGCTGGCCCAATAGTGCTGCAGACGCAGGATGAGGTCCTGGAAGGACGGCGCTTTTTCGGCGGCCATGGCAATATTCCCGTCGGATCGGAAGTCGGGTTGAATTTGGCCGGACACTAGGCAAGCCGGGCGTCGTAATCAAGCCAGCGACAGCTGATCTTTTTGCGCTGCAACATTTGGGGAGTCCCGCTCAGACATCCATCGCGATCATCGCCTGTCCACGCAGGATGGCATCGGCCTCGGCGGTATGCGCGGCTTCGCCATCATCATGCAGCAGAAGCGGTGGCAAAATGACCAGCGGCGCTTTGCCGCCGAGCCGGGCGGTGACCAGCACCCGCTTGGCCGGGCGTTCGGCCCGCGGATGCACCGGCCGGATCGCGACCGAGCCGAAACGCGACGCCAGCGCCGCCAGGATATCGCCGAGCGCATCGGCGCGGTGGATCAGGGTCAGGCGGCCCTTCGGCTCGAGCACGCGGACAGCAGCGCCAATCCAGTCGGGCAGACGCGCATCGCCGGCCAGCCAGGCGCGCTGCTTCTCCGCCTTGGGCAGGCGCAGGGCCGTCGGATCGTCAAAATAGGGCGGATTGAAGAAGACCTGCGCGGCCTTGAGCGGGCCCAGCGGCTTTGCGATATCGCCCTGGCGCACCCTCACCCGTTCGCCGAGCCGATTGGCGGCAATATTCCCGGTCGCCAGCTCGACGGCCTGGGGATCGATCTCGATGCCGAGATAGCTGCAGGTGGGCATGCGTTGCGCCGCACACAGCAGCGCTGCGCCGGGTCCACAGCCGAACTCCACCAATAGCTCGCCCGGCTTGGCTGCGAGGCTGGCAGCGAGCAGCACCGCATCCATGCCGGCGCGATAGCCATGCGCCGACTGGCGCAATTGCACCCGGCCATCGAGCAGCCCGTCGAGCGTCGTCTCGCTCATTCGTCCTCCGGCAGGAGTTCGGCCAGCAGCCGCAAGGCTTCGACCTCATCCTCATCGAGCACCATCAGGCGGCGTTTGATGAAGGGCAGCCCGCCGCCATAGAGCGTCGACATGCCCTCATCGAGCACAATGCCCTCGATATCGGCATCGTTCAGCAGGCTCTGGGCGTAGGACAGCCGCACCGGATCATTGGTTTTCAGGACCTCTTTCATGCGGGGCACCAACTCCTGTGCTGAATTGCCACCGACATGGCCGCTTGCCGGACATGGCGGGGATTTCTATTGTCATCAGGTTTCTACCGGCTTCAAGGGAAACTCCCGGCGTGGACAGCATTGTGAGTGAAAAAGTGACGGCCTTGATGCCTGAACCGGCCGAGCGCAATGCCGCCGAGCGCCTCGCTGTGCTTGCCTTTGACGACATGCGCCGCGTCGACGCGTTGATCCTCGACCGGCTGCAGAGCCATGTGACGTTGATCCCCGAGCTGGCGCGCTATCTGATCGAAGCCGGCGGCAAACGCGTCCGGCCAATGATCACCATCGCCGCCGCCAACATGATTGGCTGCCGCGACGAGGCCCCGATCAAGCTCGCCGCTGCGGTTGAATTCATCCACACTGCGACCCTGCTGCATGACGATGTCGTCGATGAGAGCGGCATGCGGCGCGGCAAGGCCGCCGCCAATCTGGTCTGGGGCAATGCGTCGAGCGTGCTGGTCGGCGATTTCCTGTTTGCCCGCTCCTTCTCCCTGATGGTCGAAGCCGGCTCGATGAAAGCTCTCGGCGTGCTCTCCGCCGCCGCTTCAACGATTGCCGAAGGCGAAGTGCGCCAGCTCGCTGCGGTCAAGGATACCGGCGTCTCGGTCGAGACCTATCTGGAAATCATCGACGCCAAGACCGCCGCCCTGTTTGCCGCCGCCGCCCAAGTGGCCGGCATTGTCGCGGCCCGTCCAATCGTCGAGGAAAAGGCGCTGGAATCCTATGGCCGTGAGCTTGGCTTGGCTTTCCAGCTGGTCGATGATGCGCTCGATTATGATGGCGCTGCTGCCAAGCTGGGCAAATCGGTCGGCGATGATTTCCGCGAAGGCAAGGTCACCCTGCCGGTCGCGCTGTGCATCCTGTCGGCGGATAAGACCGAACGCGAATTCTGGGATCGGGTGATCGGCCGTCTCGACCAGCACGAGGGCGATTTCGAAACTGCACTCGATTGCATGCGCCGCCATGGTGCCCTCGAAGCCACCATCGAAGCCGCCCGCGCCCGCGCCGCCAAGGCGCGCGACGCTTTGTCGATCTTCCCGGCCAATCAATGGCGCCTGGCGCTGGAAGCCCTGGCCAGCTTCGTCGTCACCCGCGGCCACTGATTTTTCTGCCTATTGCGTCACGTCCTCGCCGGCTGCAGCGGCACGCCGGCGCACGATGCGGTGAAAGACTGTGAAGCCGGCGATGCCGATCACAAAGACGCCAATTTTCAACCCCGCCGGCCCCGCCGCGCCGATCAGCACCAGCGCGCCGCAAGCCAGGCTCAGCCCGGCCCAGATCGCCGCCACTCGGCGATGGCTCAGCCCGGTGCGGATCAACAACTGATAGGCATGCGCCCGGTGCGGTGCAAACAGGCGCCGCCCCGCCTTGGCGCGCGCCGCCATCGTCAACAAGACGTCGCCGAGCAGCGGCAGAATCAACAGCGGCGCCAGCCAGACGGTTCCGCTCGGCCCCAGCGCCGCCCAGCGCAGCGCCAGCCCCGCGAACAGGACCGAGGCCCCCAGCGCGCCGGCATCGCCGGCAAACAGGGTTCCGCGCGCCCGGATCAGCGGCACATTCCAGACCGCAAAACCCGCCAGAGCCGCGGCGAGGGCCAGGCTTGCCATCGCGACATCGTCGCCACCCGCCAATCCGAGCACGAGGCAGGCCGGGATCAGACAGGCCGCGATCAGCCCGTCCGAGCCATCCATGAAATTAACAGCATTCGAGCAGGTAAAGACCCATAGGCCAGTGCCAGCCAAACCGACAATCCACGGCAGGCTAACGACAAGTTCGCGAACAGGTCCGGCCATCGCTGCCAGGGCAAGGCTGATCGCCGCGAGAATGATGAATTTGAGCGCTTCGGGCAGGGTGAAAAGATCGTCGAGCAGACCCGTCACGCCAGCGATCCCGCCGCACAGGGCCAGCCCCGCCAGCATCGCACCGCTCGCCGGCGCCTGTTCTGGCATCAGCGCTAAAGCAATGAAAAATCCGGCTAATATCCCGATCCCCCCACCACGGGGCGTCGGCTTTTCATGGTTGGAACGTTGATTGGGTCGGTCAATAATTGCCGCCCTACGCATCACCCAGCCGAGCAGAAGCGCCGTCACGAAAGCCGCCAGCAGGGGCCAGATCTCAGACATGTCCGCCCTCCCCCAACTGCACCGGCATGATCATCCAGTCCGGCAATGCCGCCCGCAGCATCACCGCCGCCTGCTGCGCCTCGTCCAAGCTATTGTAAAGCCCGAAACAACTGGCTCCCGACCCCGACATTCGCACCAGGCTCGGCCGGCCCGTCGCAGCGAGCAATTCCAGGGTCCGGGCAATCTGTGGCACAGCACCAATCGCCGCCGCCTGCAAATCATTCGGCTCCGCTGCAAGCCAGTCAGACAAGGCCTCCAGCGCGGGCGCTGACTCGATCAGCGCCGCCGGATTGCCCTTGTCGAAGGCCTGGAAAACGGCAGCCGTCGAGACTGGAATTCCGGCATTGATGATCACCGCAAATAGCGGCGGCAGACCGTCAAGCAGTTCAATCCATTCACCAATTCCACGCATCCTGAGTGGGCGCGAATAGATACAGGCCGGCACATCGGCCCCCAGATTCAGCGCCAATTGCGCTAATTCTTCCACCGTCCATCCCAGCTGCCACAGCCGGTTGAGTGCCCGCAATGTCGCCGCCGCATCGGCCGAACCACCGCCCAGACCTGCCGAAACCGGGATCAGTTTTTCCAGATGAATCGCCGCCCCAACCCGCAGGCCCGCCGCAGCCTGCAAGGCCCGGGCAGCACGTAACACCAGATTGGCCCCCTCGCCCGCCAACGCCCGCGACGCCTCTCCGGACATAGTCAGCGTCAGACCGGGCGCCGGTTGAACGGTGATTGTGTCGCCCCAATCGGCAAACACCACCAGGCTGTCGAGCGGGTGATAGCCGTCTTGGCGCGCGCGGCCCACACGCAAGGTCAAATTGACCTTGGCCGCAGCGCGTTCGACGATTTCGCTGCCAGTCACGGACCTTCGACCTCGATCGGAACGGATTCGGCTGCAGGCACACCCGATTCCAGCCGCACCTCCAACCCGGCGCGCTCAGCATCATTGGGCTCGAGATCGAGCGTCCGGTGCCATTGGAAGCCGGCTTCAAGCTGGCGTCCGACCTGCCAATAGGCATCACCGAGATGATAGTTGATCGTCGCATTGCCGGGGTCGAGCGCAGCAGCGCGCTCCAGTTCGTTGACCGCGGCCTCGTAATGGCCGAGGCGGTAATGCGCCCAGCCGAGGCTGTCGACGATATTGCCTTGCTCGGGCTCCAGCTCGGCCGCCCGCGACACCATCTCGAAAGCGCGCGAGATATTGGCCCCGTGATCGATCCACAAATAGCCGAGATCGTTGAGGATTTGCGGCTCATTCGGCGCCACGTCGAGCGCTTCCAGATAAGCCGCCTCTGCAACCGACCAGTCCTCACTGTCGTAAAGACAGGCCGCGCGATAATAATAGTGCCGCCAATCATCCACCAAGCCCGCCGCATGACGGTCGACGATGACACTGCGATACAGCTCCGCAGCCTCGGGACACCGGTTCTGGACCCGAAGCAGATCAGCCAGGATCAAGCGGGCCTCAGTATTGCCGGTGCGATCAACCAGCTGCTGCGCCATCACGGTCGCTGTGTCCATCCGGGCCATCCGGGCCGTCAGCCAGATGCGGTCGATCTCGGAGGCGGTCTTGAACGGACCGTCCGGGACAGCGGCGTATTCGACCAGAGCCAGTTCTGGCAGGCTGATACGCTGCAAAGTCTCGCCCAGCATGACGCGGATTGCGGCATCATTCGGGTCGAGCCGTTGCAACATGCGCAGGTAGATAACCGCCATGTCCATCTGGGCCTGGGAGGCGAGGCTGGCTGCAGGGCCGAAGGCCGAACGGGCGGCGAATTGAGCAATTGTCGGGCGTCGCGCTGGGCGGCCGCCGGCCGTCACGCGATCAAGCGCCTGTTGGATGCTGGCATCGCGTGGATCGCCTTCCAGATAGGCTTGGTAGAGCGCGATGGCGTCGGCGGGACGCCGCTGTCGCTCAAGGAAATTTCCGTAGAGTTCGGTTGCCATGCGTGGGAAAGGCGAAGCGAAAACAGCCGCCTGGTAGGCACCATCGGCATCTTCGACGCGATCAGCGGCGTCGAACAACATGGCACGATGGATCGGAATGAAGGGGGACAGGAAGCCCGGCGATGACAGCGCTTCCGCCCCGGCCAGTGCTTGATCCACGGCACCGCTGCCGAGCAGAGCCCATTGCGTCCAGATCTGCGCCAGAAATGTGTTGAACGGGCCGAAGTCCGGCGCGCCATGCAAGGTGTCGAGCGCCTGTGCATAGCGTCGCTTGTCAATCTGATCCGCCGCGAGATAGAGGCTGGCCAGGCGGCTCGGATCGCCCTCTGCTGCGCTAGCCTCTGCCAACACGACGGAGCGATCCATTTCGCCAGCCAGAACGGCCGTGACATAGGCGCGATCCGTCAGAATAGCGTCGCCAGGCATGCGACGCAGCGCCTCGGCATAATAATCCGCCGCGCCCTGGGCATCGCGATTCACTCCGGCATGGCGGGCCGCCAGGAAGGCGCCATAGGCCGAACGGTCGTCATCGGGCACGGAGGCACAAGACACCATGGCGAAGACGGTGAGAAACAGGGGCAGGACGCGCAAGAGTTTGATCATGGCGTCATGCTCCTTCCTCGCGCGTCTGCGCGCAAGGCCTCAATACCGGTGGTGGACTACATATTGGCATACATCGGACCACCGCCGCCCTCGGGCGTCGTCCAGTTGATGTTCTGGTTCGGGTCCTTGATGTCGCAAGTCTTGCAGTGGACACAGTTCTGGGCGTTGATCTGGAACTTCTCCTCGCCGCTGACCTCATCCTTGATCCATTCGTAGACACCAGCCGGGCAATAGCGCGTCGACGGACCGGCAAACTCGCCCAGCTCCGAGCTCTCCTGCAGAGCCATGTCGGCGACCTTGAGGTGAACCGGCTGGTTCTCCTCATGATTGGTGTTGGAGATGAAGACCGACGACAAGCGGTCGAAGGTCAGCACGCCATCGGGCTTTGGATAGGCGATCGGCGTGTGCTGCGAAGCCGGCTCAAGACTGGCGGCATCGGTTTTGCCATGGCTCATCGTGCCGAAGGGCGACCAGCCGCCAAACAGCGTATTGCACCACATGTCGATGCCGCCAAGCATGACGCCGAGAAGCGTACCGAATTTCGACCAGAGCGGTTTGACATTGCGGACGCGCTTGAGGTCCTTGGCGACCCAGGAATTCTCATAGGCGGCCTGGTATTCGCTGAGCTCGTCATGGGCGCGGCCGGACTGGATTGCGGCAAAGGCGGCTTCGGCGGCGAGCATGCCGGTTTTCATGGCGTTATGGCTGCCCTTGATGCGCGGGACGTTGACGAAACCGGCGGAACAACCGATCAGCGCGCCGCCCGGGAAGGCGAGCTTCGGCACGGATTGATAGCCGCCCTCGGTGATGGCGCGGGCGCCATAGGACAGACGCTCGCCGCCCTCCAGCGTCGCACTGATTGCCGGATGGGTTTTCAGACGCTGGAACTCGTCGAAGGGCGACAAATAAGGGTTCTTGTAATTGAGGTGAACGACGAAACCGATCGAGACCAGGTTCTCGCCATAATGATACATGAAGGAGCCGCCACCGGTCTTGCCGTCGAGCGGCCAGCCCATCGTGTGCTTGACCATGCCCGGCTTGTGGTTCTCCGGCTTCACGCGCCACAGCTCTTTCAGGCCGATGCCGAATTTCTGCGGTTCCTTGCCGGCGGAGAGATCGAAACGTTCGATCAGCTGCTTGGCCAGCGATCCGCGCACGCCCTCGCCGATCAGCGTGTACTTGCCGCGCAATTCCATGCCCGGCTGATAGCTGTCCTTGTGGGACCCGTCCTTCGCGACACCGAAATCGCCGGTCACGACGCCCTTGATGGCGCCGTCTTCCTCGACCAGCGCGGCAGCTGGAAATCCGGGATAAATCTCGACCCCCAGCGCCTCGGCCTGCTCACCGAGCCAGCGGCAGACATTGCCCAGCGACACGATATGGCAGCCATGATTGCTCATCAGCGGCGGGAAAAAGAAGGTCGGCAGGCTGATCGAACCGTGATGACCCAAGATCTCGAAGATGTCGGTCTTCACGGCATCATTGATTGGCGCGCCCATATTCTTCCAGTCGGGCAAAAGCTCGTTGAGTGCCTTGGGGTCGACCACGGCGCCGGACAGAATGTGAGCCCCGATTTCGGCGCCTTTTTCCAGCACCGCGATCGAGACCTCGGCCCCGGCCTCGGCGGCGAGCTGCTTGAGACGGATCGCAGCGGACAGGCCAGCGGGCCCGCCTCCAACGATGACAACGTCATAATCCATGGATTCGCGTTCGATGGCGGCGTCAGTCATGGGGAAGCGACCTCTTGTCTATACGGAATCAGCACATATCCGGCTTGCGGCTATCCGGTCATAGCTTAGGATCGCCCCGGCATCCAGCGCTTGCGGCGCAGGGAAGCCAAATTTGTGACGTTGACGTTCACGTAAGGACTGACCATTCAAACCTCCCCCCTCACCTTGGCCGACGAAAAAGCCCTCAAGGCGCTGATCGCTTGGTGGGAGGAGGCTGGAATCCCGCTCGACGAACCGATTGTACGTCCGCGCGCGGCGGCAGCACCGGCGGCGAGCCGATCTACAGCATCCGCTCCAGCGAGCCAGCCCCGTTCAACCGAACCCCGCCCGGCGACAGCGGCCTCGGCCAAGGCCGCCGGCTTTGGCGATGGAGTCAGTGACGGACCGGGGGCGCGCGAACTGGCGGCCAAGGCCGACACGCTGGACGCGCTGCGCACGGCGATTGAAGGCTTTCACGGCTGCCCGCTACGCAATACAGCGCGCAATACCGTGTTCGCCCGCGGCAATCCGGCGGCGAAAATCATGATTATCGGCGAGGCGCCCGGCCGCGATGAGGATATGGAGGGCCAACCCTTTGTCGGCCCCGCCGGGCTTTTGCTCGACCGGATCTTCGCCTCGATCGGGCTCACGCCGGACCAGCTCTACATCACCAATGTCATCAATTGGCGTCCGCCGGGCAATCGCAGCCCGACCCAAGACGAAATCGCCTCCTGCCTGCCCTTCATCGAGCGCCATATCGCGCTGATCAAGCCGGACCTTCTCATCCTGGCTGGCGATATCGCTGCGCGGACCCTGCTCGCCAGCAGCGAGAACATCACCAAGCTGCGCGGCCAATGGGTCGACTACCCGCTGCGCGACGCGGCGGGCGAGCCAACGGGCAACACCATCCCCGCCTTGCCGACCTTCCACCCCGCCTATCTCCTCAAGCGCCCAACGGAGAAGCGTTTCGTCTGGCCGGACATGCTGGCGCTGGCGAAACGGCTGGAGGGCTGACCACACCCGATTGCGAATGACGCCGCGATCCCGCTCGTGGAAAATTCATGGCCTTTATAATTTTTGTTCTTGATTTGTTCTAAATCTGAGTCATAGTCCAGCTCATGACCGAGCGCCCTGGAGGCTACGCCCAAAATGCCCCAATCCAGACCCCGCCGCCCCGGGGTCGAGGTGCTCGGTCAAACCTTTCCGGGCGGTTTGAAGCGACGAGCCGCGAAGCGTTTGATGATGGCTGGACCGATGGCTGGACTGAGGGCGATGCGACGCCGCCGCAACTGGCGACCATCGTTCTGAAGGACACATCGCGCTCAATCATCGCGACCAATAATTCGCCTGATATTTCCTTCGACCAGTCGATCAATCCCTATCGGGGTTGCGAGCATGGCTGCGTCTATTGTTACGCCCGGCCCAGCCACGCCTTTCTCGGCTATTCGCCAGGGCTCGATTTCGAGAGCGTGATCTTTTCCAAGCCCGATGCTGCCGCCTTGCTCGAGGCGGCCTTCAACAAGCCGGGCTATCGGCCGCGCCAGATCATGCTCGGCGCCAATACCGATGCCTGGCAGCCGCTCGAGCGCAGACTGGAAACGACGCGCGATATCCTCAAAGTCTTCGCCCGCTACAAACACCCGGTCAGCTTCATCACCAAATCGGCGCTGGTGCTACGTGATCTCGACATTCTCGCCCCGATGGCGCGCGCCGGCCTTGCCTCGGGTGCGATCTCGCTGACCACGCTCGACCGAAAGCTGGCGCGAGATCTGGAGCCACGCGCCGCCGCACCGCACCGACGGTTGGAAACGATCAAAGGGCTGAGCGAGGCCGGCATCCCAACAACGGTGATGATGGCGCCGGTGATACCGGGGCTGAATGATCACGAGATCGAAGCGCTATTGGCCGAAGCGGCGACCGCCGGTGCCAGCCGGGCCGGCTATGTGCTGCTGCGACTGCCCTTGGAGATCAAGGATCTGTTCCGCGACTGGCTCGCCGATAAACGCCCCGACAGCGCAGCCCGCGTTCTGTCGCTGTTGCGCCAGATGCGCGGCGGCAAGGATTATGACGCCAGCTGGGGCACACGCGGTCGCGGCACCGGCCCCTATGCCGAGCTGATCGCAGCGCGCTTTCGCGCGGCGGTAAAACGCAGCGGTCTGGATGGCGCGCGGCCCGTGCCCGATTTCGCCGCTTTCGAGCGCCCGCTCGGCTCGGCGACACAGCCCAGCCTGTTCTGAGCGCCCGAGGGTAGTTATTCGATTGCAGCCCTGCCGCGCATTGATTACAGATTGTGCTGGGGGAAACATCATCATGAAACTTGCCCGAAACCTGTGTCTGGGGCTTTGCGCCCTTGTTCTCAGCGGCTGCAATTTCAACGAAATGGTGGCCGGTATCGTGCCGGACGACGCAAAACCCATGCTGGCCGAATTGATCGCAGCGGTCTCGGATCACGATTTGGAGGCATTCCGCCCCTACCTCAACCCGGAAATCGATCAGGCGGCCATCGAGGCCGCCCTGCCGCAAATTCTCGAACTGCTGCCCGAAGGCCCGCCGCAGGAGGTCAAATTGACCTACGCCTATCTTGGCGCAAGCGCGACCCTCAACGCCGGGACGCAGCGGACGCTCGCAACGGTCCACACGCTGACCTGGGACGAGCAGGTTCTGATGTTGCGCCTGGAGATGACCTCCGATGAAACCGGAGTATGGGTGATCAACAGATTCAGGTTCACCACCCCCACGCCTGAGCAAGTGGCCACACCGCCCGCCTTCAGCGAGCTGACCCTGAGCCACAAGATTTTCGGTGTCGCAGCGATCTTGGTGCCCCTATTTGTGTTGTTCACCCTGATCGCCATGTTCCGCACGCCGCAGATCAAGCGCCGCATCCTCTGGACCCTCTTCATCCTGATCGGCTGCTACCCGCAATTCGCGATCAATTGGAGCACCGGCGCCTGGTGGCTTGCTTCACCCACCATACAGACCGGTGAGTCCGGCGCATCGCTCAACCTGATTGGTTTTCTCGTCTTCGGTGCTAGCATTCTGCGCGAGGGCATAGGCCCCTGGGTCATCGCAGTTTGCGTTCCGATCGGCGCCCTTTTCTTCTGGTACCGCCGAATGAAAGGTGGACCGACCCGCAAGACAAGGCTTGAAGAGCGGGTGGAGAGCTAGGCTTGACCGGCCCTCCGTCCCTGCCTGTACAGCGGGGCATACAGGCGCAACCGGCAGCACGCTTGTCAGCCTGAATGAGGGTGGTGCCGGGACATGATTTTGGCCGACCACCGGGATAGGTTCGGCGACCGCTCACCGGGAAGCCGATCATGTCCATGGACCAAACCTTGATTGCCGGCGTCGATGAAGCCGGGCGCGGCCCGCTCGCCGGGCCTGTTGTGGCGGCGGCGGTAATCCTGGATCCGGCCCGGCCGATTGCCGGGCTTGGTGATTCCAAGGCGATTTCCGAGAAGCGGCGCGCCAGCCTCGCCGTGCAGATCCGGCAATATGCTTGGGTTGGGGTTGGCATTGCCGAGCCGGAGGAGATTGACCGGCTCAACATATTGCAGGCGACGATGACGGCCATGGCGCGCGCGGTGCGCAATCTGCCACGGGCGCCCGGACATGTTCTGATCGATGGAAATCGCGTGCCGGTCGGACTGCCCTGCAGCGCCGAGGCGATCATCAAGGGGGATGCCACGGAAGCGGCGATTGGCGCGGCCTCGATTATTGCCAAGACGGTTCGCGACGCGCTGATGCTGCGCGCCGCGCTGCGTTTTCCCGGATACGGGTTTGAGGGGCACAAGGGCTATCCCAGCGCCATTCATCGTAACGCTCTGATCGCGCTCGGCCCTTGCCCGATTCACCGTTTCAGCTATGCGCCGGTCCGAACGGCGCTCGAAAACCGCTAGACGCAGAATCGGACTCGCGGGTCAAATTCGGACTCCTTGTGGATAACTTGATTCGGACTTAACGACCCGTTAGGCCTGAATGGCTGAGAACAGCCCCTCATGCAGGCGAGTGGAGTGGTGCGTTATGGTGAAGTCCCCGATCGATCAGATTTTCGAGGGCGAGTGCGTCGAAGTGATGAAAACGCTTCCCGATGCGAGCGTCGATCTCGTCTTCGCCGACCCGCCCTATAATCTCCAGCTCGGCGGCGACCTGCACCGGCCCGACAATTCCAAAGTCGATGCGGTCGATAATGACTGGGACCAGATCGGCGGTTTCGACGATTACGACCTCTTCACCTGGAGCTGGCTGGAACAGGCCCGCCGCGTGCTCAAGCCGAACGGCGCCATCTGGGTGATCGGCAGCTATCACAATATTTTCCGCGTCGGCGGCATCCTGCAGGATGCCGGATTTTGGGTCCTCAATGACATCATCTGGCGCAAGACCAATCCGATGCCGAATTTCAAGGGCACGCGCTTTACCAATGCGCACGAGACCCTGATCTGGGCCGCCAAGACCAAGGACGGCCGTCCAACCTTCAATTATGCGGCGATGAAAGCCCTCAATGACGGCGTACAGATGCGCTCCGACTGGTCTCTGCCGATCTGTTCCGGTGGTGAGCGTCTCAAAGGCGAGGACGGCAAGAAGGCGCATCCGACGCAAAAGCCGGAATCGCTGCTGCACCGCGTCCTGCTCTCGACCACTAATCCAGGCGATCTCGTGCTCGACCCCTTCTTCGGCACCGGCACGACTGGCGCCGCCGCCAAACGTCTCGGCCGCCATTATATCGGCATTGAACGCGATGCCGAATATCTCAAAGTCGCCCGCGCACGGCTCGCTGAAATCCAGCCGGCCAGCAGCGATGCGATGTGCGTCACCCAGTCACCGCGCGCCCAGACCCGCATTCCCTTCGGCACGCTGGTCGAACGCGGTATGGTGAAGCCGGGCGATACGCTTTACTCGCCCAAGGGCCAACACACCGCCCGTGTGCGCGCCGATGGCTCGATTATCGCCGGTGACCGCTCCGGTTCGATCCATCAGGTCGGTGCCCAGATCCAGAGCGCACCGTCGTGCAATGGTTGGACTTATTGGCATATCCGCACCAAGCAGGGCCTCGCCCCGATCGATGTGATGCGGGCCGAGGTTCGGGCGACGCTCGAAAACTGACTCCTGTGAATAACTAGCGGCCGCCAACGTCTTTGCGCCGCGAGACCACCTTGTGCATCACGCTCGGCAGGGCGTGGTCCTGTAGCGCAGCGCCATCCGCCCAGATGCCTTCTTGCGGTTCCCAGCCAGGGCCCGCCTCGGCTTCGTGCACGGACAGGCGCAATTCGAAATGGGTGAAGACGTGGCGAATTTCCCCGCGATCCTCCCAGCTGGCCTCAAAAGGCGGCTCACCCGCCGCGCCGGCCTCACCCCACTCGCTCGACGGCACTTCCATCATCCCCCCCAGCAGGCCCTTGTCTGCGCGTTGGCGCAGCCAGATCCTGCCACCGCGCCGCACCAGCCAAGCGGTGCCATGACGGATCGGCCGGGCGATTTTCTTCAGCTTGCGTGGAAATTCGAGCATATCGCCTTGCGCCCTGGCCTCACAGGCAGAGCCCCACGGGCAGGCGTCGCAATCGGGGCTGCGCGGGGTGCAGATTGTAGCGCCGAGGTCCATGATCGCTTGGGCGTAATCGCCGGGACGAACAGGATCGGCGAGCTCGGCAGCAAGGCGGCGGATCTCCGGCTTGGCCTTCGGCATCGGTGTTTGAATTCGGTAAAAGCGGGTGAGGACGCGCTCGACATTGCCGTCAACAACGCTGGCCGGCTTGTCGAAGGCGGCGGCGAGAATGGCATTGGCAGTGTAATCGCCAATCCCGGGCAGCGCGCGCAGGCCATCCATCGTGTCGGGGAAATGCCCATCGAGCTCATTGGCGACCACCCCGGCACAGGCGTGCAGATTACGGGCGCGGGCGTAATAGCCCAGCCCGGCCCATTCGCGCATCACATCCTCGCGCGGCGCGGCGGCGAGGTCCTCGACGCGCGGCCACAGCTTGAGGAAGCGATGCCAATAGGGCGTTGCGTGCGGCACGGTGGTCTGTTGCAGCATGATCTCCGACAGCCAGATCGCATAAGGATCGGCTACATGCCCCGCGCGGCGGTCTTCCGGCCGCCGGCGCCAGGGCAGAGTGCGGCCTTCGCGGTCATACCAGCCAAGCAGGGCCTGGCGCAGGGCGTCAATTTTGGTCAGCGCGGCCATATGTTCCGTAACTTGCAGCGAGGCCTTATCGAGGCGACACTGCCAGCATGGTCTCGAAACCCCCTTCGTCAACTCTCGAACGGCAGGCGCGCCGCTTCCTCGAATCGCATCGCGGACGCCGTGCTATCCGCGCCGCGCCACCAGCCGGACGGGCTGCCGAACGCATTCTCAAACCATTGGCCAAACGTTTTGGCGTCGGGGTCGAGCGACTGGTCGAGCACTGGCCGGAAATTGTAGGCGCGCGTCTGGCCGAATGGTGCATGCCGGAAGCGATCCAGAATTCGGCCGGCAACAAGGTCTTGGTGATCCGCGCGCGCGGCCCGGCTGCCGCCGTGCTGCAGGCGGAGAGTCGGCGAATTCTTGAGCGCGTGCGCCTGTTTGCCGGAGACCGTGCCCCGACACGCCTGCGCGTTTTGCAGGGCGCCACACGTGCTCCCCTGCCCGCCGCCCGGCCGACGGCAAAGCCGCCAGCCGCACCGCAGGTGAGCGAGAGGGTAGAGGAATCCCTCGAGGCGCGGCTATTGTCCGCGCTTGATCGTTACGGCAATAGTGTCAAAGGCCGCAACGGCACCGATTTGTGATTCAGGGGGACACCCGCCATGCAACTGACCCGACGCGTATTCTCAGCCATCGCCTTGACCGCAACCCTGGCCTTGAGCGCCTGCGGCGGCGATGCCACTCCGGCCGGCGACAGCCAGTCGAGCTATGAGCGCGCCAATGATCGCGGCATCGGCAGCGCCACGGCGCCGCTGACCATGATCGAATACGCCTCAGTCGCCTGCAGCCATTGCGCCGCCTTCCACCAGGAAGTCTGGCCGATGCTTGAGAGCGACTATATCCAGACCGGCAAGGTGCGCTTTGTGTTCCGCGAAATGATTACCGGTTCGCCGCAATTTGCGATCGCCGGCTTCGCCCTGGCGCATTGCGTCGCGCCCGAGCGCTATTTCGACATGATCGATCTGTTGTTCCAACAGCAAAGAGCGATCTTCCAGGCTGCCGGCGAGCCCGGAGGTGCGCGTAGCCAATACCTCGCCATCGCCGCATCAATGGGGATGAGCGAAACGGCTTTCACAGCCTGCCTCGATAACCAGGATATCAATGCCGAGATCGTTGCCTCGCACGAGCAAGCCCTCGCCGATGGCATCGACAGCACGCCGCGCTTCCTGTTCAACGGCGAATTGCTGGAAGCCCGTCGGGCCCCAGGCGCCAGCGAGTTCACCTATTTCCTCGGCACCCGCCAGGTAATGATTGATGGCGAGCCGGTACCGGGCATTGTCGATGCGGACACATTCCGCCGCCTGATCGACCATCTTCTCGCCCAGTCGGATGGCGAAAGCGACGGGGAAGCCGCGGCCGCAGGCGAGCAGGAATAAGCGTCGGGAGCGGGCAGCTTTCAGTCGCAGCGCCATTCCCGAGCGGGTCGGCGCGGCGACTGCAGCCCACGCCTCGCTGTCTCACGACGCGCACGTATCGGACTGGCTATCCAATCTAACCTAGGGGAGTGTGCCGCTGTGCAACCGATCCGAACCATGTTTCCTGCGATTTTGGTCGCCTTGACCCTGTCTGTCGGCGCCTGCAGCGGTGGATCCGCTCCGGCTGGCGACGTTCAAACTGGCTTGGAACGCGCCGATGATCACGCAATTGGTAGCACCGACGCCCGCCTGACCATCACCGAGTATGCATCGGTCGCGTGTCACGCCTGCGCCGACTTCCACGACGCGATCTGGCCGATGCTGAGCGTTGAGTATATCGAGACAGGCAAGGTCCGCTTCGTCCTGCGCGAAATGCTCAACGGCTCAGCCCAATTGGCGGTTGTTGGGTTTTCGCTTGCCCACTGCGTCGCACCCGAGCGGTATTTCGACATGGTCGACCTGTTATTCCAGCAACAGAACGCGATCTTCCAAGCCGCCGGCCAGCCGGGCGGCGCGCGCAATCAATATCTCATCCTCGCCCGCTCGATGGGGATGAGCGAGGCAGCGTTTGATGCCTGCCTCAATAATCCGGACATCAGTGCGCCAATCATCGCCTCGAATGATCGCGCCATGAGCGAAGGCGTCAACGGCACGCCGCGCATTTTTCTGAACGGGGAGCAGCTTGATGCGCGCCGGGCTTCCGGTGCGGCCGGGGCGACATATTTCCTCGGAGACACCCAAATTCTGCTCGATGGCGAGCCGGTGCCTGCACGCGTCGATGCGGATACCTATCGCCGAATTCTCGACCATCTTCTTGCCCAACTCGACACGGAGACTGGGGAAGGATCCGATCCCGCAGACGCAGAGGACTGAGCCCTTGAAACCGATTACTCATCTATTCTGCAGCCTGATGCTCGCGCTGTTTATACTGGCCGGACTCACGGCCGCTGCCAGCGCCCAGTCCCCCGCCCAGGCGGAGCGGCCAGGCGATCACGCGACAGGGTCCGCGGGTGCCGAGCTGGTGATGGTGGAATATGCCTCCTTCGCCTGCCCGCATTGCGCCCATTTCCAAACCGAAGCTTGGCCGGTCATCCGCGACGAATTCGTCGAGACCGGTCGCGTGCGCTATATCTTCCGGCCGATGTTGACCTCACCGCCACAACTCGCGGCGATCGGCATGGTACTGGCCGAATGCGCCGATGAGAGCCGGTATTTCAGCGCGACGGACCTGTTATTCTCCGAACAATCCACAATTTTCGAGACCGCACAGGCCCAAGGCAATGTCGGGGCGGTCTATGACCGGATCGGCGGTGCTGTCGGCCTGTCGCCAGAAGCGCTGAACGCCTGTTTCGGCGATCCGGCAATGTCGGAAATGGTCAATGCCGCAGCAGTGCAAGCGAATGAAGATGGCATCACCGGCACGCCGAGCTTCATCATCCGCGGCAAGATCCTGGCCCTGTCGATGACCCCGCAAGGTGCGATCTACAATTGGGGCGACGAGCCGCTTTTGATCAATGGAGACACGGTCCCCGGACAATTGGACGGAGACACGCTGCGCCGAATCGTCCTTCACTTCCTCGACGGCGACGCGGAATAGCGCGGCCCGGACCCGTGTTTCACGCATTGATACCGGGCCATGACAGAGTACAGGACCCGATCGCCGGTCGGCGGTGATCGAAAGCTATGAGCATTAACGCGATGGAGGTCGGGTGAAATTCACGCAGCTCCGGCTGACCGGTTTCAAATCATTCGTCGATCCCGTGGACTTGCGGATCGACCCTGGCCTGACTGGCGTGATCGGACCCAATGGTTGCGGAAAATCCAACCTGCTTGAAGCTCTACGTTGGGTGATGGGGGCCACCTCGGCCAAATCCCTGCGCGGCGACGGCATGGAAGACGTGATCTTCTCCGGCACCGACAACCGCCCGGCACGCAATCATGCCGAGGTGATGCTCACCGTCGACAATTCCGACAAACGCGCCCCGGCCCGTTTCAATGATGCGGCCAGTCTTGATGTCACGCGCCGGATCGCGCGTGGCGCCGGCTCGGCTTACAAGATCAATGGCGAGGAAGTGCGGGCCAAGGATGTCCAGCTCCTGTTCGCCGATGCCGGTTCGGGCGCCAATTCCGCCGCCCTGGTGCGCCAGGGCCAGATCAGCGAGCTGATCGCCGCCAAGCCGGAAAATCGCCGCCGTATTCTCGAAGAAGCCGCTGGTGTTTCCGGTCTCAGGGCACGCCGCCACGAGGCCGAATTACGGCTACGCGGCGCGGAAACCAATCTCGACCGGCTGCAGGAAGTGATCGACGAGCTCAGTGCCCGCCATGGTTCGCTGCAGAAACAGGCCCGCCAGGCGGCACGCTACCGCAAGCTCTCGGCCAGCATCCGCACGCTGGAAGCCAGCGTCTGGCTCAATCGCTGGCGTGCGGCCGCGAGCTTGGTCGAAGAGAGCGAAGCGGCGCTGGTCGAAAAGCGTGAAGCGGCAGAAACAGCGACTGCGGCCGCCGCTGAAGCGCGGACCCAGGCGGAGATCCTTGCCGCGATGCGCGAGCCGGCGCGGCTGAAAGAGGCCGAAGCCGCGGCTGCCTTGCGACATCTCGAGCGCGAGCGCGACCGGATCGAACGCGATGCCGCTGAAGTCCAGCGGAGCATTGCCAGCCTCGAGGAACGCCTGCGCGAGCTCGCCTCTGCCACCGGCCGTGAACAGCATATCGTCGACGACGCCACCGCCAGCCGCGACCAGGCCAGCGCCGAGGTTGAACGGCTCGAAGCGGAAATGGCGCGCGAAAAATCAACGCTGGCCGGCGCCGAAGCCGCCGCCCTCGATGCGGACGCCCATCGCCGGGAAAAAGAAGCCCTGCTCGACGCCAAGGCCGGCGATGCGGCGGCGCGCCAGGCCGCACTGGAAAGCGCCCGGCGCGATGCCGAGCGGCTCGCGGCGCGCCTCGATCAAATCGAGCGCGAAATCACGACAGCCGGCGACGAGCGCCAACGCCTGCTAGCCTCCTCGGCTCTGTCCGAACTTGAGACCGCCCAGACCGCGCTGACCGAGAGCGAGGCCGCGCGCGAAGCTGCCAAGACGGCGCTCGAAGCCGCCGAACTCGCACGCCAGGATGCCGAGACCGGCCAACAGGCTGCAATCGAAGCGCTGCGCGAACTGGCGACCGAGCGTGAGACCCTTGAGCGCGAAGCGACGGCCATCGAACGCCTGCTTGCCAGCGCAATGCAGGGCAGCGTCTCGCCGGCCCTCAATGCGGTGCGTGCCCGCCCCGGCTATGAGCATGCCCTCGCGGCAGCGCTGGGCGATGATCTCGATGCTTCGCTGGATGAGAGCGCGGCGCGCCATTGGCACAAGACCGATTGCCATGCCGAAGCCCTGCCCGGCGGCTGTGTGCCGCTGTCTGACCATGTCGAGGCTCCTGCAGCCCTGAAGGCGCGCCTCGATGCCGTCGGTGTCATCAAGCCGGAGAAGGCCGAGGCGGCAGCCGCCAAGCTGAAACCCGGCCAGCGTCTGGTCACCCGCGATGGCGATCTGTGGCGTTGGGACGGGCTGGTTGCGCGAGCCGACGCGCCCTCCGCCGCCGTCGCCCGGCTGGAGCAACGCAATCGCCTCGACGCAATTCGCGAAGAGCTGGCAGGCAGCGAGGCCGCTTTTGCCGAGGCCACAAACCTGCGCGAGACCGCCCAGGCCCGCCTGGCCGAAACCCGCCAGACCGAACAGTCAGCCCGCGCCGCCATCGCCCCTGCCGAACGCGCTGTACGCACCGCCCAGGACAGCATTGCCAGCCTGCGCGAGACGGCGGCCAAGGCCTCGGCGCGTGCTGATGCGCTGGGCGAACGCCTGCAACGCCTCGAACTTGAACAATCCGAAAGCCAGACCGCGCTCGCGGCCGCCACCGGCCTGGTCACCGAGGCCGAGACCGCAGGCGATGACACTGAGGCGCTCGAGAGCGCCCGCAGCACAGCTGATAATGCCCGCCGGGTTGCTGCCGATGCACGGGCGGCACTGGAAAGCGTGCGCCGCGAATCGGAATTGCGCCGGCAGCGCCATCTCGCTGCCAAGCGCGACCGCGATGCCTGGGCCGAACGCTGCCAGACCGCAGCCGAGCGAATCGGACAGATCGCCGAACAAAGCACCGAGGCCCAGTCCGCGCTCGACCAGGCCTTGATGCGGCCGGACATGTTGCAACAGAATCTGCACGCCCTCACCGATACGCTGGAAGCTGCGACACACGCCGCCAGCGAGGCCCGCGCTGCGGCAGCAGGCACCGAGGACCAGCTCAAGGCCGCCGATAGCGCCGCCCGCTCGGCCGAACACGCTGCTTCCGCGGCGCGCGAAGGCCGCGCCGCCGCCGAGGCCCGGCTTGGCTCGGCCCGTGACCGGCTCAGCGAAACCACCGAGCGCCTGCAAGATGCGACCGGTGAGGCACCAGGAACCCTGTCCAAGCATGTCAGCGATGAGGAGCTCGAATCGCTTTCGGCCGGCGATGTGGAACGCCGGCTCGACGAAGCGCGCCAATCACGCGACCGGCTGGGCGCCGTCAATCTGCGCGCCGACGAGGAAGCCGAGGAATTGGCGAAGCGCGTTGAGGATATGAGCCGTGAACGCGACGATTTGCTTGCGGCCATCGACCGCCTGCGGAAGGCCGTCGACCAGTTGTCTCGCGAAGGCCGTGCCCGTCTTCTGGAAGCGTTCGACGTCGTCGACGGGCATTTCCGCACCCTGTTCGCGACCCTGTTCGAAGGCGGCCAAGCCGAATTGCGCCTGACCGAGAATGACGATCCGCTCGAGGCCGGGCTGGAAATCTACGCCTGTCCGCCGGGCAAGAAGATGGAAACGATGTCGCTGATGTCGGGCGGCGAGCAGGCGCTGACCGCTTCGGCATTGATATTCGCGGTCTTCCTGTCAAATCCGGCACCAGTCTGCGTTCTCGACGAAGTCGATGCGCCGCTCGACGATGCCAATGTTGACCGTTATTGCCGCATGCTCAATGAAATGCGGCGGATGACCGAAACGCGCTTTCTCGTCATCACTCACAACCCGCTCACCATGTCGCGCATGGACCGGCTCTACGGCGTCACCATGGCCGAAAGAGGCGTTTCCCAGCTGGTATCGGTCGACCTTGTCGGCGCGGAACAGCTGGTTGCCGCGGAATGAGTGTTTTCCGCAATTTTTTCAAAGATTTATTGGACACGCGCCTTTGCTTGACACTCCAAGGGGCCGAGTCTAGTTTGCGCGCGCCTGCCGGGAGGCTCGGCTGGCGGACCGATTTCCATGTCTGAACGAGACGATAGACCGAAAACACCCGACCGTAGCGAGGATCTGAAGGATTTTGACCGGCGCCTGAGCGAGAAGATCGCGCAGCACCGCGGCAAGACCCCGCAAGAGAACGATACGAGCAATGCCTGGAGTGTCAGCGTCAGATACGGTAGCGGCTTTGCCGGTGGTGTATTGGTCGGGACCGCACTGGGCTGGGCAGCGGACAAGTTTTTCGACATCGCGCCGTGGGGCATGCTGGTCGGACTGATACTGGGTTTTGCGGCCGGCTTGCGCAATATCATGCGCGAAGCGGCAGCGGCGAATGCTGAGACTGCGGCGAAAGCCGAAAATACTGGACGGGATGCCGGCGCCAAGCCGGGTTCTGACGCGACGAAAGAAGAAGAATGATGATGCTCGCCACCGATCCGATGCACCAATTCGTCGTGCAGCCCGTTCTCGAGCTGCCGACCCTGTTCGGTATCGATCTGACCATCACCAATGCGGCATTGTTCATGATCGTGACGACGCTGGTCACCAGCTTTGGACTGATCGCGTTGACCGGTCGCGGCGCCATGGTCCCGACCCGCTCGCAGTCGATCGCCGAGCTGCTCTATGGTTTCGTCGCCGATATGGTGCGTTCGATCATGGGCGAGGAAGGCCGCAAATTCTTCCCCTATGTGTTCACGCTCTTCACTTTCATTCTGGTCGCCAATCTGATCGGCATGTTCCCAGGCACCTATACGATCACCAGCCAGCTGGTTGTCACCTTCGCACTGGCGATGATCTCCTTCACCCTGGTTTTGATCACCGGCTTCGCCAAGAACGGTTTCGGCTTTCTCAAGCTGTTCGCGCCGGCTGGCCTGCCGCCGCTGATGTATATCCTGATCATTCCGATCGAGGTAATTTCCTTCCTGAGCCGTCCCTTCTCGCTGGCGATTCGTTTGTTCGCCAACATGATGGCCGGTCACACCCTGCTCAAATTGTTCGGCGGTTTCGTCCTGTCACTCTCGAGCATCGGCGCGGTTGGTATTGCCGCCGCCGTGATGCCACTCGCCGTTGCCACGGCGGTGACGGCGCTCGAGTTGATGATCGCCTTCCTGCAAGCCTATGTGTTCGCGGTGCTGACCTGCATCTATCTCAATGATGCACTGCATCCGACGCACTAGAGTTTTTCACCCTTCCAGCCACACACCTTATTCAACAGGAGCCATCCCATGGAAATCGAAGCAGCCAAGCAAATCGGTGCAGGCATTGCAGCTATCGCCCTCGGCGGCGCTGGCGTTGGTATCGGTACGATCTTCGGCCATTATCTGGCCGGCGCTCTGCGCAACCCATCTGCCGCAGCAGGTCAGTTCACCAATCTTCTGATCGGCTTCGCCCTGACCGAGTTTACCGGTCTGCTGGGCTTCGTCGTGGCGATGATCATCCTGTTCGGTTGATTTTTCTCCACCCGTTCCCATTGCCGTTCAAAGAGCATCGAAGATGATCAATTTCTCCGAATCCACATGGCTGATCGGCCAGGCACAGCCGCATGGCGAAGCCGCCGCCGATCAAGCCCATGCGGTGGTCGAACATGCCGCCGAGACACATGCCAGCAGCGGCTTGCCGCAGCTGGACGTCTCGACCTGGCCGGGACAATTGTTCTGGCTGGCGGTCACCTTCACCGTGCTCTTCATGATGATGTGGAAGGTCGTCCTTCCGCGCATTCGCAATGCGATTGAGGAACGGCGCGACCGTATCGCCGACGATTTGGATACGGCCGCCGACCTCAGGCAAAAGGCTGCCGACTCGGCGACCGAATATGAAAGACTGCTCTCGGAAGCCCGCGCCAAGGCGCATGGTCTGGTCTTGGCCAATCGCGCCGCAGTTGATCAGGAAATGGCTGCCGAAGCGGATCTCGCCGATCTTGAGATCGCCAAGCGTCAGGAAGCCGCCGAAGAGCGGATCGCCGACATGCGGACGAAGGCACTGGCAAAGGTCAATTCGATCGCTGTCGACGCCACACGGGCCATTATCACATCATTGACGGGGGCCGAGCTCGACGACAAATCGATCGAGTCCGCCGTCAGCGACGGTCGCTAAAGGACGCACATCATGAATTTCGACTGGATCCATCCAAACGAGGCCGCCTTCTGGGTCGCCCTGTCGTTCTTCATCATCATCGGTGTGATGATCTATGTCCGCGTTCCCGGCCTGGTCGCCAAGCAATTGGACGCGCGCGCCAAGGGCATTTCCGATGAGATCACCGAAGCGCGGCGCCTGCGCGAAGAGGCCCAGGAGCTGCTCGCCAGCTTCCAGCGCCGGCAGCAGGAAGCCGTTGACGAGGCTGCAGCCATCGTCGCCCAAGCCAAGAATGAAGCCAAAATCCTCAAAAAGCAGGCTCGCGATGATATGGCCGAGCGCCTTGAGCGCCGCACCGTCCTGGCCGAGCAGCGCATCGCCCAAGCCGAATCATCGGCCGCCGCCGAAGTGCGCGCCGCTGCTGCCGATCTGGCAGCCGCCGCCGCCGAACGCCTGCTCACCTCTTCGATGAAGAAGGCGGATCTCAACAAGCTGCTTGATGCCGACATCAAGCTGATCGGCACCCAGTTCAACTAGATCGCGTCAGCATTCCAGATAACAAAAGGCCCGCAGCGATCGCTGCGGGCCTTTTTGTTTGCCGGATTGTCAGCGCCTGGAGCGGCTTATTCGGCCGCTTCACTTTCACCGAAGGCGAAGCGGACACGTTTCCAAACCCATGGGAAGCGACGCAGTCCGTCGGTGATGAAGGTGTGTGCGGTCTTGGAGGCCGCAGCGACCAGCACCAGGCCAAACAGACCCATCGGCAAGCCAATCGGGATAAGTGGGGTCAAGAAAGCGACAGGGACAGCGAGGATCATCAAGATCACGCCGACCGAGATGACGACCGTGCGGATTACAAACACGAGCGCCGCACCGAATGCGTTCGACCGTGCCAATCCGTTCAGAGCCTCGTTCATGCGGTGACCATCCTCTAACCCGTTCTGCCTGGAACGCAGCCAGCATCGAGGCCGGTGAGCGTGACTGAATAGGTAACACGTAATTCGTAAACTTGACCCCAATGCGCGGCAAAAGAGCCGAAATTCAGGCAGTGTCTGCGACTCGTATGAGACCTGTTGTAAATCCGCACCGGATTCCGGCGCTCCGTCAGGCAGCGCCCGCGATCTTGCCGGCGTCCAGATTTTCGCTCCGAACTGGCGATTGCCCAATCGGAAGCGAACCTCCTCCCTCCAAATGAGCCGCAACAGGCGCAAACACAAGGTGGCGATGCCGCGATTTACATGAAAGATTTGTCACAGATGTCGAGTGCCCGTGGGCGGACGGGCCCGTCGGGGGAACAATCAGGCAGGCCCGATCGCGCCACCCCTCAACCTGGGCCGAGGGGTGGAGTCGATATGTCTTATTCCGCCGCGTCGGTAGCAGGCGTCCAGCGCAGCACGGGCTGACGTGCGGCGCGGGTTTCGTCGAGGCGGCGCATCGGGGCGTGGACCGGTGCCGCCAGGAAGCGGGCCGTCTCGCCGGCCTTGGCCGCAACAGCCAAGGCTTCCATCACATCGATGAAGCGGTCGAGCCCGCCCTTGGATTCGGTTTCGGTCGGCTCGATCAGCATGGCGCCGTGGACGACAAGCGGGAAATACATCGTCATCGGATGATAGCCCTCATCGATCATCGCCTTGGCGAAATCGAGCGTCGTCACGCCGGTGCCTTTCAGGAAGCGGTCATCGAACAGGGCTTCATGCATGCAATAGCCCTCGAAGGCCGGCGTCATCACAGTCTTCAGGCGTGCCAGGATGTAATTGGCGTTGAGGACGGCATCGTCGGCGACCTGTTTCAGCCCGTCTGACCCATGGCTCATCATATAGGTGAGCGCACGGGTGAACATGCCCATCTGGCCATGGAAAGCCGCCATGCGGCCAAACGGATGCAGATCCTTGCCTGCCAGCTCGCTCTCATGCTCGGCCATGTGCATGATCGCCATGCCCTTGGGATTATCGCGGTCGATCATCAACAGCGGCAGCGGCGCAAATGGGGCCAGCGCCTCGGACAACACCGTCGGTCCGGCACCCGGCCCACCGCCGCCATGGGGCGTCGAGAAGGTCTTGTGCAGGTTGATATGCATCGCATCGACGCCGAGATCGCCTGGGCGGACGCGCCCGACAATGGCGTTGAAATTGGCGCCGTCGCAATAGAAATAGCCGCCGCAGCCATGGATCAGATCGGCGATCTCACGGATATCGCGTTCGAACAGACCGCAGGTATTGGGATTGGTCAGCATGATGGCGGCGACATCATCGCCGAGCTTGGCTTTGAGCGCTGCCATATCGACGCGTCCGCCGGCATTGGCCGGGATCTCGTCAACGGTGAAGCCGCACTGCACGGCGGTCGCCGGATTGGTGCCGTGGGCCGATTCGGGCACCAGAACGCGGCGGCGATGTGTCTGGCCATCAGCGTCGAGACGGGCACGGATCGCCATCATGCCGCAGAACTCGCCATGGGCGCCGGCTTTCGGCGACAGGGCGACAGCGGGCATGCCGGTCAGGGTCAGCAGCCAATGGGCCAGCACGTCCATCACTTCATAGGCGCCCTGAACGGTGGAAGCCGGTTGCAGCGGATGCACATCGGCAAAGCCGGGCATCCGCGCGACTTTCTCATTGAGGCGCGGATTATGCTTCATCGTGCACGAGCCAAGCGGGTAAAGGCCCAGATCGATGGCGTAATTCTTCCGGCTCAGACGCACATAATGGCGCATGGTTTCCGGCTCTGACAGCCCGGGCAGACCGATCGGCGCCGTGCGCTCGAGCCCGCCAAGGCGGGTCTTGAGGCCTTTGGGTGCCGGAAAGTCGACGCCGGTATTTTCAACGCCGCCGCGCTCGAAAATCAATGGTTCGGCCTGTTCCAGCCCGCGTGAGCCGGAAACGGTGTCGGCATAACCGCCGGTGGCGATGTTTTCGGCCATGCGGGTCGGACGCCCTTGAGTATTCATTGCCATCAGAGGACACCCCGCAAGGCTTTTTCGAACACGATCATATCGCTCTCGGTATTGGTTTCCGTCGCCGTCACGAGGAGGAGATCCTCGAACTGGCCGGGATAGAGGCGGCTGGCGGGCACGCCACCGAGCACGCCCATGCGGGCCAGTTCTTCAACCACCTCGGCCGCCGGCTTGGGCAGGCGCAGGGTGAATTCGTTGAAGAAGCTCGTATTGAGCACTTCAACGCCATCAATCGAGACGAGCCGGTCGGCCAGCTCGCAGGCGGTCTCGTGATTGAGACGCGCCAGCGTGCGCAAGCCGGCTTCGCCGAGCAGCGTCATGTGGATGGTGAAGGCGAGCGAGCACAGGCCGGCATTGGTGCAGATATTCGAGGTCGCCTTCTCGCGGCGGATATGTTGCTCACGCGTCGAGAGGGTCAGCACATAGCCACGGCGGCCGTCGGCATCGACGGTTTCGCCAGCCAGACGCCCGGGCATTTGCCGGATGAAATTGCGCTCATTCTTGCAGGCGAACAGACCAACATAGGGTCCGCCGAAATTGAGCCCGACGCCAATCGACTGGCCCTCACCGACCGCAATATCGGCACCCATATCGCCGGGCGCTTCAACGAGGCCAAGCGAGACGGTTTCAGTGAAGACGGCGATCAAGAGCGCGCCCTTGGCATGGGCAGCTTCAGAGATGGCGCGCAGATCGTGCAGCTGACCGAAAATATCCGGCGTCTGCACCACGACACAGGCCGTGGTCTCGTCGATGGCGGCGATCAATTCGTCCAGACCGCCCAGGCCTGGCTTGGTGACGGCGATCTCGACATCGGAATGCTTGGCCAGCGTTTTGCTCGCCTCAACATAATGCGGATGCACGGTGCCGGCCATGACGGCCTTGTCGCGCTTGGTCACCCGCGCGGCCATCATCACCGCTTCGGCGCAGGCGGTGGAGCCGTCATACATTGAGGCATTGGCGACATCCATGCCGGTCAGGAGCGCGACCTGGGTCTGGAATTCGAACAGGGTCTGCAATGTACCCTGGCTGATTTCCGGCTGGTAAGGCGTGTAGGCGGTGAGGAATTCGGAGCGCTGGATCAGATGATCCACCGTCGACGGGATGTGGTGGCGATAGGCCCCTGCCCCGACAAAAAACGGCACCGAGCCGGCCGACATGTTTTTCGAGGCCATGGCCGACATGGCGCGCTCAACGGCGAGCTCGCCCTGTTGCAGCGGCAAATCGACCGGGTCTTTCAGATGCGCCGCGGCGGGCACGTCGGTGAAGAGCTCGTCCATCGAGGCGACGCCAATCGCTTCGAGCATGGCCTTGCGATCAGAGTCCAAGTGGGGAAGGTAGCGCATGTAATGAGCCTTAAGCGATGTGGGCGTTATAGGCGGCTTCGTCCATCAGCCCGTCGAGCTGGGTAGCGTCGGACAGCTTGATCTTGACGAACCAGCCAGCGCCGGCAGCGTCTTCATTGACCGTGGCCGGGGCATCGTCGAGCGCGGAATTGACCGCAACGATTTCGCCTGCGACCGGGGCATAGACTTCCGAGGCGGCCTTGACCGATTCAACGACAGCGAATTCATCGCCCTTGGCCAACGTCTTGCCGACATCAGGCAATTCGACAAACACGACATCGCCCAGCTGTTCAGCGGCGTGCACGGTGATGCCGACTGTGGCGGTGTCGCCATCGACGGTGATCCATTCATGGTCTTCGGTGTAACGCGTGGTCATGATCTGTCTCCTGTTCCAGCTGGTTCTGGAATGGTTGGAATTAGCCCCGGAAGAAATTATTCGGCACGAAAGGAAGCTTGGTCACGGTCGCCGGGCGCGGCTTGCCGCGCACGATCAGGTCGAGCTCGGTGCCCTCGGCCATTAAATCGCGATCGACATAGCCCATCGCGACCGGACCATTGATCGTCGGGCCGAAACCGCCCGAGGTCACGATGCCGATGATCTTGCCGGCCTTGGTCGCTATCTCGGCACCCTCACGGGCCGGTGCGCCTGTCAGCGTCAGGCCGATACGTTTCTGGGATGTCTTGGCATCGATCTGTTGCTGGATCACGCCCGCGCCCGGAAAATCGCCGCGCTCGCGGCGGGTCTTGGCCAAGGCCCAGATCAGCGAGGCTTCGACCGGCGTGCGGGTGGTGTCCATGTCATGGCCATACAGGCAGAGACCGGCTTCCAGGCGCAGCGAATCGCGCGCGCCAAGACCGATTGCCTCGACTTCATCCTGGGCCAACAGCAGCTTTGCGATATGGACCGCATCGGCCTCGGGAATGGAAATTTCGAACCCGTCTTCGCCGGTATAGCCCGAGCGCGACATCAGCACGTCGACGCCGCCCAAGCTGAAGGCGCCACACTGCATGAAGATCATCTTGCAGGCCTCAGGGCAGAGCCTGGCCATCACATCTTTCGCGGCCGGGCCCTGCAGCGCTAGCAATGCCCGGTCCTCAAGTCGAACCAGCTTGCCCTTGCCAGCCGTACCGGCGGCGAGATGGGCAAAATCCTGATCCTTCATCGCCGCATTGACGATCAGGAACACCCCATCACCATCGGGGCGCGAGACCATCAGATCGTCGCGGATGCCGCCCTGCTCATTGAGCAGGAGGGTGTATTTCTGTTCGCCGGCACCCAGCAGCGCCAGATCACAGGTGAGCAGCGCCTCAAGCGCAGCTTCATCGCCGGTATAGCGCGCCTGACCCATATGCGAGACGTCGAACAGACCGGCCTTCTCGCGCGTCTGCTTGTGCTCACCCATGATCCCGAGCGGATACTGAACCGGCATGTCATAGCCCGCGAAGGGGACCATCTTGCCGCCGAGTTCGACATGCAAAGCGTGAAGCGGGGTTTTATGGAGAATTTCGGTCATTGACGGTTCCTGACAAGAGCGCTGATCCTGCCAGCGGTGTTCCGCCGGCAAGTCGTCGCCCCCGCTGTCCCGTGACCTGAGAGATTCCGCGCGAACCCGCTCTTGCGAGACACGCTTGCTCCGTCGGTGGAGTTGAAGCCTGGCGGCTCCACTCACTTTCCAGCGTTCGTCTCTCTCGCGGTCCGTCTGCCTGAGCGTTTCCGGGGCGGTTGCGCCTTCGGCGCCGGCATATTCGCCGGTCTCTCCCGCGAGGAGATATCACCCGCCAGACGCGTCTCGCGACGGGTCTGGCAGTCGCGGCGCACTCTTAGTATCTGCCGCCGCAGAGTCAATCCACGACCGTCGATAATCATCGCGCCCTGTGGGTAAAATGCCCGGTAATTCGAAGCCGCGACAGCGCTGACTCATGATCAGGCGATTGCGGCCAACAGACAGGCCCGCCGGTTCGCGCTGGTTAGTCGCCCTGATTGGAGAGCGGCAGGCAGGCCATGAGCGCGTTTTGCAGGATGGTCGTGAAGCTCGTCTGGACCTCTGGCGTCATCGCGCCCGCCTCGGCCGCCGCCGTATCGCGTGCCGCCTGCCAGTCTTCGATCAGGCCCTGTTCCCGCGCGGCGCCTTGCGAGCCCAGCGCGAAGACGCGGTAAATCTTGTCTGAAGTCGTGTCGCGCACATGGCTGTCGAAACACGTGCAAAACTCGGTGTGGTCAACGGGCTCGCCGCCACTATGACCGACTTGCTGGATACGGCAGGCCTGTTGCAGCCAGACGGAGTATTGCTGCGGATCTTCGCTGAAAGCAGGGGTAGTGGTCGACTGCAACAACACGGCGGTGGCAATAAGGGCAACAGCGGGCATGTCGATCTTCTCCGAAGCACCGGAGGCAGACTAAAGCTTTACGGCTTTCGCTCCCTCCCCCGTTCGGGGGAGCCGCTACATTCGCTCGGGCGCTTCCAGGCCGAGCAAGCCAAGGCTGAGCTCGAGTTGCTTCAGCGTCGCTTCAGCCAGTGCCAGACGTGAAGCCTTGGTGGCCTCATCCGGAGCACCGAGAATCGGACAGGCCGAATAGAATTTCGAGAAGGCCTGGGCCAGCGAGAAAGCGTGATCGCACAGCGCGTTGGGCGCGCGATTATCGATCGCTTGGTCGACGGCGGCACCAAACGCATCCAGCGCCAACACCAGATCGCGCTCTTCATCGGCCCCGACCGAGATCGCGCCCGGTCGAACACCGGCCTCGGCGGCCTTGCGCATCAGCGATTTCACGCGCACCGCAGCATAGAGCAGATAAGGGCCGGTCTTGCCCTCGAAGCTGGTGAAACGATCAAGGTCGAACACGTAATTGGTCGTGCGATAATTCTGCAGATCGGCGAATTTGATCGCCGCCAGTCCCACCATGCGGGCGACGCGGTCATGTTCCTCGGGGCTGACATCAGCGGCGAGACCGGCCTCCTGAAGCCGTTGACCGGCGCGCTCGATGGCCGAAGAGATCAGATCGGCGAGCCGAAATGTGCCGCCATCGCGGGTGCGCAGACGCTTGCCGTCGGTGCCATTCACCGAGCCGAAATTGACATGCTCAAGCGCACCGTCCTTGACCAGTCCGGCCTTTTCGGCGGCGCGGAAGACTTGCTGGAAGTGATTGCCCTGGGCGCTATCGACGACATAGAGCGTCAGATCGGGGCCGAACGAGGCTTTGCGGTCGAGAATCGTCGCCAGATCGGTCGTGCCGTAGAGCGAGGCACCGCCCGAAGTAACGAGGATGAGTGGCGGCAATTCCTTCTTGTCGTCTTCGCGGGCGATATGGATCACCCAAGCGCCATCGCTTTGCTCGGCGATGCCGCGCTGCTTGAAATCCTCGACCATGGCCGGGATCAGCGGATCGACATCGCTCTCACCCTTCCACAGGTCGAAATGCACGCCGAGCGCATCGAAATCCTGCTTCAGCGCCGCGATTGAGACCGAAATGAAATGCGCCAGCAGGGCCCGATAGCCAGGCCGGCCGGCTTGCAGTTCAGCCGTCGCTTTGCGCGACAGTTCGAGGCGATCAGCGTCGGCCTTCGCCTTCTGGGAGGCCAGCGGGTAGAGGCGCGCCAAATCGTCGATATCGACCGGCGGTTCGTCGGGATATGGGCCTTCGAAGCCCGCGTCGAAATACGGCAGCTCAGGCTGTTCTTCGCGCAACTCGGTGATGAGGTGGCCCATTTGTAGGCCCCAATCGCCGAGATGGATATCGGAGACCACCGTATCGCCGCGAAAGCGTAATAACCGCTGCAGGCTGTCGCCCAGCACGGAGGAGCGCAGATGGCCAACATGCATCGGCTTGGCGACATTGGGGCCGCCGAAATCGATCATCACCTTGCGCGGCGTTGCCGTCACCGGGACTCCGGCGCGCGTATCGGCAGCAACCTCTGCGGCGCGCGCATCATAGGCGCTCTGGGCCGGTGTCAGATTGATGAAACCCGGTCCGGCGATCTCGGCCGCAGCGATCAGCGGATCACCGGCGATAGCGTCGACAAGCTTCTGCGCCAGCTCACGTGGATTCGATTTTGCCAGCTTCGCCGCTGGCATGGCACCATTGCACTGGAAGGGCGCCGTGCCGGATTTGGTCGAGGGCGTGACACGGCCCATCTCCCGCGGCAGCTGCAGGGCCGCGAACGCGTCGCCCAGCCGGGCGCTGAGCTGATCGGCAATTGACGGCATGAAATCAGTCCTGGCCAGCACCCACGCGGAAGCGTTGGCCGGTGCGATTAAAGGCGAGTTGTTCGTCGGTCAGTTCGAAACCGGTGAGGATCTCGAAATTGACCCCCGACGTATCAGCATTGAGACGCGGGATCGAAATCGCATCGATCGTTTCGGTCATGTAGACGCGATCCTGACCGGCACGGAAGCGGACAGTGACCGGGAAAACCTGTTTCTCGATGACAGCGATGTCGCGACGGGTCACGGCGACGAAATATTGATAGGTATGGCTCTCGCCCTGCGCTGCGGGCCCGCGACCGAAGGCCATGTCGAGCTCGAGATTGGCGATGATCGGGTTCTCGCCGGAATAGGTGCACAGCGAACGGACACCCAAAATTTCGCCGGTAAAGCCGATATTCTCGTAACGGACTTCGCCGCCCTGGAGTTCAACGATGCGGTGGGCATCATAGAGCGAAAGTGCCGAGGGACATGGACCGGCATTGGCGACCGGGTCACTGAAAGCCTGAACGACGGTCTGGCAACCCGAAAGCATGAAGGCTGCTGCGGCAAGGATGGCAAAAGAACGCATTGTGCACTACCTGACTTGAATACCCGCCCGGCCTCTGGATAGCGCCAAGCCACTTTGTTAGGACGGTCATACGATGCGCGCGAGGCGTGCGCAACGGTATCGCTGATGGAGAACTGACACCGATGAGTGGCGAGCGCCCCCCCCTTACTGTCCTGCTGGCTGCACCGCGCGGATTCTGCGCCGGCGTCGATCGCGCGATCCAGATCGTTGAGCGTGCGCTGGAGCGTTTCGGCGCTCCGGTCTATGTCCGCCACGAAATCGTCCATAACCGCCATGTCGTTGAGCGTCTCGAAGCGCTTGGGGCTGTTTTCGTCGAGGAACTCGACCAATGCCCCGACGACCGGCCGGTGGTGTTCTCCGCTCATGGCGTGCCCAAACAGGTGCCGGAAGAGGCAAAGCGGCGCAATCTGATCTATGTCGATGCTACCTGCCCACTGGTGTCAAAAGTCCATGTCGAGGCCCAGCGCCACCACGCCACGGATCGCGAAATCGTGTTGATCGGCCATGCCGGCCATCCCGAAGTCGTCGGCACGATGGGGCAATTGCCCGATGGCGCGATCACGCTGATTGAGACGATCGAGGACGTCGCTGACTTCACGCCGCTCAATGCCTCGCGCCTCGCCTTCGTGACCCAGACGACACTCTCCGTCGATGACACCTCGGCGATCGTCGCGGCACTGCAGGCGCGCTTCCCGCAAATCGAAGCGCCGCACAAGGAAGACATCTGCTACGCAACCACCAACCGGCAGGCGGCGGTCAAGGCGCTGGCGCCACGCTCCGACATCGTGTTCGTAATCGGCGCCCCCAATTCGTCCAACTCAGTGCGCTTGGTCGAAGTCGCCAAACGCGCCGGCGCGCCGCGCTCGCAATTGATCTCCAGCGCCGAAGACGTCGACTGGGCTGCGATCCGCGACATCGAGACGGTCGGCATCACGGCCGGCGCTTCGGCACCCGAGGATCTGGTCGAGGACTTGATTGCCGCGTTCAGAGCCCGGTTCGATGTCACTGTCGACAATATTCGGGTCACGGATGAAGATGTTGTGTTCAAGCTTCCCAAGATTGTGGGCTGACAGAAAGGCCCCGGCATGACCCGTTCACAACTCACCCGCTTGGGTCTCATTCTCGTGCCACTCGGCGTGGCCAGCTTCCTCTTGCATGAAGCCGGGCACTATTTCGCCGGGCGCGCCTTCGGTCTGAACATGTTTCTTCAGCTCAATAGCGCCGGTCCGGTTGATGGCACCCTTGAACTGAGCTGGCTGGCGCGCTTTTCGATTCTCGCGGGCGGCCCGGCAGTGACCATTGTTGAGGGCGTGTTGGGTTTTCTGATCGTGCGGCGAATGCCGGTTATTGGCGTTTCGCTGGCCTATTTCGCCTTCTATATGCGGATGTTGTCCTTTGGGATGTCGGTTTTCATCCACCCCAATGACGAAGCCAAAATGGGCGTAATGACCGGCATTGGCATCTATCCGATCCACTTGGCGGTCTGTGCGGTACTGGCCATCCTCGCCGTTCTCGCCATTCGCCGGGCCGGCGGGGGCTGGGGGACTTGGCTGGTCTGTTTTGTGGCTTCGAGCCTGGCCGTCACACTCGCGGTGTTCGGGGATCCGTTGATTGGCCGCATACTCTAGCGCGGCCCCAGAAATCCCAAACCCGACGGATCGGCTATCATTCGCAACCCTTGCGCATTCCCGGACCGCCCATCCGGCTCTCATCACGGCGGCAAACGTTCCAGGAGACCAATATGACGACGGAAAAGACGACCGAAAATTCAATGAACAAGACCCAGGTTACGGCGGTCGCGCCGGCCGACTTCATCGCAACCGTCGAACACCCAACCCGCCGCCAGGATGCCGAAACCCTGCTCGCAATGATGACACGGATATCCGGCTGGGAACCGCGCATGTGGGGCGAGACGATGATCGGTTTCGGCGAATATCACTATAAATACGCGACCGGCCGCGAAGGTGATTCCATGCGCACCGGCTTTTCGCCGCGCAAGTCCGGCCTCGTCGTCTACATCATGCCCGGCTACACCAATTTCACCCTGATCCTCGACCGGCTTGGCAAGTTCAAGGAGGGCAAGTCCTGCCTCTACATCACCAAGCTGGCCGATGTGGACCTGGATGTACTGGAAGAGCTGATCCAGGCGGGCCTCGACGACATGGCGCGGAAATACCCGAAATGAACTCCAAAGTGAGCACCGTGACGATCCATACTGACGGCGCCTGTTCCGGCAATCCTGGCCCGGGCGGCTGGGGTGCGATTCTGGAATGGAATGGCCATCGCAAGGAAATCTGTGGCGGTGAGGCCGACACCACCAATAACCGGATGGAGATGTTGGCGGCGATCCAGGCACTCGAAGCGATGAAGGCCAATCATCACGACATCATCCTGATCACCGATAGCAGCTATCTGCGCGACGGCATCACCAAATGGATCCATGGCTGGAAAAAGCGTGGCTGGAAGACCGCCGACCGCAAGCCGGTCAAGAATGTCGATCTGTGGCAACGCCTCGAAACCCTGACGCATGGCCAGACGATCGACTGGCGTTGGGTGCGGGGCCACACCGGCGATCCGGGCAATGAACGCGCCGACGAACTCGCCCGCCAAGGCTTGGCCGAGGCGCGGAGCGCAAAACGCTAAACCGTCGTCATTTTATTGCACGGCGCCGCGCGGAACTGCGTCGAGCGCTGCGGATATCTCCTTGATATCGAGCGGCTTGGACAGATAGCCGGTGGCGCCGATCTCAAGATAATGTTCGCGCGCGCCCTTGGTGGCATCGGCCGTGACGGCATAGATCGGAATGCCTGAATAGGGCTTGCCACTGCGACGGATCGTCTGAATCGCCTCGTCACCGGACATAACCGGCATCTGGATATCCATCAAAATGGCATCAAAGCGGTCGCTGTCGAGCGCTTCAATCGCCTCCAGGCCGTTTCCGGCGAGCCTGACCTCGTGCCCGGCATGCTGCACCAGGGCGGAGGCGACCAGCCGGTTGGTCATCACATCATCGACGACCAGTATCCGCGCCGACCCCCCCGGCCGGCCAGCCGGTACGAGTAATTCAGCGGGTTGGGTTTCAGCGGCTTCGGCCGGCGCCAAGGGTAGCTCGAACCAGAATTGGGAACCGGCACCGGGTTGACTTTCCAGCCCGATCTCGCCGCCGGCGAGCTGAACCAGGTCGCGGCAAATCGCGAGCCCAAGCCCGCTGCCACCATGCTCCCGCGTCCGCGAGGTATCGACTTGAGCAAAGCGGTCAAAAATCCGCTCCCTCTGGTCGGCAGCGATACCCGGCCCCGTGTCGGTGACGCAAAAGCGGATCCGGTTTTGCGGTTGCGGCTCGACCCGAACGGTGACCGAACCTTCGTTCGTGAACTTTACGGCATTGCCAATGATGTTGATCAACATCTGACGCAGACGCTTCTGGTCGCCGACAACCCTTACCGGCAGCTCGGCGGCCTGTTCGCAACGCAACGCAATCGCTTTTTTGCGAGCCGTCGCGTCGACCATGTCGAGCACCGATTCCACCACCGGCAGCCAATCGAACGGATCATTGGCCAGCTGCACCACGCCGGATTCGATCCTGGAGATATCGAGGATATCCTCGACCAATTCGAGCAGAGCTTCGCCCGAGGTTTGTAGCGTCCTGACATAGCCTTCCTGCTGCTCGGAAAGTGGTGTCAGCTTCAACAATTGCGACATCCCGAGCACGCCATTGAGCGGTGTGCGAATCTCATGACTCATATTGGCCAGGAATTGCGATTTGGCCTGATTGGCACTCTCAGCCCGGGCACGCTGGTGATCCAGTTCCTCTGTCCGTTCGACATCGTCAGTGATGTCGGCCAAGACCCCGGTCACCATCAAACTTCCATCCAGCCGCTTGCGAACAAGGCCGCGCGAACGCACATGCCGGATCGACCCGTCTGGGCGCACAATACGGTAGGCATGGGAATAGCCCTCGCCAACGTCCAGCACGCTGCGCGAACGGGCAAGAACCGCATCGCGATCGTCGGGATGGATCATAGCCGTCCATTCAGCAAATGTCGGGGTGGGCAGTCCGGCGCGCCCGAACAGGACTTTCAATTGTTCGTCCCAGATTGGTCGACCTGTTTCGATTTCGAATTCCCAAAGGCCGAGTTTCGAAGCGTCGAGCGCGACGGTCAGCCGGGTCGAAAGAGATTTCAACTCTTCCTCCCTGGCCCGGCGCTCGGTGACGTCCTGAAATGAGCCCACCAGTTTTGAGACCTGGCCATCAAGCGAGATCGCCCGCCCGACCGCGCGCACCCAGACGGAATTTCCCTTTGCGGTCACAAATGGAAGCTCAAGGTCCCAGGGCACACCATTGCTGACGCCGTGATCGATGGCTGCCTGCAGCGTGTCGCGGGCCTCGGGCGCATAGAATTCAACCGCCGTCACGAGGTCGGGCACATAATCATCATCGACTTCATGAATCCGGCGCGTCATCGAGTCCCAGAGCATCGTGCCGGCATCAAGATCGACTTCCCAACTGCCGATCCCGCCAAGCTCGGTCACCGCGCCCAGGCGAGCACTGGTACTCTCCCGCTCAGCGATCAGGCCCGAGCGCTCGGTAATGTCTTCAATCGAACCGGCCATCCGGATCGCTCGCCCGGTTTCGTTCCATTCAGCCTGCCCACACGCAGCCACGCGCAGATAATGTCCCTCAGAGTGCTGGAAATCGAGATCGAGAGCGAAGGGCGTGCGGTGCTTGAGATGGGCCCGTAACGCGCTCTGCAAGCGCACACGATCATCCGCATGAACGCGGTCAAAAAAGTCATTCATCGCGAGCGGATTGATCGTGCGCCCGTCAACCGGCTTGCCCGGCGAACGGCCGATCACTTGACGCAGTCGCTCAGAGGTAAACATCGTCCCCGCTGCGAAATCGAATTCCCAGATCGCGGCAGCGCTGCCGGCGATGGCGAGGTCATAGCGTGCCTTGCTCAGCGCCAGCTCAGCGAGCGCGCGGTCGCGGGCGATCTCCGTTCGCCGGGCCCGAAGCAGATTGGCGACCGTGGTGAAGAGTGGCGCGCACTCCGCGACGAGGGCTTCGTCATAACCACCGGGCCGGTTGGCAATCCCGATCATCGCAATGACGGCACCCTTTTCCTTGAGCGGCACGCCGAGATAGGCCTGCATTGCCGGCATGGGATCCAGAGCGGCAGAACCACGCGGATCTTGGTCTGGGGCATCGGCGATCACCAACTCGCCGGTCTTGAGCGTGTGCCCAACCAGGGTGTCGAAACGCCGGAATTCGAACGGTTCCCGACGCTGTTCATCAGGCTGCGCGCCGCTGGCGAGATCACTGAAAGCCTGAGTTCGGACATAGCGAGAGGATTCGTCCTCAACGACTTCGCCGATGAAGCCGCATGTGCTGCCGGTGAACTCCAGGGTAACGGCAAGCAAATGGTCGAAGGCTTCGTCGATCGAAGAAGCGTCGGTGATGAATTGCCGTTGAATTTCAGCGATGGCTGTCAGCAGCCGGTTGGCACGATGCGCCTCGGCGCTCTGGGTGCGGGTCTTGATTTGCTCTTCGACCACCCGCGCCAGCACTGCGAGGTGCTGCAACGTCATGCCATCAAGCTCAAACGGTTGATCATGGATCACGCACAGCGTGCCAATTCGATACCCGCCCTCCACCAGTAGCGGCATGCCGGCATAGCCACGGATATTGAGTGCGCCGGTGACAAGTGGATTTTGCTTGAACCGGTCATCCAGCCGCGCATCGGGCACATAGAGCATGGCATCCTGGCGGATGGCGTGGTCACAGAAGGCGACATTCCGCGGCGTTTCTTCAACGTCCAGCCCGACCCTTGATTTGAACCATTGCCGGTCATGATCGATCAGCGAAATCGCCGCCATCGAGGCTCCGGTCAGCGTCACCGCGAGCTTGGTGATCGAGTCGAACCCGTCCTCCGGGGCCGTATCGAGCAGGTTGAGCTCGTGCAGCGCCGCGATGCGTTTGGCTTCTTCGGTCAATTCCATGCCTGCTCCGCTTTTCGGCGGGGCAAACACTGCCCACGACAACCAATGCGGAACTCTGCCACGGCTTGGGTTTACGCCCCGTGAACCAGCGCCCTCATTGCTCTGCCGGATGCATAACTATGCCGGGTGTACGATCAGTGTCACGCCCCGAACCTCGTCGATAATGACCTGGCTGTCGCGGACCGGGTCGGAGCCGTCGCTCGTTTCGGCGCTCCATTCGCCATCGTCGAAATGGACACGGCCACGGCCGGTTGCAAAATCGCTGACCACTTTGACCCGCTGGCCGACCATGCGCGCAGCACGATCATTAAGGCCGGTCTCCTTGCCGCGGTTCAGGACAGGCCTGACCCAGCGATCACCCGCCCAGACGAGGACCAGGGTGAGCATGGCGAAAACACTCAATTGCACCGGCCAACTGACGCCCAGAAATCCGAACGCCAGAATGCCGGTGAGGAAAGCGGCGGCTGCCGGCCATAACAGGAAGGTCGTCCCGGTCAGCACTTCGCCAATCAGAAACAGACCGGCCAAGGCCCACCAGGCCCAGAGGCTCAGGCGTTCAAGCAGGGAAATTATGACATCCATCACTGACCTCCAGTTTCAAATTGCCGCATTTCAGGGCTTGCGGGTGGTCTCCCGAATCGCTTCATGCGCGGCCTTACCGAGTTCACCAACACCGGTGATCGTGCTGAGAATATTCGAGAATTCGGCCGGAATGATGACGGTGCGCTGCTGATCGCTGGTCGCCAGCTTGCCGAAGGCCTCGATATATTTTTGGCCGAGGAAATAATTGATCGCCGAGACATCGCCCTTGGCGATGGCGTTGGACACCATTTCGGTCGCCTTGGCTTCGGCCTGGGCCTCGCGTTCGCGCGCTTCGGCGTCGAGAAAGGCACTTTCGCGCCGGCCTTCGGCCTGACGGATCGCTGCTTCCTTCTCGCCCTCGGCGCGCAGGATGGCCGATTGCTTGGCACCCTCGGCTTCGAGAATTTCGGCACGTTTCAGACGCTCAGCCTTCATTTGCCGGGCCATCGCTTCGGTGATGTCGTGTGGTGGCGACAGGTCGCGGATCTCGATCCGGGTCGCCTTGACGCCCCAGGGATTGGTGGCCGAATCGAGCACAGACAGCAGACGCGCATTGATCTCGTCACGCTTCGACAGGGTCTCATCGAGATCCATCGAACCGATCACGGTCCGCACATTGGTCAGGCAAAGATTGAGGATGGCGAAATCGAGATTATCGACCTCATAGGCCGCGCGTGGCGCATCGAGCACCTGGATGAAAATCACCGCATCAACCGAGACGGTCGCATTGTCCTTGGTGATGACATCCTGATTGGGCACGTCGAGCACGCGTTCACGCATATTCATCTTGTAGCCGATGCTATCGATGAACGGCATGATGAAATGGAGGCCCGGCTTGAGGGTCCGGGTGAAGCGCCCGAAGCGCTCGACGGTAAATTCCTTGCCCTGTGGCACAGTCTTGATGACCGAGGCGATGACCGCCAGGGCCAGCAATAGCAGCACACCCGTGATAATGAGATCCATAACAGGCCTCCCTTTGTCGTTTCGGACCGGGCCTGTGCCCGGTCCGTCATGCGCCGGTCCAGCTTAGAGCTGGCCGAGAATATGGTCTGCGGACGACACCTTGAATTCGCCCGGTGCCTCGACATTCAGCTCCGTGACAACGCCATCCTTGGCGATCAGGGAAAAGCGCTGGGCGCGGGTGCCCATGCCAAAGCCGGTGCCGTCCATTTCGAGGCCGACCGCCTTGGCAAAATCGCCATTACCGTCAGCGAGCATCATGACGTCTTCGCCGACGCCCTGGTCCTTGCCCCAGGCATTCATGACGAACACATCATTGACCGACATGCAGGCAATGGTGTCGACGCCCTTGGCTTTGATCTCTGCGGCATGCTGCACGAAGCCGGGCAGGTGCTTGGCCGAACAGGTCGGGGTATAGGCGCCAGGCACTGAAAACAGCGCCACGGTCTTGCCGCCAAACACGTCGTCCGTGCTGACACGGTTCGGTCCGCTTGCTGTCATGGTCATGAAGCTGGCGTCCGGAATGCGATCTCCCACCGAAATGGTCATGGCTGATTCTCCTGCTGAAAAGACTAGTCGCGATTGCGCAGCCCAAGATAGCGGGAACACCGCTGGACGCATCCCCCTATTTAGCCGCATCATCCAATTATGAGCAGTAACGACTCACCTTCGCGGCCTCCCGGTTTTCTCGGCGGCAAATTGCTGATCGCTTCACCGGGGATCGGCGATCCGCGATTTGATCGCTCGGTGATCCTGATGTGTGATCATTCCGCCGAGCACGCGATGGGTATTGTGCTCAACAAGCAGGTCGAGGGCCTGCGCCTGCCCGAAGTATTTGAACAGCTCGGCGTCGAAACCACCGATGAGACCATCGACCGGCCCGTCCTGCTCGGCGGCCCGGTGGAACGCCAACGCGGCTTCGTGCTGCACACCAATGACTTCCAGACCGTCGATTCGACCTTGGCCGTGACCGATCATATTGGCCTGTCCTCAACCAAGGATGCCCTCGATGCCATGGCGTCAAGCACGCCGCCGCGCCGCTCAATGCTGGCGCTGGGCTATGCCGGTTGGGGTTCGGGGCAGTTGGAGGACGAGCTTGCGGCCAATGCCTGGCTGGTCGCCGATGCCGACGAGACTCTGGTCTTCAGCGACGATATCGACGGCAAATGGGAAAACGCGCTCGGCACTCTGGGCGTCACGCCGGAACATCTTTCGGGCGCATCGGGTACCGCCTGACGCCTCAGGCTGGCGGCAGGAAACGGCCTTCAATCCCGTCGCGCACCGCGAGCAGCGCTTGGTCGGGTGCGAGCGCGCCGGCATAGCGATAACCCTGCCCGAAATCACACCCCATCGCCCGCAGGCCGTCAGCACACGCGGCGCTCTCTATCCCTTCGGCGACGACTTTCATATCGAAATGCCGCGCCAGCTGGATCACCGATTGCACCACCGTGCCGGCGCTCTCATTGGCGGCCATGGCACGAACGAAATAACGGTCGATCTTGACGACATTGAAGGGCAGCATTTCCAGCCGCGCCAGCGAGGAATAGCCGGTCCCGAAATCGTCCAACGCCAAGGCCACGCCGCCGGCAGCCAGCTTGGCCATGGCGCTCGCGGCGAGATCCGGCTCGCGCATGATTTCGGTTTCCGCGATTTCAAGCTTGAACGCGCCCGGCGGCAATTTTGCCCGCCTCACCGTGTCGAGCAAAGCATCAGCGAAATCCGGCGACAATAATTCACTCACCGTGGCATTGGCGGCGACAAACAAGTCCCCGCTGCCCGCACATGCGGCGCGCCATACCGACAGGTCGGCAATCGCGGAGGCCCGCACTTCGGTACTGATCCGGCCGAGCAGATCGAGATCATCGGCCATTGCGAGAAAGTCCTGCGGCACCAGCACGCCGACACCAGGCCGCTCCCAACGCGCAAGCGCTTCGAACCCGGCGAGCCGTCCGGTCTCCAGCGCAATGATCGGCTGGTACCAAGCCAAGACTTCACCGGCGGCGACAGCATTGGCCAGCGCGTGTTCCTCGTGGATGCGCACAGCGCCATCCCCGCTCCAGCCGGCCGGGGTCATCAGACCAACAAATTGCTGCTCACCACTGCGTTCGCCGAGCAGGCGGATATAGGCGACGTCGCCACCCTCGCCGATCAGCCTGACCCGCAAATCGATCCGGTCGCCGCGAAGCGCCAAATCGAGACTGGCCTGATCAGCGGGGCCAAGACGGGCGCAAAATTCACCCCAGTCGCATTGCGCCCGGTCGAGCCCAAAACTTTCGAAGGCGCCGGTAAAACGGATCAGACCGCGATCCAGCGCGATGGTGAAAACCACCGCCCCGGCCGCGCGGGCACCGGTTTCGAAGTCGACTGAGGTCATAGTCTCGGATCGGTATTCAGCAGGGCGTAGCGATCATGGTCGCGCCAATCCCCGGCAATGTTGAGCAGACCACGCGCGCGGCCTTCATACTGGAAGCCAACGCTTTCGAGCAATTTGCGTGACGCCTTGTTCTCCGGGCGGCAGGCAGCTTCGACGCGATGCAGATCCAGGCTGTCAAACGCGAAGGCGAGAATCCGCCGCACGGCCGAACGCGTATGGCCTTGGCGGATATAGGGCGTGCCAACCCAATAGCCGATATCAGCGCTCTGTTGCACGCCGCGCCGGATATTGTTGAGATTGCAGGCCCCAAGCAGGACATTGTCGCGGCTTCGGAACACGAAAAACGGATAGCCCATGCCCGATTGACGGTCGAGTTGATAGCGTTCGAGGCGTCGCTTGAAGGCGCTGCGGCTCAGCTCGTCAATCGTCCAGGATGGTTCCCACGGCTCGGTGTGACCACGGCTGGCACCGCGCAGTTTGGCCCAGCTCTCATAGTCCTCAAGCATTGGCGCGCGCAGCCGGATGCCCTGACCCATCAGGGGCTCCACAATATCCGCATCACGCCAAAGTGCCACTGGTCTGCTCCCGTGGCGGCGATTGTTCGCCGCCTGTCCCTATTGCTTCTGCTTGGCCGACCAACGCAGCCGACCCCGGGCAATGTGCAGCGCCAAATAGACGCCAATCAGCGCCGCCGCCAGGCCGAACCACGTCAACGCATAGCCGAGATGCCGGGCCGGCGGGGTTTGTGCCAAGCTGGCAGGCAAGCCCAAATCGGCCCGGGCCCAGCGATCAAGCACCTGATCCGGGTCCGTTCCAAGCGCGCGCGCCATCATGTTCCGATCAAACACATACCACTGATTAGTGTCCGGATCGTTTCCGCTGGCGAATTGTCCTGGCCTCGGCAGCGCATCGATGCGCCAGCTCTGCGGACGGGAGACAATATTGCCGTCCATATCCTCAAAGCCGGTTTCCACGAACAGGTAGCGTTGCGGTGCATCAGCCGAGCAGCGCGGTGCCGGCATCAGCCCGACCCGAACCCAGCCCGGGCGGTCACGCAGGGAATAATAGCGCAGCTGCGCGCCGGCGAGCGGCGCCGGGGCTGTGATGCTCGGACCGAAAGGGCCATCGAACTCGCCGCACAGCGCTTGCTCAAAAGAGGTCACCGAGCCGCGCACGCCATAGGCGGCGATCAGTTCCGTCTTCCATTCCATCCGCCGCATTTGCCACATGCCGAGCGAAACGAGGATGGCCAGACTGACCAGCGTGAAGGCCGTCAAGACAGGGAGCGGTCTGAAGCGTGGCATGCGATGGGTCTCCACGGGCCGCCGAAGCGCGCCAGCAACGCTATTCGTCCAGCTGACCCTGTTGTGCGTCGTGTTGGAATTGCAGGGCAAACAACAGTCCCTTGAGGGGCCGCAGGCACAAGATCGAAGCCCCAAAAATGAACGGCACCTGGATGATCATATGCCCCCACCAGGGCAGGCCGCGAAAGGCGACCGCGACCAACAAAAACAGGGTGATCGCGAGGAAGCCGACGATGAACAGCGCAAACACGGTCGCACCGTCACCGACCTCGGCGCCTTCGAAAGTTGCACCACACGCATCGCAGCGCGGCGCAATTTCGAGCAGGCCGTCGAACATGGCGCCCTCCCCGCACTTCGGGCACCGGCCCGTCAGGCCAGCGACGAAGGGGGAGGGCTTTTCCACGTCAAATAATCCTACTGGAAGACCACATAGATGAAGGTGAACAGGAACAGCCAGACCACATCGACGAAGTGCCAATACCAGGCTGCCGCTTCAAGGCCGAAATGCTTCGTCGGCGTCATCTGGCCAGCCATCAGGCGGAACAGACAAATGGCGAGGAAGATGGTGCCGATGATGACATGCGCACCATGGAAGCCCGTCGCCATGAAGAAGGCGGACCCGTAGAGGTTTTCCGAAATCGAGAAGCCCGCTTCGGAATATTCGATCGCCTGCAGAGCGGTGAAGGAGAGCCCGAGGAGGACGGTCAGCAACAGGCCCAACTTGGCGCCCTTGCGGTCGTCATGCTGTAGCGCGTGGTGAGCCCAGGTCACCGTCGTGCCCGACAACAGCAACACCAGCGTATTCATCAGCGGGATATGCCACGGGTTGAACGTCTCTACGCCGGCGGGCGGCCAGGACGCCAACGCCGGGTCGATGCGGACTTCGTGGAAGATCGCGTATTCGAAGAAGACCCAGAACCAAGCGACGAAGAACATCACCTCCGAGGTGATGAACATGATCATGCCGTAACGCAGACCGATATCGACCACGGGCGTGTGATCGCCCTGGCTCGATTCCTTGATCACATCGCCCCACCAGCCGATCATCGTGTAGATGACCACGCCGAAGCCGAGAATCAGCCCACCCCAGCCGCCATCGGCATAGAGGATCGCCAGCGGATGATCAGGTCCGACGAGACCTTTCATATTGCCCACGGCACCGAGCGCCAGCAGGAAAGCACCCACGGAGCCGACGAACGGCCACGGGCTCGGGTCGACCAAGTGGTAATCGTGTTTTACGGCATGCCCAGCCATCGCGAATCTCCTGCGACTTCAAATCAGCCCTGTTGCGTGGTGATAACCGCCGCAGGGCAAAGGTTCAATGCTAAGGCGCGGCATCGCTTGGCGAAGACGCAGCCTCATCGGTTTCGAAAAACGTATAGGACAGGGTGATGGTATGCACATCATCCAGATAGGCATCTTCGACAATCAGCGGGTCGACGAAGAACAAGACCGGCATATCCATGGTCTGCCCCGGATCAAGTGTTTGTTCAGTAAAGCAAAAACACTCGATCTTGGAAAAGTACGACGCGACCTTGTAAGGCGCAACATTATAGGACGCGACGCCGGTGATCCGGCGGTCGGAAGTATTGGTCGCGCGATAATAGGCCAAGCCGCTCTCGCCGACATGCAGCGTTATTGAGCGCTGTACGGGCTCAAACTGCCAGGGAATGCCGCGACCGGTATTGGCGTCGAACAGAACGGTGACCTCGCGGTCGAGCACTTGCCCCGCCTCGCCCAGCGCAATCTGAGTGGTGCCACCATATCCGGTCACCTGACAGAACAGGCTATAGAGCGGCACAGCGGCAAACGCTGCACCGACCATCGCCACAGACGCAATGCCGGCAAACACGGCAACGCGCGCATTCTTGTTATCCAGCGGGTTCACAGGCTGCCAGCCTGGGCGAAATTATGCCCGATCCGAACCACAGAGACGACGAAAACCAACGCACAGAAGGCAAACAGGCTCAGCCCGATCGCGATATTGCGTCGCTTGCGCGCCGCCAATTGCTCGGGCGTCAGCACCACGCTTTCGCCCGGCACAACACGGCCTTCGCGGCCACCGAAGGGAATATGCTCAGCTTCGTTATCGTCTTGCGAGGTCATCCGCCGACTCCTGGAACGGCCATATATCCACCAAATCCATGCTCGATGATCAATGCGGCAAATAGGACGGTCAGATAGCCGATCGAATAGGCGAACAGATCGCGCGCAGCCTTGTCGCCGACGCGGACGGCATAGAGCGCGCCCTCCTCGGCAGACCCGGCTTCACCGGCGCGCGAGTTGAAGACGCGCCAGGCCAGCAGCAGGAACAGCGCCCCACCGCCCAGCGAAGTCAGGGCATAGGCGACGCCGCCAAGCCCGGTCAGCACCGGCGCGCCAGCGAAAATTACCAGCACAAAGGAATAGAGCAGAATCTGCAGACGGGTCGATTTGGGGCCCTTGGCGACCGGCATCATCGGAATGCCGGCGGCGGCGTAATCGCCACATTTATACAGCGCCAGCGCCCAGGTGTGCGGCGGCGTCCACAGGAAGATGATCATGAACAGGATGAAGGCATCGAGCGAGATGTGCCCGGTCGCCGCGACCCAGCCAATCATCGGCGGGAAGGCGCCGGCGGCACCACCGATCACAATATTCTGCGGCGTCGAGCGCTTCAGGTACATCGAATAGATCACGGCGTAGAAGAAGATCGAGAAGGCCAGCAGCCCTGCGGCGAGATAATTGCTCGCCATCGCCATCATCAGCACCGACAGGATTGAGGCAATGATGCCCAGCCCATAGGCATCGGCCTTGCTGACGGCGCCGCGCGGGATCGGCCGCTTGCGGGTGCGCTGCATGATGGCGTCGATATCGGCATCATAGGCCATGTTGAGCGCGCCAGCGGCACCGGCACCGACGGCCAGGCTCAGGATCGCAATGATCGCCAGCACCGGGTCCATATCGACCGGCGCCGCAACCAGGCCAGCGCAAGCTGTGAAGACGACAAGCGTCATCACCCGCGGCTTCATCAGATCGAAAAAGTCGCGGGGCGAGGCCGTCGAAACGGCCCCGCCCTCAGTGCGATGAACGCCGGGGTTGGTCGAGGTGTCCGCCATGGCGCCTATTTGATCCGCGGCAGCTCGTTGAACTGGTGGAAAGGCGGTGGCGAGGACAAGGTCCACTCCAACGTCGTGGCACCTTCGCCCCAAGGATTGGCATCGGCCTTGCGGCGACGGATCGCAGCTTCGATCAGCACCGCGAAGAACAGCACCATTCCGACCAGCATGATCAGATAACCGAAGGACGAAACCCCGTTCCAGAAGGCGAAGCCGTCGGCGTAATCGACATAACGGCGCGGCATGCCCTGAAGACCCAGGAAGTGCTGCGGGAAGAAAATGACATTGGCACCGACGAAGAAGAACAGGAATTGCAGGCGCGCGAGGATGGAATTGTATTTCACGCCCCAGATCTTTTCGAACCAGTAATACCAACCGGCAAAGATCGCGAACACCGCGCCGAGCGACAGCACGTAGTGGAAGTGAGCAACCACGTAATAGGTGTCGTGCAGAGACTCATCGACCCCGGCATTGGCCAGCACCACGCCAGTCACGCCGCCGACGGTAAACAGGAAGATGAAGCCGATCGCCCAGAGCATGGGAGTGCGCAGCTCGATCGAACCGCCCCACATCGTCGCGATCCAGGAGAAAATCTTGATCCCCGTCGGCACCGCGATGACCATGGTCGCCGCGACAAAATAGGCCTTCAGATCGACCGGCATGCCGACCGTGAACATGTGGTGGGCCCAAACGATGAAGCCGATCACGCCGATCGAGACCATGGCGTAGGCCATGCCGAGATAGCCGAAGACGGGCTTTTTCGAGAAGGTCGAGACGATGTGCGAGACCATACCGAAACCGGGCAGGATCAGGATGTAGACTTCCGGGTGACCGAAGAACCAGAACAGGTGCTGGTACATCACGGGATCACCGCCGCCCGCCGGATCAAAGAAGGCGGTGCCAAAATTACGATCCGTCAGCAACATGGTCAGCGCGCCGGCGAGAACCGGGAGCGAGAGCAGCAGCAGGAAGACCGTCACCAGCATCGACCAGACGAACAAGGGCATCTTGTGCATGGTCATGCCCGGAGCGCGCATGTTGAAAATCGTGGTGATAAAATTGATCGCGCCGAGGATTGAGCTGATACCGGCGATATGCAGCGACAGGATCAGCAGATCCATCGCAGGCCCCGGATGCCCCATGGTCGAGAGCGGCGGATACATCACCCAGCCGCCGCCGAATCCATTGGCGCCGCCAGCTCCGGGCACAAACATCGACATCACGGCCAGCGAGAAGGAGGCGGGCAGGAGCCAGAAGGAGATGTTGTTCATGCGCGGGAATGCCATGTCGGGTGCGCCGATCATCAGCGGAACGAACCAGTTGCCAAACCCGCCAATCATCGCCGGCATGACCATGAAGAAGATCATGATCAGGCCGTGCATCGTCATGATGACGTTATAGCTCTGGGCATCGCCGAAGAAGCCGCCGAATGCCGTGCCATTAAAGACCTGCAGGCCGGGCTCGGCCAGTTCCCAGCGGATCAGGCCGGACATGCCACCACCAACAATCCCCGCGATAATCGCGAAGATCAGGTACATCGTGCCGATGTCCTTGTGATTGGTGGAGAACACCCAGCGCTTCCAGTCATACATGCTGGGGGTGTGAGCGTCGTGATTTGCGGCGTCAGCAGACATGGTTCGGCCCATTCCTAATCGAGTTGCGCCAAGCGCGTATTCCGCGCGGCTTCATATGAGGCAATTACGGCATTCGATTCGTCGCTGCCCGGTTCAGCAGCGATCCAGGCGTCGAAGGCAGCCTGAGAAACGACGTGAACTTCGATCGGCATGTAAGCATGCCCCAGACCGCACAGCTCGGAGCACTGCCCGTAATAGACACCCTCTTCAGTGACCTGGAACCACGACTCATTAATGCGGCCCGGAATGGCATCGATTTTGGTGCCAAAGGCCGGCATTGCAAAATTGTGGATCACATCGGTCGCCGTAACCTGCAGGCGGATCGTTGCATCGAGCGGCACGACCAGCGGGTAGTCGACCGACAGATTGCGCAACTGCCCTGGCTGGAGGTCGGCTTCAGGCACCATCATGGAGAGATATTCCGGAGCCCCTTGGTCAGGATACTCAAACGTCCAGTTCCATTGGCTTCCTGTCGCCTTGATCGTGAAATCGGCGTCGGGAATTTCTTCTTGATAATAGAGAAGCGGGAAGGAGAAGACCGAGATCGCGATCAGGATCACCACCGGCAGAGCCGTCCAAACAACCTCGAGAAGGGTGTTGTGACTATTCTTGCTCGGAACCGGGTTGTTCTTGGAATTAAAGCGGATCATGCAATAGATCAGCAGACCCATGACGAAGAGCGTGATCGGAATGATGATCCACAGAAGCAAATTGTGGAATTCAGTGATCCGCTCCATGATCGGTGTAACGGCGTGCTGAAGACCCAGCGCCCCATCCACCGGTACGCTAAGCGCGAAGGCGGAGGTGGAGGCTAAAAACCAAGTGAGCACGATTGCGGTCAAGAAACGCATGGCTTCCCCATACAAGTCAGGCGTGAAGGCGAGGAACCCTCACCGATGGCGGCGGAATATAGAGCCGGTCACCTACGCTGTCAGGTCACCAAGCACACTATTTGTATCCCCTTGCGCAGGGCTTGGTCCAATTTGACGGAAGATTCAAGCCTATCAACAGTTTACCGTGCAGGTGGCGGAGCGCCATTATGCAGCTTTCTGCCTGAAATTGCTTTTGAATTTGCGATCTGCAATCGGTGTGACGGGCCGTGTGCGTCCATTCGCCTCACCGGGGAAGCGACCCGCTCGCGGGTCACGAATCAGGCCGCCCGCCGGTGACGGCGCTGCGATTGCTGCGCCCCGCGCTTATTCCCTCGCGGCGCGGGCTGAACTATGTCTACCCCTTCCAATGCGCGACAAACGAGGTCCTTCATGTCCGACGAACCGATCAGCCAGTTCGAATTCGACGCGGACGATGTCCGGCCCGTGCTTGCTGACGCACTCTCCGGTGCCGATGATGGCGAGTTGTTCCTGGAAACCGCCGCGTCCGAATCACTGGTGTTCGACGATGGCCGCATGAAGGCGTCCAGTTTCGACACCAGCCGCGGTTTTGGTCTGCGCTGTGTCTCTGGCGAAGCCTTCGGCTACGCCCATTCCTCCGATCCAACGCTGGACGCCGTCAAGCGCGCTGCGGAGGCCGCCTCGGCCGTCAAGCGCGGTCCCGCTGCGATTCTAGCTGCGCCGCCAGCCGGCACCAATCGCCGCCTGTATGACGCCATCGACCCGGTCGCCAACCCGGCCTTTGAGGTCAAATCCGCGCTGTTGCAGGAAATCGACGCCTATTGCCGCGCCAAGGATCCTTCCGTCGTCCAGGTCAGCGCTTCGATCGCCGGCTCCCTGCGCTCTATTTCCGTACTGCGCGCCGACGGCGATATGAAGACCGATATCCGCCCCCTCGTACGCCTCAATGTCTCGGTGACCGTCGAGCGCGAGGGCCGGCGTGAGACCGGATCGGCCGGCGCTGGCGGCCGCGCCGAATTCGATCAATGGATCGCGCCCGATGCGTGGAAAGGCTTGGCCAATGAAGCGATCCGGATCGCGCGAGTCAATCTCGATGCGATCGACATCCCGGCCGGGGTGATGGATGTGGTGCTTGGGCCAGGCTGGCCAGCGGTGCTGTTGCACGAGGCCGTCGGTCACGGCCTGGAAGGCGATTTCAACCGCAAGGGCTCCTCGGCCTTCGCGGGACGGATGGGCGAGCGCGTCGCCTCGCCGGGCGTCACCATTGTTGATGACGGCACGATGGAAAAACGTCGTGGTTCGCTCACCATTGATGATGAGGGCACCCCAACCGAGCGCACTGTCTTGATCGAGGACGGCATTCTGGTTGGTTATATGCAGGACCGGATGAATGCGCGCCTGATGGGCCAGAAGCCAACCGGCAATGGCCGGCGTCAATCCTACGCCTACCCGCCGCTGCCGCGCATGACCAATACCTATATGCTCGCCGGTCAGCACAAACCCGACGAGATGGTCGCCAGCCTTACCGACGGTATTTATGCCGTCAATTTCGGTGGCGGCCAGGTCGACATCACCTCTGGCAAATTCGTCTTCCAGTGCACCGAGGCTTATCGGGTTCGCAATGGCAAGATCGAGGCTCCGGTCAAGGGCGCGACCCTGATCGGTGACGGCCCGACCGCGTTGACGCAGATCACGATGATCGGTGATGATTTCGAGATGGACCCGGGCGTCGGTATGTGCGGCAAGGGCGGCCAGGGCGTGCCGGTCGGGGTCGGACAGCCGAGCCTGAAAATCGCCGGTTTAACCGTCGGTGGCGCTGCGTGACGGAAAAGCAATTATTGCGGAATATCTCTGCTGCGAAAGGGCTCGACATGGGGTTCCCCTCGCCCAAGTGAACCACCTTACCAATCGTTACATAGTGTGATTGGCGATTGGCCGATATCCCCTCTGCACGGTTTGGGGCCGGCGCACCATGTGGGGATATATGCGAGATTTCATAACATCAGCGATCGCGAGCACCGCTTGTTTGGCCGCAATCGGTTCGCCTGCATGGGCAGAGGCCGAGACCGAACAGAGCACCGATATTCGAGTGGAAACCCGCGATGGGCTATCGCGCTTCCCAAAAGCCTATTTTGACCAGTTTGCTCCCGTCACGGCGCTCGACATGGTGCAACGTATTCCCGGCTTTTCCCTGTCCGACGGTGATACCAGCCGTCGCGGCCTGGGCGACAGCTTCGGCAACGTCTTGATCAATGGCACCCGGCCATCGAACAAATCCCTGTCCCTGAGCACGGTCCTGCAACGCATTCCCATCGCCGATGTCGAACGGTTGGAACTGATCCAGGAGGCCTTGCCTGAATACAATATGCGCGGCCATTCGCGGTTGGTGAATGTCATCCTGGTCGAGGGTGCCGGCAATTCCGGCTCGTTCGATGCGCGCGCGCTGCTCTCGGCGTCCGGTCGACTGGGCCCGCGCGGGATCATTTCCTACGCCACCGTGGTGGGCCCGGTCGAGCTCACTTTCGGGCTCGACACCGGCATCTCCGGCACCCGGATCCGCCGCCGCAGCGTGTTCAATGATGCCAATGAGACGCTGCTCGAAAGCCAACGCGACAATGATCAGCGCCAATATCGGGAATTTCAGCCGTCGTTTTCGCTCAACTGGCTGATCGACGATGCGTCAAGTCTGCGTGTCGATCTCCAGGGCACGGTGTGGGACTGGCATCGCACCCAGGTCTCCTTCATCGACGCGCCGGCAACGGGTGGACTGGCTCCACTGCGCTACGAACAGAACCAGACCGAAAATCAGGGCAATTCCTATCAGGGGTCAGCGACCTATAATTACGATCTCGGCGATACGCTCTCACTTCAAACGATGGGGTTGCTACGACGCGAGAGCTGGGATGACGGGCCGGAAGCGTATGAAACCTACGATCCCGACGCTGGATTTCTGGGGTCCATCATCGTCTCTGGCGCTGGCGATTACGAGGAGACCGCCTTACGCCAGACGCTGGCCTGGACTCCCGACGCGCGCCACACGGTTGAATTCGGTGCCGAGATCGCGGTCAATGCTCGCGATACCAGTCTCGCCCTGTTCGAAAATGATGGCGTCACCATCACCCCCATCGTCCTCCCGGTCGCCAATACCCGCGTGGAGGAAACGCGCAGCGAAATCTTCGTCAACCATACCTGGACGATCAATGAGCGGCTCAGCCTTGAGAGCGGGCTGCGCTATGAGTTTTCGGAGATCGTCCAGACCGGCGATGCGGAACAATCGCGCTCCTTCGCTTATCCCAAGCCAAGCGTGACGCTGAACTGGCGTCAGGACGACCTTAACCGCCTGCGCTTCACGGCGCGGCGTGATGTTGCCCAGCTGGATTTCGGCAAATTCGCCAGCTCCGTCGATATTGCCGACAATAACGCCACCCTCGGCAATCCCGACTATGTGCCCCAACGCACCTGGACGCTCGAAACCGAATGGGAACGCCGCTTTGGCGATGAAGGCTCACTCTCCCTCCAGGTTGGCTATGACTGGATTGAGGATCTCGACGGCTGGGTCCCCATCACCACGCCGACCGGCGTATTCGATGCACCGGGCAATATCGGAGATGGCACCAATCTGCGCGTCACCGGCAATCTGACGACCCCGCTCGACAGCATCGGCCTGTCGAATGCCGTGATCGACATCTTTGCCGAGTGGTACAATACCAATGTCACCGATCCGCTGACCGGCGAGGACACGCCGTTCTCGGGAACGCGCGAATGGGAGTTTGCGCTGGATTTCCGCCAGACCTTTCCCGAGCTCCAGCTTGCCTGGGGCTGGGATTATCACTGGGTCACCGATGGCGAGGTTTTCCGGGCCCGGGAATATCGCCGCTACGGCAATACTGACGGGGATCTCGATCTCTATATTGAGACCACGCGTTGGGGCGGCGTCACCACGCGGCTCGGAGTCGATGCTGTGATCAATAATGGCGACGACCGGGAACGGGTCTTCTATGCCGGCTCCAGGGCCGCCGGCGTGGTCACTGGGACCGAGTATCGCAATGAAAGCGCGGGTTCGACCTGGTATCTGCAAGTGCGCGGTACGTTTTGAGTCAGAATTACAGAATAGATAAGTCACCAACTTGCGCACAAGGCATAAATTTTGGAAATCTTTCTGATTGAATATTAGTAACGATTCGAAACTTATCCTTTTCATTACATTATACCTTCGGTAGAATTACCAATATTTACATTGATTGCGAGAAATGTCCCAACTACTCCTGAGTTCATCGCTATGGGGGCGCGCAATCATTGTGGGGACACATGAAAACATATTTGAAATCAGCGGCCAGCGGCACAGCGCTGCTGGCCTGCCTTATCTTTGCGGGTTTCAGCGAGGCACAGGACGCCAATCCGGAAAACCCGCCAGGAACAATCGAATTCCGCAACGGCATCTCGGTATATCGCAATGACTATTTTGAACCCTTCTCGCCGGTCACGGCGCTGGACATGGTCTCGCGGGTTCCCGGATTCTCCGTGTCTAACGGCAATACCGGTCGGCGGGGCCTCGGCGACAGCTTCGGCAATGTGCTGATCAACGGCGCCCGCCCGTCGAATAAATCACTCTCCCTGGGCACCGTCCTGCAGCGCATTCCGATCAGCGACGTCGACCATATCGAGCTCATCTCTGAAGCCTTGCCGGAATACAATATGCGCGGTTATGCGCGGCTGGTGAACGTCATTCTCGTTGAGGGCGCCGGCAATTCGGGGTCATGGGATGCGCAGTTGAGCCTGTCAGAATCCGGCCGCCTCGGTCCTCAAGCGAATATTTCCTGGGCCCGGGTCGTTGGGCCCGTGGACATAACTTTCGGACTTTTTGCCACCAGTTCCGGCAACCTCGCCCGCCGTCGAAGAACAATGTTCGACGCTGCGGACACCCTGACCGAAATTCAACACGACAATGACCAGCAAGCCTACCGCGAGGCTACGCCATCCTTCTCGCTCAACTGGCAGATCGATGACCGCTCGAACCTGCGTTTCGACATCGAAGGCACACTATGGCGGTGGGCGAACCAGCAAGTCTCCTTTATCGACGCGCCGGCAGGCACGGGGGTTACCCCCCTTCGATACGAGCAGAACGCAACGGATAACCACGGCAATTCCTACTTCGCGTCTGCGACCTATGCGGTCGAATTCAGCGACACCCTGTCGAGCCAGACCATGGGCCTACTACGCCGCAGCACATCGGATAATGGCCCCGAGATCAATGAGGCCTATGACCCGGCAAGCGGGTTTCTCGGTGCCATCATCGTCAATAGCGGCGGCGATTCCGGCGAGACGGCGCTGCGGCAAACGCTGATCTGGACTCCCAATGACCGCAACACGGTCGAATTCGGGGGCGAGATCGCGGTCAATACAAGCGATAACAATCTGGCCCTGTTCCAGGATGACGGCACCACTGTGACGCCTATTGTCTTGCCGGTCGCCTCAACTCGCGTGGAAGAGACGCGCAGCGAGATCTTCGTCAATGACACCTGGACGATCAGCGACCAGTTCAGCCTGGAGAGCGGACTGCGCTATGAATTCTCCGAAATCGTCCAGACCGGCGATGCGGAACAATCCCGCTCCTTCGCCTACCCCAAGCCGAGCGTGACGCTGAACTGGCGCCGCGACGAGCATAATCGTGTGCGCTTCACGGCGCAGCGTGATGTCGCCCAGCTGGATTTCGGCAAATTCGCCAGCTCGGTCGATATCGCCGATAACAACGCCACCATTGGCAATCCGGATTATGTGCCTCAGCGCACCTGGACGCTCGAGACGGAGTGGGAACGCCGCTTTGGCGACGACGCCTCTTTCTCGTTGCAGCTGGGCTATGACTGGATCGAAGATCTCGACGGCTGGATCCCGGTCACCACCGCTGACGGCGTGTACGATGCGCCGGGCAATATTGGCGATGGCACCAATCTGCGCCTCAGCGCCAATCTGACGACACCGATGGACCGGGTCGGCCTCTCAAACGCCGTGCTCGATGCCTCAGCCGCGTGGTACAATACCAATGTCACCGATCCGCTGACGGGCGCAGACCGCCCATTCTCCGGCTATCGCGACTGGGAGTTCGGACTGGTCTACCGCCAGACCTTCCCGGCACAGCAATTGGCTTGGGGCTGGGAATCGCACTGGGCCTCGGACAGCGAAGTCTTCCGCGCCCAGGAATACCGTCGCCAAGGCTATACCGACGGCGATTTGAGCCTCTATATCGAGACGACACGTTGGGGCGGCGTCACAACCCGGCTCGGCGTCGATGGCCTGACCAATAATGGTGATGACCGGAAACGGGTCTTCTATACCGGCTCCAGGGCCGACGGCATTATTGCGGGAACCGAATATCGCAATGAAAACTATGGTGCGACCTGGTATCTGCGGGCGCGCGGCACCTTCTGAAGCTTGGCCGGATAACTGAGGGGCGGGTCGCCATCGCAGGCGCTCACGACGCGTTCACGTCTTCGAGAGCCATTCCGCCGAAACTGGTGCCAGCCTTGGTTCAAGGCTAGCATTGGTCATCCCGGCGGGAGGTGAAAACCCGCCCCTCATTTCCCACGCCCAGGCGGGCTGCAGGAGCATTTCGATGTCACACCGCAACCATCTTGGCCCCGCCCCGGCAGCCATAATTTGCCGCCGGACCCGACAGTCGCTACTGGCCGGCCTCGCGGTGCTCACGCTGTCCAGTGCTGCCCTCGCGGAACCCGTGGTTCTGGAGCGCGCGCCGAGCGGGCATTTGATCGTCGAAGTCGAGATTGGTGCCGGCGGCCCCTACATCTTCCTGCTCGATACCGGTGCCAGCAGTACGGCGATATCGCAACCGATCGCCGAAACGCTCGGCTTCCAATCGGTGTGGGAAGATTATGGCGATGTCCAATCGCTGACCGCGCGGTTCTCGGCCGAACATTTCACCTTGCAGGATCTTCGCTTCGCCGGCTTGGCACCGATCTCGCTCGACAGTGTCATCATCCCCGTCGATGGGGCGGAAGTCCGTCCGGTCGCGGGTCTATTGGGCGCCGATGCGATCCCGACAGCGCGCTATTCGGTCGATTTCGCCAACGCCACGCTGACCCTCGACGCCAATACCCCCGAGCACGCCGACGGCTACGTCAATTCCCAGAACCTGCTCCTCGGACAAGCTGAACTCGGCCAAGGCATGCACGGCGTCCGCGTGATGATCGATTCCGGAAGTGCCCGCACGCTGATCAATGAAAGGCTGCGCACCCAGGTCCAGCACCGCGCCGGCGGTGTCACCTATAATATTGATGGCGTGGCGAGTCGTCTGCCAAGCGATACCGGGGTGGAAGCCCAGCCCGTCCTGCTGCGTGGGCTGGAACTGGGCGGGCTATGCCGAAATTCGGTGCTCGCCCTACAGGCCGATCTCGACATTTTCGAAGCGCTCGATTGGGGCAATATGCCCGCCATGGTGATCGGGATGGATGTGCTGCAATACGCCACCATCACCGTCGACCGCGAAGCCGGTACATTCGAGATCAGCGCCACAAACGCGAACGATGCCTGCCGCGGCGAACGGGCGCGAGGCCTGGTGCCGGAGCAGGATGCTACGAGGTAGCCTCCGCCGCCAGACAAAGAAAAGGCCGCAGAGCGCTTGCTCCGCGGCCTCTCTTTTGTCTGCCAGTCCGGTGCCTATGGGGCGCCAGACGTGCGGTCCATCGACGGTCCACCGGCTTCGGTTTCTGTCGGATGGGGCGTCATCGTGCCATCCGCATCGCCCATCAGCTTCTTGATGATCGGCGAAATCAGCAGCATCACGACAGCAACACCCATCGCAATCATCCCGACCTGGGAATAGATCTGGATATAGGTCGCCTTGGCAGCCGCGACGTCGGTCAACTGACCGCCGATGGTCTCGGCACCTGTTGATGACGCGATGACGCCTGCAAGGAAGTTGGACAGGCCCGAATACAGGAACCAGGCGCCCATCGTCATGCCCACGACCGCGGGCGGAGCCAGTTTGGTGACTGCCGACAAGCCAACCGGGGAGAGCATCAGCTCACCCATGGTGTGGATCCAGTAGATCAGGAAGACAAAGTAGACGGCGGTCATACCTGTGGAGCCGCTGACGCCCATCCCGCCGACCAGAGCATAAAAGCCCAGGCCCGCCATGAACACGCCCAGCGCAAACTTTACAGGCGTTGAAGGATTGCGGCCGCGCTTGGCGAGCCAAATCCAGAGCCACGCCATGATCGGCGCGAAAATGAAGATGAAGCCGGCATTCAACCCCTGGAAGACAGGCGCTGGCACGGAGATACCAAACATGGTGCGATCCACAAGACGGTCCGTAAAGAGGCTCAGGGACGAACCGGCCTGCTCGAACAGGGCCCAGAACGGGATCTGCGCCAGCACAAAGTAAATCGCCGCAAACATCTTGCCACGTTCCGCACCCTTGGTCTGGAAAATCGCATAACCAACCAGCACCACGAACATGAGAATGCCCAGCGGCCCGAGAATTCCGCCCATATACTGCGGATTCATCACGGCCAGCATGGCCGTCGCGATAATGCCGAGACCGGCCAGATAGCAGGCCATTTCAACATTGACGGGTCCGAAGACCTTTTCCTTCAGCTTTGCGGGATTCGGTGGCTCGGCGCGCCCCTCCAGCCAGCTCTGAAAGATGAGGAAGGTGAACAGGCCCAGCAGCATGCCGATGCCGGCAAGGCCGAAACCCCAATTCCAACCATAGGCAATCCCGATCCAGCCGACCGTGACCGAGGCCAGGAAGGCGCCGAGATTGATCCCCATATAGAAAATGGTGAAGCCGGAATCCCGTCGTGTGTCGCCGAGATTATAGAGCGCGCCGACAATGGTGGAGATATTGGCTTTCAGGAAACCAACGCCGGCGATAATCAGCGCCAGCGCGAAGTAGAGAACATTGACGAAGAACGGGTCCTGCTCGACATGAGTCATGTCGCTGGAGAAGGGCAGTTCAGCTGGCAGGCCAACGGCATCCGGGTCAGCGATCACGAGGCGCGTACCCTCATCTTCGAAACTGATCAGGGACTGGCCCGTCTCGGAGACGATCATCTGATTGGCATCGCCGCCCCTGCCGTCGAGGGTGAACTCGTAGGACGCCCCGTCATAGGTGAAAATCTCCTGGGATCCCTGCCCCTCGAACGCCATCATCCCGTGTCCGAAGACGAGGAGAATTGCCCCAAAGGTGACGGCTTTTCGTTGCCCGAGATAACGGTCAGCGAGCGTGCCGCCGATGATCGTCATGACATAGACCAGGGCTGTGTAAGCCCCGTAGATCAGTGTCGAGCGTTCATCCGAAAACAGGAAGTGTTGAGTCAGATAGATGACCAGAAGGCCGCGCATTCCGTAATAGGAAAAGCGCTCCCACATCTCGGTCATGAAGAGAATTGCCAACCCCTTGGGGTGGCCGAAAAATGATGTGTCCGTCGATGCCGCAATTGGCGTGGCAGTGGTATCAGTCACGCAAGCCTCCCCTTTTCCCGCTTGATGCGGGCCCATTTCTGGCGCGCAATTGACCACGCGAAGGCGCAAGGCTCAAGCGTCACCTGCCGCTTGGGTCATTCATCTAGATTACAAATCAATGTGAAGCGGGCGAAAACTCAGTAGGCGCACTCGGTGAAGACCGGCTCGATAGAGCCTTTCCACTCGCCCTTGAAGCGTTCGATCAGGTGATCGGCGCGCGTCAGGCCCGAAACGGCGATTTCGTCGAGCTCGTCGAGGAAATGCGCTTCATTCTCGCCATAGCTGTTGAGACGGCCCCGCGCATTCAGCCCCGCCCGGGAAATCGCGAGCACTTCACGCGCCAGATCCTGCATTGGACGATCACCGTCATAACCCGCGCGCATGCCGTGTACGGCAGCAGCCAGGCGCAAACCTTCGCGATGATCGGCTGACCAACCCTTGACCAGATCCCAAGCGGCATCGAGCGCCGTGTCGTCATATAGCAGCCCGACCCAGAAAGCCGGCAAAGCGCAGAGCGTGTTCCACGGCCCACTATCAGCGCCGCGCATTTCCAGGAAGGTCTTCAAGCGCACTTCCGGGAACATGGTGCCGATATGGTCTTCCCAATCGCTGATGACCGGCTTTTCGCCCGGCAGGGCCGGCAAGCGGCCGTCGAGGAAATCCCGGAAGCTCTGGCCGGTGGCGTCGAGATATTTGCCGCCACGTTTGACGAAATACATCGGCACGTCGAGCACCCAGTCGACATAGCGCTGAAAGCTCATGCCCTCCTCGAAGACGAAGGGCAGCATGCCGGTGCGATTGCGGTCGGTATCGGTCCAGACATGGCCGCGATAGGAGAGATAGCCGTTCAGCCCGCCATCCTTGAAGGGGGAATTGGCAAACAGGGCGGTCGCCAGCGGCTGCAGCGCCAGCGAGACGCGGAATTTCTTGATCATGTCGGCTTCGCTGGAGAAGTCGAGATTGGTCTGGACAGTGCAGGAGCGGAACATCATCTGATGCCCCATCGTGCCGACCTTGGGCATATACGCCTTCATCAGCCCGTAGCGGGCCTTCGGCATCATCGGCGTTTCTTCCAGCGACCATTTTGGCGAGAAACCCAAACCCAGAAAGCCGGCACCGATTTCGTCGGCAACTTCGCGCACTTCCGACAAGTGGCCATTCACTTCGGCACAAGTCTCGTGCACGGTTTCAAGCGGCGCACCGGAGAGTTCAAACTGACCGCCCGGCTCCAGAGTGATCGAGGCGGCATTGCGCTTGAGCGCGACCAGCTTGCCGTCTTCCTCGACACGCTCCCAACCGAAGCGGGCCAGGCCCTCCAGCATTTTCTTGACGCTCGGACCATCGCTCTCATAGGGAATTGGCGTGTGGTCCTTCAGCGCAAAGCCGAATTTCTCGTGCTCGGTGCCGATCCTGAACGCGTCGCGTGGCTTGCAACCACTGGCAAGATAGGCGGCCAGTTGGTCGAGATGTTCGATGGGGGCACCTTCGCCGCCCTGGTTATACGTGCCGCTCATGCCAAGGCCCCCATCGCGGAACAAACCGCGCCAAACAATCTCTGTGTCAAATATGGAGGTGGAGGGCATTGAACAAGGGCAAGTCTCTGCGTTTCACGCCGACGTGAGACTCAGCCCCAATCACCGAGGCTGGCCTGCCACAGCGACAGCGCTGCGATCACAGCTGTCTCGGCACGTAAAATGCGCGGGCCAAGCGAGACAGCGCGAACAAAATCGAGCTGGCGCAATTGCGTGCGTTCTTCTGGTGAAAACCCGCCCTCGGGCCCAATCAACAGCGCTGCCGGCCCGGCCTCGCCAGCGTTCAGCACGTCCAACATCGGACGAGCCCGGCCCTCCTGCCCGCCCCAGGCGGTCCCGTCCTCATCGCCATCGCCCGCTTCGTCGCAATAATACAGCGTCCGCGCCGGATCCCAGCCCTCAAGGACGCGCTCGAGACGCGCCAGCGGCGCAATCAATGGCAGGTCGAGACGTTCGGTCTGCTCTGCGGCTTCCTTGGCGATGATGTGAAAACGCTCCGGCTTGATTCGATCGGCCTGGCTGCGCCGTGTTGAAACCGGGTGGATTTCGCGCACGCCCAACTCGGTCGCCTTCTCGACGATCAGATCGGTCTTCTGCCGCTTGACCGGCGCGAACAACAGCCACAAATCCGGCACGCTTGCCTGCGGCCGTGTCTGGGCGATCAGCGCCAACGTAGCGCCCTTGCGATGTGCGTTGCTGATCCGGGCCGACCATTCGCCGTCGCGGCCATTGAACAGACGCACACTATCGCCCTCGCCGCGCCGCATCACATTGAGGACGTAGTGCGTGTCCTCCCGGCTCAGCGCGAGATGGGCCGCCGGAGCGAAGGGGCAATCGAGGAAAAGGCGCGGATCGGTCGACATGCCCTTGGCTTTGGCGGCACTGCGTCTTGCCGTCAAGCCTGCCTTGAATTGGTCGCGCGGCTTTGCCACACCTTTGCGGATGCAATTGAATTTCGATCGGCGAGTCGCAGACTCCATTCCAAGCAGCTGGGTAGATCATGCGCCGGTGGCGCTGCGCCCCTATTTGCGTCTGGCGCGCTATGATCGCCCGATCGGATTCTGGCTGCTCGGCCTGCCGTGCGTGCACGGGTTGATGCTGGCGCGGATCGGCCAAGGCCTGGGCTGGATCGACCTCTGGTATCTGGTGCTGTTTGCGCTTGGCACCGTCGCCATGCGCGGCGCCGGCTGCACCTATAATGACATTGTCGACCGCGAGCTCGACGCCCGCGTTGCCCGTACCGCCAGCCGGCCCTTGCCGGCCGGAACGGTAACGCTGAAACAGGCTTGGATTTTCGTCGCGGCACAATGCGCAGTCGGCCTAATCGTTTTGATCCAGTTCCCGCTGCTGGCGATCGGGGTCGGTCTGGCCTCGCTGCTGCTGGTCGCGGCCTACCCGTTCATGAAACGGATCACATGGTGGCCGCAGGCCTGGCTCGGCTTGACTTTCAATTGGGGGATACCCGTCGCCTATGTCGCCGCGACCGGCAGGATCGACCTCACCATGCTGATCCTCTACGCAGCGGGCATTTGCTGGACGCTGGGCTATGACACGATCTATGCGCACCAGGACGGCGAGGACGACGCGCTGGTTGGCGTCAAGTCCACGGCGCGCCTGTTCGGCGAAAGCTCCCAGGTCTGGGTCGCCGGATTTTACGGCCTCAATGCGGTCCTGATCGGCATCGCGATTTGGCTCAGCGGCGCGACGCCCTGGGTCGTGATCCCTTACGCGCTCTATACGGCGCATCTGTTCAACCAGGTCCGCAAGCTCGACATCGAGAATGGCGATCAATGCCTGGCGATCTTCAAATCCAACCGCACGACCGGCCTGTTGCTCGCAGCGACACTGGCGCTCGCCGCCCTGCTTTGAAGCGGGCGCCTCCCGCCGCGCCAGATTAAATCTTGGTTATGTCCATTTGACCCAAAGCCCGCTTGGGGCTTTGATGTCGGCCAGCCAGATTTTAATCGAAGCGTGGGGAAAACATGACAATCTATCGAGGCTTGGCAGCGAGTTGCGCCGCCCTTCTCCTCGCCGCGTGCCAGCCGGCGGACCCCGTCACAGGGACTGACAGCGCGGCCGGTGATGCTGCAGTCACGCACGACACCAGCTTCCAGGTCGATGTCAGTTACTACCGGCTCGACAATGGTTTACGTGTCGTGCTGTCGGAAGATCACAGCGTGCCGACAGCAACGGTAGGCGTCTATTACGGCGTCGGTTTCCGCAATGAGCCGCAGGGCCGCACCGGCTTTGCCCATTTGTTTGAGCACCTGATGTTCCAAGGCTCGGCCAATCTGCCGCACGGCGCCTTCGACAATCTGATCTACGGCTCGGGCGGGGTGAATAATGGCTCGACCCGGTATGATTTCACGAATTACTACGAGGTCGTGCCGTCAAACGCGCTGCAGGCAATCCTGTGGGCAGAGGCTGACCGGATGGCGGCACCCAATCTCAACGAAGCCCAGCTCGACAATCAGCGCGAAGTCGTGCGCAACGAAGTCTTCGTCAATGTCATCAACCAGCCCTATGGCGGCTGGATCTGGATTGACTTGCCGATGGCGGCCAATGAGAACTGGCATAACGCGCATAATTTCTACGGCGACCTGAGCGATCTCGACGCCGCCAGCCTCGAAGACGCACAGAGCTTTTTTGACACCTATTACGCGCCCAATAACGCCGTCCTCGTCGTCGCCGGCGATATCGACAAGGGCGAGACGCTGGCCTGGATCGAAGACATGTTTGCGCCGATTGAAGCCGGCGCACCCCTGCCCGAGATCGACACCAGCGAGCCGCGCCAGAATGCCGAGAAATTTGATGTCCTCGAAGACGCGCTCGCCAATCAGCCGGCCTTGGCGGTCGGCTATCACATGCCCGATCGCGGCACGCCGGAATATTACGCCATGACGGTGCTCGACCAATTGCTGCTGCAGGGCGATGATAGCCTGTTGACCGCCTCGCTGGTCAATCAGGAAGGCTTCGCCTCCGGCGTATTCGGCGGCATCAATATGCTCGGCAATGCCTTCAATTATGACGGGCCAATGCTGTGGACGGTCGGGCTCATCCACGACAGCGAGTTCAGCGTCAGCGAAGTGATGGATACGCTCGACACCACAATCGAAGGCGTGCGCACCGATCTCGTCAGCGAAGTCGATGTCGAACGGGCGCGCACCAAGCTGCTCGCCGATTTCTATTCGACAGTCGACACCGGAACCCGTTTCGGCTTGGTCGACCTTCTCGCCTCCTTCGCCATGTTCGATGACGATCCCGAGCGGATCAACCGGATCACCGAAGGCTTCGAACAGGTGACGCCGGAGCTGATCCGCGCCACCGCCGAAGAGTTTCTTCGCCCGTCCAATCGCACCGTGCTCGAAGTCCGGCTCGCGCCAGACGATGCCGATGCGCCGGAATAACCAGGCCTTGATGGGAGCGAACACCATGATCAACACACTTTTCCGCGCGGCGCTCGCCGCCGCCAGCCTGGCCCTCCTGCCTGCGACCGCACTGGCCCAGGGCAGCGAGCAACCGCCCGTCGGCGCACCCAAGCCTTTCCACCTGCCGCAAACCCGCAGCTTCACGCTCGATAACGGCCTCGCCGTTACATTCATCCCCTATGGGCTGGCCCCGACGACGCGCATTTCGGTCCAGATCCGGGCCGGCAATATCGATGATGGCGACCGGACCTGGCTGGCTGATCTGACCGGAGCGATGATGGAAGAGGGCGCCGCCGGCCGTTCCAAGGAAGACCTTGCCACCGCGATCGCCGCGATGGGTGGTTCGGTCAATGTCGGGATTGGCTGGAATTCGTCTGGCGTCAGCACCAATGTGTTGTCGCAATACGCAGCCGATGCGACGGCCCTGCTCGCCTCCGTCGTGCGACAACCCAATTTTGACCCGGCCGAATTTGACCGCGTGCGCCAAAATCTGGTCCGCAATGTCGATATCCAGCGCGCCGAACCGGGTTCCATTGCCACGGAAGCCTTTCGCCGCATCCTGTTCGGTGATGGCCACCCCTATGGCCGCTCACTGCCGACCGAAGAGCAATTGCGCAGCTATACACTCGACGATGTGAGCGCCTTCTACGCCGCCAATTTTGGTGCCGGACGGACCCGCATCTATGTCGCCGGCCGCTTCGACGACGTGGAAATGGAAGCCGCGATCCGCGCCGCTTTCGGTGACTGGGCCCGCGGCGAGCCGGACCTGGCAGGCGGCACGGCGCCCCGGCACGGCCCGATCGTGCAATTGATCGACCGGCCCGGCGCACCGCAGACGACGCTTCGTCTCGGCTTCCCGGTGATGGCGATCGATGATCCCGACGCGCCGGCGATGACGGTGATGAATGCGATGCTCGGCGGATCCTTCACCTCGCGCCTGACCCGCAATTTGCGCGAAGACAAAGGCTATACCTACTCGCCTGGCTCGGGAACGACCTGGGTCATAGGCGGCGGGTTTTGGAGCTTCAATGCCGACGTGACCGCCTCCGAGACGGCACCGGCCCTGCGCGAGACCTTCATGGAAATCCGCAGGCTGCAGGACGAAACCCCGCCGCAAGCAGAAGCCAACAATATCCGCAACTGGCTGGCGGGGGTCTTCATCCTGCAAAACGCCTCGACGGGCGGGCTGATCGGCCAGCTCGCCAATCGTGACCTCTGGAACCTGCCGGCCGATTATCTCGACACTTACGTGCCGCGCATTCTCGCCGTCAGCGATGACGAAATTTCGCTGATGGCGCGCCAATATCTGCCGCTGGACGAGATGGTGCTGGTGCTGGTTGGCGATCTTTCCCTGATCGGCGACGAAGTCAGGGCCCTGCCCGAATTTCAGAATGCTCATATCATCACCGCATCGGACAACTGACAGACGCCGCAAATGGCATGGTGGCCGGGCCTTCGCGCCCGGCCATTTTGCGTTATACGCCGTCCATGACTGCAAGCCTCGACCCGATCGCCTTCGTGCGCGCGCACACCGTCCTGATGGCACCGCCCCTGGTGCCTGAAGTGCAATTGCATCTGGCCGTCGAGACGGTCGCGATCTGGGAGCAGACCGAGGAGGCCCTGGGTGCGATGGGCCTGCCACCGCCCTTCTGGGCCTTCGCCTGGGCTGGTGGGCAGGCGCTGGCACGCTATTGCCTCGACCATCCGCAGATCATCGCCGGCCGCCGCGTGCTCGACTTTGCCGCCGGTGGCGCCGTCTCGGGCATTGCTGCGATGCAGGCCGGGGCCGCCTCGGTGCTGGCCTGCGAACTGGATGCTTTTGCCATCGCGGCCATCGAGGCCAATGCGGCCGCCAATGCCGTTGCGCTGAAAACCCGGCTCGGCGATCTGGTTGGCAGCGATGAGGGCTGGGATGTCGTGCTCGCCGGCGATGTCTTCTACGAGGACGCACCGGCACGCCTGATCGGCGGCTGGCTACAAGATCTCGCGCGTCGCGGTGCCACCGTGTTGATCGGCGATCCGGGGCGTTCCTTCCTGCCCCAGGACCGGCTGGAAAAGCTGGCCGAATACACCGTTCCGGTCACCCGGGATCTGGAAGACCGCGAAGTGCGTTACGCCAAGGTCTGGAAATTCCGCTAGCCCCACTCCCCTGCCAGCCAGAATCACACCAGTTTCAGCCCCATGGCTCGTATCCGCGCTGTTGACCGGCGATTATTCCTTCTGCTCGAAATTGCGGCCCGGCGCCTCAACCGGGATGCCGATGCACGCCTGAAAGCCGAGGCTGGCGTCACTTCCGCCCAGGCGGCCGTGCTGTTCCTGCTCGCCCGACGCGGCGAGCGGCGTATGGGCGAGATCGGCGACATGCTGTCGCTCAACCCGCCAGCGGTGACAGGTCTGGTCAGCCGCATGCAAACCCTCGGACTGGTGAAAAAAAACGCCTCGAAAACCGATGGACGCTCGGCAGTGGTCTCGCTGACCGAGAAAGGTCGCGCCCTCGGCGATGCGGCCGATACCAGCCTGCGCGGCCTCAATACCGCGCTGGAATCCCGGCTCGGCGAAGACGACAGCAACATGCTCCACCGCGTCCTCACCCGCCTCGCCACAGAAGCCTGATCGCCAGCCCTGCTTGACGTATAGGTAAGCGTAAAAGCGTTAGCCAAGCGGCGGCGTCATGCTCTAGTGTGCGGCAAAATCAAATGGGAGACTGCGATGAGCGATCTGGTTCTGATCGAGGATGCCGATGGCATCCGCACGATACGCTTCAACCGCCCCGAGAAGAAAAACGCCCTGACGCGGGCCATGTACACCGCTGCCGCCACAGCGCTGGAGACCGGCGATGCGGATCCGGCGATCAAGGTTTTCATCATCGCTGGCGCCGGCGGTATCTTCACGGCCGGCAATGACATGGTCGATTTCATGCAGACCCCGCCAGCGCTCGGCGGCAGCGAGCTGCCGCCGGTCGGGCATTTCATGCAGGCCCTGCTCAACGTCACCAAGCCGGTCGTCGCGGCCGTCGACGGGCTCGCCATCGGCATTGGCGTCACCATGCTGATGCATTGCGATCTGGCCTATGCCTCGCCGCGCGCCACATTCAAGACCCCCTTTGTCGATCTCGCTTTGGCGCCGGAATACGGCTCCAGCCAGGTGATGCCGCGCATATTTGGCCATGTCATCGCCGCCGATCTACTGCTGCTCGGCTCGGTCTGGAATGCCGACAAGGCGGCGCGCCACGGGCTGATCAATGATGTCGCCGACGATGTCGAGGCCCTGGCCCGCGCCACCGCCGCCAAGCTCGCCGCCAAGGCGCCCGGCTCGCTGCGCGCCGCCAAGGCGTTGATGCGGCGCGCCCCCGAAGCCCTCGGTGAGCGCATGAATATGGAGAACGACCTGTTCGGCGAATTGCTGCGCTCGGAAGAATTCACCGAAGCGGCAACCGCCTTCATGGAACGCCGCAAACCGGACTTCTCCAAATTCGGCTGATTTGATCGTCTCAAGGGAGCAGGGCTTATGTTGCGTATCGTACTCGGCGCCAGCGGCGCTGTTCTGACAGCGGCCGTGGTGGCGCTCAACCTGTCCCCCATCGGCCAGATCTATCTGCCCTCCGCGACCGGCATCGTCGCCAAACAGATGTGCTCTTTGACCTGGGTCTCCGGTCTCGACCCGGATCAGGCCAAATCCCTCTACCTCGATCCCCTGCTCGGCGATGCCGGCAGCGTGTTGAGCTATTCGATGGACGAGGAGAGCCATGAGGTCAGCGCCTCACTGCTCGGCCTGTTCTGGACCCAGCGCGCGGTCTGGCGTGACGGGCTCGGCTGTACGCTGGTGCAGGGCGGGCATGGCTTCGATCCCGACCTGACAGTGCCCATCGCCCACGACTTCATCCCGATGCCGCTCGACACCGCCCACCGCGATACCTGGTTCGACACGGAAGCGCTGGACACAGCGATCGCCAGCGCCGTCGATGACAGCGCACAGAACAGCCACAACACACTCGGCATCGCTGTCCTGCATCAGGGCCATCTCGTCGCCGAATACTATGCGCCCGGCGCCAGCGCCGAGACCCGATTTCATGGCTGGTCAATGACCAAGAGCGTCATCGCAACGCTGGCCGGCAGCCTGGTCGAAGACGGCCTGCTGGATATCCGGGCCGAGGGCGATATCCCTGCCTTGGCCGCAGTCGGCGACCCGCAGCTCTCGGATATCACGATTGAGAGCCTGTTGCGGATGACCGGCGGGCTGGCCATCGCCGAGCTCAATAACGGCATGGACCCCAACTCGCAGATGCTGTTCACCCAGTGGGACATGCCGCATTTCGCCGCGACGCGCGAACGTCTCTATGCGCCCAGCGAGCACTGGCAATATATGAGTGGCAATACCATCCTCGCCGCCGACACGATGCAGCGCCGGCTCGGCGACAGCCTGCCCGAACAGATCACCGCGCTGCGGGCCCGCATTTTTGAACCGCTGGATATCTATTCCGCGATCATGGAGCCGGGCGAGAACGGCACCTTCCAGGGCTCGTCCTACATGTATGCCACGGCCCAGGACTGGGCCCGGTTGGGCCAGCTCTATCTCGATAATGGTGTCGCAAACGGCACCCGCATCCTGCCGGAAGGCTGGTATTCCATCGTCGCAGAACCCACGCCCCATTCGGGCGGCGGCTATGGGATGGGCTTCTGGCTGCCGACCGAGGCGACCGGCCTGCCGCGGGAAACCATTATGATGAGCGGATTCCAGGGCCAGTGGGGCTATGTCATGCCCGAGCAGGAGCTGGTGATTGTGCGCTTTGGCGCCACGGTCGGCGTCAGTTCGCGTTCTGGCCGACTGGCGCGTGAGATCGTCGCCTCGCTGCGGCCGCCGCTGGCGGCACAACCGGACGCGACAGCCACGCAACTCACCGGGGATCAGCCCGGCTAAGCCCCGGCGGCACACACCAGCGGCGGCGATTCAGCGACCAGGCCGGTGGCGATGACGGTGCGGACGTGAGTCCGCACCTCACCGGCGGTCGGGACATGGCTGCGAAGGCTTTGGAGCAAGGTGTGATTGGCCCGGCCGCGGCGCGGCGTGCCGACGGACCAGGTCTGGTAGTCCCGCTTTGATAGCGGCACCAATTCGAGACGTTGCGGGTCAGCGTGGCGCGGGTCATTGGCGATGGATTGCCAGAAGTCTTCCAGCGCATCGCGCCGACCTTCCAGCACTTCCAGGAACCAGCCACGATCCCAGATCAGGGCGCCGGTCATATGGCCGTCAGTGCTCGTCTTCATGCAACAGGCCAGAATACTGCCCAGATCGCCATTCAGCGCCCCGACGCCAAGATCGACCCGGGCCTTCGAGACCATCACTGCTCTGTGCAACATCATAAACGCGACCCGTGCCAATTTCCGTTCGCTGCTGACTAGCGAGAAGTCTTGAAGGCTTCGTCTCGGCAATCGGGATAATTTCAATCAAACAAGGCTAAAAACCGAGACATGCTTGGTATTCTAACCGGACCGACGGTGGCAAAGGCCCGCCGCAAATCAGCTTTTTCGCCCGGCCCAGCGCGGATGCGGCGCATCGCGCACTGGCAATTTGTGCAGCGAAGAGGCAGTTTCAACACAAGGTGCAAGCGAGACTGAGACATGGCCTATAAATCCCTGCGCGACTTCATCGACCAGCTTGAACGCGACGGCGATCTCGTGCGCATCACGACGCAGGTCTCGACCGATCTGGAGATCACCGAGATCCACAAGCGCACGCTGCACGCCGGCGGCCCGGCGCTATTGTTCGAGAATGTCGTCAATGAGCACGGCGTCAAAAGCGAGATGCCGGTTCTGGTCAATCTGTTCGGCACGGTGCGCCGCGTCGCCCAAGCGGTGACGCTCGGCGGCAAGCCGCGCTCGACGGCCGGAGAGCTGCGCGAGGTCGGTGAATTGCTCGCCTTCCTGCGCCAGCCCGAACCGCCCGCCGACCTCAAGGGCGCCATCGACATGTTGCCCCTGGCCAAAACCGTGCTGTCGATGAAGCCAAAAACCGTGAAGTCCGCGCCTTGCCAGGATGTCGTGCTGACCGGCGATGAGATCGATCTCGACCGTCTGCCGATCCAGACCTGCTGGCCGGGCGAGCCCGCACCGCTGATCACCTGGCCGCTGGTCGTCACCAAGGGGCCCTCATCCGACAAGCAGGATGACTATAATCTCGGCATTTACCGCATGCAGAAGCTGGGCAAGGACCGCACTTTGATGCGCTGGCTCAAGCATCGCGGCGGGGCCCAGCATTTCGCCCGCTGGAAAGACAAGAAGCCCGATCCCCTGCCCTGCGCCGTCGTGCTCGGTGCCGATCCCGGCACCATTCTCGCCGCCGTCACGCCGATCCCCGACACGCTGTCGGAATACCAGTTCGCCGGTATCCTGCGTGGCCAGAAGGTCGAGCTGGTCGATTGCAAGACCGTGCCGCTGAAAGTGCCCGCCGAGGCCGAGATCGTGCTCGAAGGCCATGTCATGCTCGACGAATATGGGCCCGAAGGCCCCTATGGCGACCACACGGGATACTATAATTCCGTCGAGCATTTCCCGGTCTTCAGGATCAGCGCCATCACCATGCGCAAGGATCCGATCTATCTGTCCACCTATACCGGCCGTCCGCCGGACGAGCCGTCCGTGCTCGGCGAAGCCCTCAACGAGGTCTTCATCCCGCTGCTGCAACAGCAATATCCGGAAATCCTCGATTTCTGGCTGCCGCCCGAGGGCTGTTCCTACCGCATCGCCGTCATCTCGATGAAGAAGGCCTATGCCGGCCATGCCAAGCGCGTGATGATGGGCGCCTGGTCCTTCCTGCGCCAGTTCATGTACACCAAATGGATCATCGTCGTGGACGCGGACATCAACCCGCGCGACTGGAAAGACGTGATGTGGGCCGTGAGCACACGCATGGACCCGGCCCGCGACATCGTCACCGTCGAAAACACCCCGATCGACTATCTGGATTTCGCCTCGCCGGTCTCCGGGCTCGGCAGCAAGATCGGGCTCGATGCGACCAACAAGATCGGAAACGAGACCAAGCGTGAATGGGGCGCGCTGCTGGATATGGATGATGCGACGAAGGCCAAGGTGGATGCGATGTGGGGGGAGTTGGGGCTTTAGCCGAATTTCACTTCGCCTTCCCAAACCGGCGTACCCGCGACGAACAGACAGCGCCGGTCGGCAGCGGTGAGAACTCGGCGACGGCACTGCGCAGTGGCCATCCGGATTCTGCGGCGGCGCTTGATCCGCTGAAGGACGTCCGCGCCTCAAGAATAATTTCATCGCCCTCTCGCCGGATACGTCCGGCCAGATCGAAGACCCTGTCATAAAAGCCTATCGGTACCGGGAGGCTTTCCAGCACAATTCCGGAGCTTCGATCCTCAATCGAAACATGAAGATGGGAGGGTTCCGGAAACACACCGATCGTCACGGCTGCGCGCAGAATGGAGTCCTTCAACTTTGACTCCAGAACGGTGAAACGAATGGAATCCCCCACCGCTTCGACATATCTGCAGGCGGCCTCGATCCGTTCCTTGTCTTGCGGGCAGAGCGCACACAATGCCTCACATGTCCGGGTCCGGCCCAGGCTCAACGCGTCCGGTATGTTCGGAAACTGCCGAGGAACGCCAACGCTCACATAGCGGTGCCACCAGAACGCTGCGATGTCGGAATACACGACATCGCCGGCGTTCACCGAGGGGGAGAACAGAAGGTAGAGCGAGTGGTATGCGCCGAGCGAGATGCCTTCAGTGTTGAGCCAGAATGCCAGGCGCCGCCCGAATGCATCCAGCTCGAAATCCCTGAGGTAGCTGTTTTGGCCACCAAGGAAATAGCGTATGTCGGAAATCAGCGATGGATCACCGGTCTGGGTCATGGTCGCTCCACTTGGCATTGACGCGCACCATCAACGGGCATGCCTGCCCGTGGGTCAAGACCGGGGGCGCTTGTGCTCAACACGCCGGAGATTACCGCTTCGTCCCTGTGCCAATTGCCGCATCGCAATCCCGCGTCATTTCGGGCAAACTAGACGTCACCGCTCCCTACACTCAGGACCGCGCCCATGCCCCCCGTCAAGATCGCCTATTATTCCGACCTGCTCTGCGTCTGGGCCTATATCGGGCAGCGGCGGCTGGATCAGCTGGTCGCCGACTTCGGTGCACAAATAGAATTCGAGCCGCATTTCTGTTCCGTCTTCCCCGATGCCTGGGGCAAGATCGAGGGGGCCAAGGGGTTTGAGGGGTTCAATGCGCATTTGCGCGAGGTGGTGGGGTCATTTCCCCATGTTGAACTACATCCGCGCGTCTGGCTCGATGCACAGCCGCGCTCCTCGGCCAGTGCGCATCTATTCGTCAAGGCGATCGAGTTGATCGAGGCGGAGGATGGCCAGGCGCCGGGCTGGGCTGATCGCGCCTCGACCAAAGCCGCCTGGGCGCTGCGCTGCGCCTTCTTCCAGCATGGCCGTGATATTTCCAGCTTTGCGGTCCAGTGCTCGATTTCCGACGAGCTCGGCGTTGAGTGCAGCCGGATCGAGGAGAAACTCTGCTCCTCCGAAGCCTTGACGGCGCTGCTGCGCGACTACCAGATCTGCAGCGACCAGGGCATCAAGGGCAGCCCGACCTTTGTGATGAATGAGGGCCGCCAGCGCCTGTTCGGCAATGTCGGCTACCGGCTGATCGAGGCGAATGTACATGAATTGCTGCGCAATCCACCGGCGAATCAAGCCAGCTGGTGCTGAAGCGGCCGGGGTTGCACGCCCAGATTCACCACACCTAATTTCCCCGGACTTGTTCCGGGGCCTGCCGGAGGAGAATACAGCCAGCTTGCCAACAAATGGCCGGCCCCGGAATTCGCTGCGCTCCTCCGGGGGAAGTGGTGTGCTTGGGGAGGCGTCGTATTCGCTCCTTATCCAGCATCCAAGCTACAAAATATCGTCATCCCAGCGCAGGCTGGGACCCAGATTCACGCACCGGCATCTATTTGATGTAGCGCCAATTTTCGCTCGCCTCCGCTCTACGAACTGGGTCCCAGCCTGCGCTGGGATGACGATTTATCGGTCAGTTTATCCCCACCCCCCAAACCTGCGCGCATACTTCAGCTGTTCCGGTCGCACGGGAGGCGTGAGCTCAGTCATTTGCGGCGATCGGGAGAGTGGAGCTCGTCCGGGCGGAGGTTTGACAGCCCAAGTTCCGGTGAGGCCATGATTGGGGAAGAGCGGCATCAGGGCTCGACCGTGCATCCCTGAATATTTCGAGACGGGGGCCGCAAGGCGTCCGACCAAATCTCCCATCTTTTCCAGGAAGAATTGGTGGGACGTCACGGATGTCACACTCAACTCAACTTCAACTCCGGAATCCGCCGGCGTCCCACACACCTCCCATCGCGAGGTGACCCCTTATCCCTCCAGCGGCAAGCCGCGTGGAGATTTTGGTGCAACGTGAAATGGGGACAGGTATATTTAACGCGCCCGCTCCACGGCGCTTGGCGGGCACACCGGACAGATTGCGCGTTAAATATACCTGTCCCCATTTTCGCCCCGCGCTGCCGAGCCGCTCTTGCGAAACTCGCAACAGCACGCTTCTATGGTTATATATTCGACAAATACCGGACAAAACGATGGAATTTCACCGCACCAAGCGCCTTCCGCCTTATGTTTTCGAAGAAGTCAATCGCCTCAAGGCCCAATTGCGGGCAAAAGGCGCTGACATCATCGATTTCGGCATGGGCAATCCGGATCTGCCGACCCCGGCGCATGTCCTGGCCAAGCTCAAGGAGACGGCTGACAAGCCGCACACGAATGGCTATTCCGCTTCGCGCGGCATCCCCGGCCTGCGCAAGGCGCAGGCGCGCTATTACAAGCGGCGCTTTGATGTCGAGCTCGACCCCGATAGCGAGGTCATCGTCACGCTGGGCTCCAAAGAGGGCTTCGCCAATCTGGCCCAGGCGATCACGGCACCCGGCGACGTCGTGCTGGCGCCCAGCCCGTCCTATCCGATCCACACATTCGGATTTCTGATTGCCGGCGGCACGATCCGGCATGTCAACGCGGCCTCACCGGATGAGTATCTGCGCGGGCTCAAGCATGCAGTGAGGCATACGGTTCCCAAGCCGATTGCCGTGGTGGTGTGTTATCCCTCCAACCCCACCGCACAGACCGCCACACTGGATTTCTATAAACAGGTGGTCGAATTCGCGAGAGAGCACGATCTCTTCATCCTGTCGGATCTGGCCTATGCCGAGGTCTATTTCGGCGATACGCCGACCCCGTCCATGCTGCAGATCGAGGGCGCCAAGGAACGGACAATCGAATTTACCTCGATGTCCAAGACCTATTCGATGGCCGGATTCCGGGTCGGCTTCGCGGCCGGCTCACCGCGCCTCGTCGCCGCGCTGGCGCGGGTCAAATCCTATCTCGATTACGGCGCCTATACGCCGGTTCAGGTCGCCGCCTGTGCCGCGCTCGACGGGCCGCAGGACTGCGTCGACGAGATGCGGGCGATCTACAAGCATCGCCGCGATGTGTTGGTGGAGAGCTTCGGCCGGATCGGTTGGAAAATCCCGGTGCCCGAGGCTTCGATGTTCGCCTGGGCGCCCTTGCCGGACGGATGCGAGGCGATGGGCTCGCTGGAATTTGCCAAGCAATTGATGGAAGAGGCCGGCGTCGCCGTCGCGCCGGGGATTGGTTTCGGCGAGCATGGCGAGGGTTATGTGCGTCTGGCCCTGGTCGAGAACGAGCAACGCATCCGCCAAGCGGCACGCGGGGTTGGCGAGTTCCTGAAAACCCGCCAACCCGCTATTCGCGCTGTGTAAATTCTAGAAGTAGTGCGTGACGCTGGTCGAGTGCGACCAGCTTCCGCCTGCCCGTGAACGGGAGCGGCGGCGGCGCATGCGCGATTGCATCACGGCGCGGGCATCGTCGAGCGAGGGCAGATCCTTGGCGCCGGCCGCGAGTTCATCGCGGTGAGCGACGAAATCATCATAGGCTTCAAGCTCGGGCGCCAAGGCATTGGAGACCAGCTCGATCATGATCGCATCGTCGATATAGCCAATGCCGGGCGTCGAATCGGGGATCAGATCGTCCGGATCGGCGAAATAGGCAAGCGCATCGAGGACGCGCTTGCGATCGTCACCGGCCAGACGCCAGTCGGCATCGCGCAGCATCGCGACCAGCGGGCCGAGCTGCGCGATCCGATCGCGAACAAAGGTCGGCGGATTGGCGGCCATCGCCTGCTGGCTCATCGCTGCCACGCCCTCGAGGATGACGGCTTCGTCATCGGCGGCGCGCGCATCGCGGGCCTTGGCGAGCCGGGCCCGGAAGAAATCCAGATCGGCTTCGCTCAGCTCGAACTCGACCTTGAGCGCGGTTTGGGTAGGAGCGGACATCAATTCAACCTCATCATTAGCCGACCTGGAAAAAGGGGCCGGTCGGCTAGGCCCGAATCAGGGACCGGACTGGCCCCCCCATGTGACGCAAGATTCCACATGACGAAAATTGCGCAAGCGGTATTGGGCTGAACTCAGTCCCCCGCGAACCAGCCGAAGCGCAGATTCTCGTAGACAACGCCGTCAATCGTCAACACGCCTTCCAACACGGCCTCGTCAGTGCTTCCGGAAGCCTCGGCAGCGAGGATCAGCTCGCGGCGATACCGACCGCGAAAGCTGACCACGCCCAATTCGTCGGACACCGCATCGAAGGCGATACTGTCGGATGTGACAACAAGATCGCCGGGCCAGACCCTGAGCCGGCGCGCATAACCGCCGCCGATCTCGCCCTGGACCCATTCACTGGTCGGGTCGGAGAAATCGAAGGCGGCCGGCGGGTATTCGGTGGCCTGGTGGTCAGCCACCCAGGGGTCCACCTCCCAGTCGGAGCCGAGATAGAAGGTTTCCAGCACCCAATCGCCGGCCCGAACCGGTGGATCCTGCAATGGCATGTAATAGCCGAACAGCGCCGTGCCCGGCTGGTGTTGGCCCGACGCCGCAGTCTGCGTTGCGGGCGCTGCCGTCGGGGCAGCAGCCGCCTCGAGGAAGAGCTGGTAATCGGTGGCGCTCTGTTCGGGAATCTCCTCCATCGGCGTGTGGCCGACGCCGGGATAGGTCACCGTCTGGGCTTGGGGTATGGCCTCGGCAAACTCCCCCGCCAGCGAAATCGGGACCAGATGGTCGTCCTCGCCCCACATGATCAAGACCGGCATCGTCAGGCTTGCCGCCTGATTGAACGCGTCGAGCGAATAGGCCATTTGTGCGCGTTCCAGCGTTGCATCACGATTGCCGGGGTGCCGGATCAGTTCGTAATAGCGATCAATCATCGGCTCGGTGACAACAGTCTGATCGGAGAAGGCGTCACGCAAGGCCTGCTCGACCAGGGGACGCGGCAGGAAGTTCTTGAGCGCCCGCGCGATCTGCGGATTGGCCGTCAGCGTGTAGATGAAGGGCGTCTCCTTGTCCGGATCAGCTGGCGGCCAGGGCGCACCGGAGGCGTCGATCAAAGCCAGACTGATCAAGCGCTCGGGATGGGCGACCGCATAGTTCAGCGCGATGGCGCCGCCGCGTGAATTGCCGGCGAGATTAAACTGTTCAATCCCCAGAAATGCCCGCACTTCCTCGACAATGCCGGCGGCGCGCTCAATCGAATAATCGCCGTCATTGGTCGCACCGGTCAGCCCGTGACCGGGCATGTCGATCGAGACCACGCGCCATTGCTCGCCGAGCAATCCGGCCCAACGCTCCCAAGTCTGCAGCGAGGCATTGGAGCCATGGATCAGGAAAACTGCGGGGCAGTCCGCACAGCCTTCATCGCGCATATGCACGGTGACGCCCGAGGACAGCTGCACGAATTGCGATGGCGGCTGACCGTATTTGGCGACGAGTTCATCATGGGGAATATCCGGCGCCCAGCCCCACCAGATAAGGCCGCCAATCGCCAGCACGGCGAGCCCCAGGATCGTCGCGATCAGGCGCAGGATGAATGTCATGAATGTCCCCGATATTTTCCTGCGGTCATACTGGAGCAATGACGAGCCGGGTCAATCGCGGGTTAAGCCGGCATTCACCCTGGAAACGCATTCAGATCGCCCGATCCCGACCCGCCTGCTAGCCTGCGCGTATGAATATTGCTCTCGATACCGCCGTCTCCGGCATGTTGAACGCCCAAGCCCAAGCTGGGGCGGCGTCCGAACGGCTCGTCAATGCCGCGGCCAAAGGCGAAGGCATTATTCAGGCTGTGATTGCGGTCAAACGGGCGGAAACCGCCCAGAAGGCGTCCGCAGAAATGGTCAAGGTCGCTGACGACATGATGCGGACCACGCTCGACATTATCGTCTGAGCCCGCCTCGGTCGCTGGGTGGCCGGTGGGAGTCATCCCCCGCTCATGCAGTCTCCATTGGCGTGTAGCTGCATGCGGGGGATGACGAACCGGCCGGCCTATCGATCTGCCCGCATCGAAATATGCACACAGCGCGGCCCGCCTCTCGCAATCGATCAGCAGATGTCCTATCTGGGGGCCATGACCGATAAAGTTTCCGTAGATATCGTCGCCGATCTGGTCTGCCCCTGGTGCTGGCTCGGCAAGCGCAATTGGGATGCCGCCCGCAAGCTGGTGCCGGAAATCCCGGTCGAAGCCGTCTGGCGCCCCTTCCAGCTCGACCCGGACCTGCCCCGCGGTGGTCGGCCCTATGGCGAGTATATGAAGGCCAAATTCTCCGGTGAAAACACCGAACGCTGGGCCCAAATGCGCGCCCATCTCGAACAGGCTGCGCCAGCGGCGGGGATTGAATTCCGCTTCGACGACATCCCGGTCCGGCCCAACACGCTCAATGCCCATCGCGTCCTGCGCTGGGCAGCGGGTCAGGGTGTGGCTGATGCCGCTGCCGAAGGTCTGTTCCGGGCCTTTTTCGCCGACAGCCGCGATATCGGCGATACCCACACGCTGAGCCAGATCGCCGGTGCGGCCGGCCTCGATGATGAGTTGACGGCCGAGCTGCTCAGCTCGGACCTCGACGAGAAGGCGCTGCGCGAAGAGGAAGCCTTCTTCCGCAAGCTCGGCGTCTCCGGTGTCCCGACCTATATTTTCAACGGTCGTTTTGCGATTTCTGGCGCCCAAGAGCCGAAAATTCTCGCCGATGCCATCCGTCAGGCGGCGCAAGAGCCGGCCGAAACCGAATAGGGCTTCCCCGAACGCACGGCAGCTTCTAGGTTTCAGCAGCAATTTCGGAGACCATCACCATGACCGCCATGCAAGCCGTCGCACTTTATGCTGGCCTCAACATTCTGCTGCTGGTCTTCCTGGCCCTGAATGTCAGCCTCAACCGGCGGCGCGCGAAAATCAGCCTCGGGGTTGGCACTGACGCCCGCCTGGAGCAGGCCTGCCGCGCCCATGGCAATACCACGGAAAACCTGCCGCCTGCATTGATTGGCCTCACCCTGTTGGGCCTGCTGGGCACCGGCACGCTCGTTATTCACGCGCTCGGCATTGCGCTGAGTTTGGGACGGGGTCTGCACGCCTATGGTCTACTCACCGACCCGGGTCGCAGCATGGGCCGGGTGACGGGAACGACCTTGACCTGGCTCGTCCTGCTGGCCAGCGCACTGCTTCTGCTCGCCAAGGCGATCAGTTGAACCATTGCGACCCACGGCCCTCGGGAGCTATAGCCGCAGCATGAACAATCCCAACACTGCCCCCGACCCGCAAAAACTGCAGGACATCGCTGCTGATTTGATTGCCCGCGCCCTGCGCGCCGGCGCCGATACGGCGGAAGCCGTGGTCAGCGAATCGCGCACCACCGAACTCTCCGTCCGTGACGGTGCGCTGGAGGATATCGAGCGCTCTGAATCGCTCGATGCCGGCGTTCGCGTCTTCGTCGGCGCGAAGCAGGCTGGCGTTGCCTTCTCCGACCTGTCCGAACATGGCCGCGCGCTGACCATCGAGCGCGCCGTGGCAATGGCTCGACTGTCACCGGAAGATCCCTTTTCGGCCCTCGCCGACGCAGAACGCCTGTGCCGCAAACCGCCCGAAATCGCGATGTTCGACCAGACTCAATGGTCGCCAGAGGAGCTGGAAGCGCGTTCGATCGAAGTCGAGCAGGCCGCACGCGCCATTGAGGGCGTCTCCAAGACCGATTCGGCCTTCGCCAGTTTCGGCCAAGGCGCGGCGGCCTATGCCACCACGACCGGCTTCAATCAGGGCTGGCGCAAGAGCATGTTCAGCTATGGCACCAGCGTCATCGCCGAAAAGAATGGCGCCATGGAACGCGATTACGCCGCGACTGCTGGTCGCCGCCCGGTCGATCTGCGCTCCACGCTCGATATCGGCACCGAGGCCGGTGAGCGGACGGCCAAGCGCGTCGGACCACAAAAAATCGCCAGCGGCGTGCAGCCGGTCGTGTTCGACCGCCGCGTTGCGACGACTTTCCTCTCGGCCCTGTGCGGCGGGATTAGCGGTCCGGCCGTGGCGCGCGGAATTTCTTTCCTGCGCGAGAAGCTGGATCAGCCGGTCTTCGCCTCCGGCATTAATATTGTCGATGATCCGCATCGCGACTGGGGCCACAGCTCGTGTGCCTTTGACGGTGAAGGCACGGTCAACCGCCGCTCCAACCTGATCGAGGATGGCCGTCTGACGACCTGGCTGCTCAACAGCGCCGCCTCGCGGCAGCTGAAACTGGCACCGACCGGTCATGCCCGACGCTCCATGGGCGGCGCCCCCGGTGCCGGACCAACCAATCTGCATCTGGAAGCCGGCGCCCAGAGCCGCGCGGCGATGATTGGCGGTATCGAGTCCGGTGTGCTGGTGATGGAAATGTTCGGGCCTTCGCTCAATTCCAATACCGGCGACTGGTCAGTCGGCGTGTCGGGCTATCGCATAGCCAAGGGCCAGATCGACCATCCGGTCAGTGAAATCACCGTCGCCGGTAATCTGATCGACATCTTTGCGCGCTTAATTCCAGCCAGTGATCTGGAATTTCGCGGGTCAGTCAATTCGCCCAGCGTGCTGGTCGATGCCCTCTCGGTCGGCGGGCTCTAGGCCAGGCGCAACGCCCTCTCTCAACGGGAAACGAAACATGGACAGCACCAAAATCAACCAGCAACTCCTGCACTTGGTCATCGGCGGCGAACTGGTCTGCGTTGATCCGCAGAATTGCGAGTTCAAGGACCTCGAATCCGTCGATTTCGTCGGTGCCTATGGCTGTTATGAAGACGCCAAGGTCGCCTGGAAAAACGCGGCACAGCGCACGGTCGACAATGCGCATATGCGCTATTTCATCATCCACGCCCACCACTTGCTCGAGCCCAAATCTGAGCAGCACCACGACTAACGGATCCGCGATTTGACCGATCAACCCAACCAATCCACAGCCGCGCTCGGACGCCGGCTCTGGCGTGACTGGGTCTCACGGCGGCCCGGGCTTTGGGTCGGAGCGGTTCTGCTCTCGGTCATCACGGCGGCGGCGGCGGCGAGCTATGCCGGCCTGGTCGGCTGGACCTTCAATCTGCTGGAACAGCGCGACGCGGGCTTCTTCCCGATCGCGCCACTGGTCGCGATCAGCCTCGCCGCGGTGCGCGGTGTCAGCCTGTATTTCCAGACCTTGCAGACCAACAAGCTCGCCCTGACGGTGATGCAGGATTTGCAGAACGCCATGTTCGTCAAGCTGGTGCATGCCGATTTCGCGCGGCTGCAATCAGAGCCGGTCGGCAGCCTCGTCTCGCGCTTTACCAATGATATCAGCCTGCTGCGTGAAACCCTGGTGCGGCTGGCGAATAATCTGTTGCGCGACAGCATGACCGTGCTCTGGGCCATCGCCTGGATGCTGTATCTCGACTGGATGCTGACCCTGCTGGTACTGGTGGTCTATCCGCTCGCCGCTTGGCCGGTGATCAAGATCGGCCAGCGTCTGCGCAAGACCTCGGCGCAGGCCCAGTCGCAAATGGGCGAAGTCACCAGTCAGTTGGAGGAAAGCTTCTCCGGCACAAGGATGGTGAAGACATACGGGCTCGAAGATTATGAAGCGGCCCGGGCCGACAAATCCTTCTTTGAACGTTTGAAATTCCTGTTCAGCATCACCGAGAACAAGGCTCGCGTCGATCCGATCCTGGAAGTGGTCGGCGGGATCGCCTTTGCCGGCCTGGTCGGTTTCGCTGGCTGGCGCCTGCTGGCCGGGGAGACCTCCGTCGGCAATATTCTCGGCGTGTTGACCGGGATCGGCGTGATGTCGCCAGCGATCCGCGCTATCGGCACGCTGAGCGCCGTCGTCCAGGAAGGCTTCGCTGTCCTTGATCGTGTCTTCCACCTGCTCGACGAGGACAATCACGTCGCCGCCGCGCTGGAAGCACCGGCCATCAAGGCCAGCGCCGGCGAGATCAAGCTGGACGCGGTCGGGTTCAATTATGCCGACGGCACGATTGCGCTGCACGATGTCACCCTGCGCGCGCCGGCTGGCAAGACAGTCGCTTTGGTCGGGCCGTCCGGCTCGGGCAAATCGACCATCCTCAACCTGATCCCGCGCCTCTACGACCCGCAGCAAGGCGGTGTGATGATTGATGGCACCGATATCCGCTCGGTCTCGTTGGACTCGCTGCGGCGCAATATCGCCCTGGTCAGCCAGGACGTGACCCTGTTTGACGACAGCGTTGCCGCCAATATCGGCTTTGGCCGGCTCGACGCTGATCGTGAAGCCATTATCGCCGCCGCCAAGGCTGCCGACGCGCATGATTTCATCATGGGTCTGCCAGATGGCTATGACAGTCCGGTCGGGCCGCGTGGCAATAATCTGTCTGGCGGCCAGCGCCAGCGCCTGTCGATCGCCCGCGCCATCTTGAAAGACGCCCCGATCCTGCTGCTCGACGAGGCCACCAGCGCCCTCGACACCGAATCGGAACAGCGCGTTCAAGCGGCACTCGAGCGGCTTTCAGCCGGGCGGACCACGCTGGTCATCGCCCACCGCCTTTCAACGGTGCGCCAGGCGGACTGGATTTATGTGCTGCAGGCAGGCCGGGTGCATGAGCAGGGTCGCCATGACGATCTGATCGCCGATGACGCGCTCTATGCCAAGCTGTGCCGGATGCAATTCGGCACTGAGCCGGGCTAACCGACCGACGCCGCGACGACCATTTTCGCGCGCAAATCCGCGGTTGGCAGGCGGACCGAAAACACCGAGCCGCCACCGGGCGCGCTTTCGACTTCGATATCGCCATTCATCAATTCAGCCAGCTTCTTGGAGATCGCCAGACCGAGACCGGTGCCGCCATTCTGGCGCGACATCGCCGACTCGCCCTGGCTGAACGGCATGAAAACACGCTCGATCAGCGCCGCATCCATCCCGACGCCGGTATCGCTGACTTCGAAATTGACCGTATGCTGGCCATCAGCAGCCTGCACCGTCAGGCAGCGAACCCGGATCTCCCCGCGTTCGGTGAACTTGACGGCGTTGGATAGCAGGTTGGACAGGATTTGGCGGATCCGCGCCGGATCGCCGCTGGCATCACCTCCGACGCAGGGGTCGATTTCGACATGCAGGTTCAGCCCCTTTTCGAGGGCCTTCATCCGATAGGGTCCGGCGACGCTGCGGGTCAGTTCCGCCGGACAATAACTGGACGCCTCAACCTCGAATCGGCCCGATTCAATATTAGCCAGATCGAGAATATCGTTGAGGATATCAAGCAGGGCATGACCGGAGCTCTGGATCAGCTCAACCATTTCGCGTTGCGAGGCCTGCAGGTCCGTATTCATCAGCAGGCTCGACATGCCAAGCACGCCATTCATCGGCGTCCGGATTTCATGGCTCATCGTGGCCAGGAATTTTGACTTTGCGCGGCTGGCCTCAGTCGCTTGCTGCCGCGCCTCGACGAGATCGTGGATGTCCGTCAGCGCCCCGACCAGCCGGATCGGTTCGCCATCCGGTGTTCGGACCGCTTCGCCGCGCAGGCGGAACCAGCGATGCGCCCCGTCGACTACCTTGATCCGCACCGACAGGTCAAAGGGACGTCCGGCGCGGAAATGGGCCTGAAGGGCTGACTCGATCCGGGGAAAGTCATCGCGGTGCAGCAGGGCGCGAAATTTATCGGCCGGCATCGTCGACTCGCGGGGTTTGTCGCCCAGCAATTCGCGGCATCGGGCCGATGTGTAGACCTGGTCAGTCTGGATGCACCAGTCAATAATGCCGTCTGACATGCCACGGATCGCCAAGCTGGCTCGCTCGCCGGTTTCTATTGCAAGGATTTCTGTCGTCAAACGGCGCCGGTAATGATGCAGGACTTTCAACAATTCATCCCCGTCCTCGATCGGTCGCTTGAACAGGGCGACAACGACGCCGATGGATTGAGCGCCCTGATAAAGGGGCATCCCGGCATAGCCGCGAATGCCCATCTCCTTGAGCATATGGTCGCGCGGAAATTGCTCGGCGACACCGTCCTCGAAAACAAGTGCTCCGGACTGCATCACGCTGGCGCAGGGTGTACCTTCGACCGGATAGCAGAAATTGCCGCTGATCACGCCCTGGGACGCGACATGTAGCGTTCGCATCTGCCGGTGACCGGCATCGGTTCGTCCGAGATAAACGCTATCGGCGCCGAAATAGTCGGCGACCAGGGTGACGAAGGCCGACAGAAATGCCGCACCTGATTCGCGTGACAACCGGGAATTGAGACCGTCCAGCCGCTCGTTCGTCCGGTCTGCGGCTAACACCATCTCACGCATCTGCACTCTCCCGATTCCCGTTTCAAGCCGGCCCAACCGGATATCAACGTGGTTAACGGGGATTAATCTGCCGCAAAGCTGGGGAAAGAGTCGTCATATCTGATGCATAGGGCGGGCATAAAGAATCAACCTGAGATTATTCGCGGCGAAGCAGCTTTTCAGTCAACAGGTTACCCCACCAGCTCGCCATGAACCCCGATTGCACCGCCTCCCGGTCATAAACGGTCTCGACCCAGTCCATGAAACCGATCGGATGCGATTCGTTATAGGCGCGATAGGTCTCGAAGAAATAGTCCAGTACGCCGGTCTTGCCCGCTTTGACGTGCAGATATTTCAGCGACAAGTGCGCGATGGCCTCATCATAGGGCAGGTTCAAATGCGTCAGCGCAAACATGACAGAGACCAGCCCGGCCCGGTCTGCGCCGGATTTGCAATGCACCAGGGCGGGATATTCGATGGTCTCGAAAATCTTCACCGCGCGCTGGATGCGATCCACATAGGGCGCCTCGCGTGAGCCGAACGGCATGTCGTGCAGGGCCAAGCCGTGCAGTTCGCACGCTTCGCGCTCAAGGTCGTAATAGCAAACCCCCGGCTGGGGCCCACGAATATTCAGGATCGTCTTGAAGCCGTCGGCCGCCAGGGCTTCGAGCCGGTCCGGCGAGGGTTGATTGGCCCGCCAGAGACCGCCGCCGACCTCGTGCATATTGTGGAAGCGCAGGCGCAAGACCCCGTGATCCTTCCAGAGGTAATCGCTCCAGGCGCGCTTTCGATCGGTCGGATCGGTGAGATCATAGGCCATGCGGGTTCTTTCTTGCTGGTCCCGGATTTAGGATGCCCGGGCCAGTGAGGCAACCGCGCGCCGTGCTTGACCTTTCAGGCGGTGAAGGCGAGCAAGGGAACACGATGTTGAAACGCTTGCTGTCAAAGCCCTGGGCCCAGGAAATCGCTGCCTTCCTCGCGCTGCTCTATGTCGAGCTGGTGCGCCGCTCGATTCGCTGGGAAGTGCGCAATGGCGAATACGTCCAGCAGGTCTGGGACGAGAATTTGCCGATTCTCGGCTGTGTCTGGCATGGTCGCGTTCTGATGGCACTTCAGGCTTGGAACCAGCATTATGACCGCATGGTCGCACTGGCATCGCGATCCCGCGAGGGCGATATCGGCTCACGCTTCGCGCGCTGGTACAAGGTTGGCCTGGTGCGGGGTTCATCGCGCAATAATGCCAAGCCGCAAGCGGGCAAGGGCGGTGAGGCCGCCTATCGCGCCATGGTCAGCCATCTCAGCGCCGGCGGTAGCGGCGCGGTTACGCCGGACGGTCCACGCGGACCGCGAATGCGCGCCGGCTATGGTGCCATCCGCATGGCGCGCGATACCGGCGTTCCGATCATACCCGTCACTTGGTCGACACGGCGAAAAACCGTGCTGCACAAGGCCTGGGACCAGCATTGCCTGCCGCATTTTTTCACCCGCGGCATCATCATCTGGGGTGATCCGATTTATGTGGCGAAAGCCGCGACGGCAGAAGAGATGGAGGCGGCCCGCCTGCTGTTGGAGACCCGGCTCAATGAGTTGACGCGAGAGGCCGATGAGGCTTGCGGCGGCGAGATTATTGAGCCCGACAGTCGAATGCGGCCTGGCACCGGTGCCACGGCCCGTGGCATAATCAATGCCCCTGCCAAAGCCGAGGGAGCCAAGCGGTGAACCTGCCCCCCTCCCTCATCGCCTATCGCCTGTTGATGCGCTGCGCCTCGCCCTTGGCCAAACCCTTGCTGATGCAGCGAACACGCGCCGGCAAGGAGGATGCCGCACGCCGCAATGAACGCCTCGGCCGGCCGACCTTTCCGCGTCCGCCCGGTCAGCTGGTCTGGCTACACGGTGCCAGTGTTGGCGAGAGCCTGGTCCTGGCCAGCCTGATCGACGCCTTTGCCGCTTCCCAGCCCGAATTGCGCTTTCTGGTCACGACCGGGACGATGACGTCGGCCAAGCTGATGGCCCAGCGTTTGCCGCCAGTCGCGCGCCACCAATATCTCCCAATTGACACGCTGGGTGCCGTCAGGGGCTTTCTCGACTATTGGAAGCCCGATCTCGCCGTGTTTGCGGAATCCGAACTCTGGCCCAACCTGGTGATCGAAAGCCAACGGCGCGGCATTCCGATGGCGCTGGTCAATGCGCGCATGAATAGCCGCTCGCTCGCCAATTGGAACAAACGCCCGGACTCGGCGCGCCATTTGCTGGCCTGTTTCGACTGGATCGGGGCCGCCGACAGCCGCACCCGCGACGGGCTGGAAAACCTGACCGGCCAAGCCATCACCCTGGCGGGCAATCTCAAACTGGAAGTGCGCGCCGAAACGCCCGATCCGAAAGCGCTGGCCGATATCCGCAAAAAGCTCGAAGGCCGCCCGGTCTGGCTCGCCGCCTCGACCCATCCGGGCGAAGAAGCGATCATTCTCCATGCCCACGCCCTGACCCTGAAGACCCATCCCGACGCGCTGCTGATCCTCGCCCCGCGCCATCCCGAGCGCGGCGAAGAGGTGGCCCGCCTGATCGACAAGCAGGGCTTCCGTTTCGTCCAGCGTTCGGCCGGAAAAATGCCATCGCCGGATCACCAGATATGGCTCGCCGACACGCTCGGCGAAATGCCGCTCTGGTATGGCGCCGCACCGGCGGCGTTGATCGCCGGCAGCCTGCTGCCCGATATTGGCGGCCATAATCCGATCGAGGCCAGCCAAGCCGGCAGCGTCGTTATCAGTGGCGAGCACACCGCCAGTTTCGACGATCTCTACGCGATTTACCGCCAGCACAAGGCGATGATCACCGTCACCAACGCGGCCACAATCACGGCGGCGCTGGAGAAGATCTGGTCGCATCGCGGTCCGCCGATCAAGGCCGCCCGCGCGGCCATCGCCGAAGCCTCTGGCGGGGCGATGGCGACCAGCCTGGCGGCGCTGGAAGCCTTGTTGAAAGACGGCAAGGCCGCGGAGATCGCGCCATGAGGGAGCCGGCTTTCTGGCGCACCGATGGCGGGCGCGGTTCGGGCAGCCTGGTGCGCGCCCTGTTGACGCCGCTGGGCTGGATCTATGGCTGGGCCACAGCGCGGCGCATTCGCAAGACGACACCGGTCGATCCCGGCATTCCGGTGATCTGTATCGGCAATCTCACCCTGGGCGGCACCGGCAAGACGCCCATCGCCCAGACCATCCTGACCCGCCTGACCGATATGGGCTATCGCGCCCATGCCCTGTCACGCGGCTATGGCGGGCGCCTGAAAGGCCCCGTCCGGGTCGACCCGGCGATACAGGGCGCGGGCGATGTCGGCGATGAGCCGCTTTTGCTGGCTCGCGTAGCACCGGCCTGGATCAGCCGTGATCGGCCGGCCGGTGCCCTCGCTGCCGTCGAGGCTGCCGCCCAAGTGCTGGTGCTTGATGACGGCCATCAAAACCCCACCCTGCGCAAACGGCTTTCCTTCGTCGTCATTGACGGCGAAGCCGGTTGGGGTGCCAACAAGGTGTTTCCGGCCGGACCATTGCGCGAACCCGTCACCAAGGGCCTCGCCCGTGCCGATGCGGTGATCGTGATGACCCGCAATGCCGACACCCTGCCCGATTATGAGGGCCTCGGCCTGAGCGATCTGGAGGTCCCGGTCCTGCACGCTTGGCTCGCCCCGACCCAGCCGCCGCCGCGCGGATCGTTGGTCGCCTTTGCCGGGATTGGCCGGCCGCAGAAATTCTTCGATGCACTGCAGGCTGCCGGTGCCGACCTGTCGGAAACCGGTCAGTTCGCCGACCATCACCCCTATTCCAAAGGCGATCTGAAACGCCTGCAACGCCTGGCCACGGCGCATGATGCGGCGCTGATCACGACGGAGAAGGATTGGGTGCGTCTGCCTGCCGCGATGCGTGACGACGTCACGGCCTGGCCGGTGCGCGCCGAGTTCGCCAATCCGGCGGCGTTGGACGGCCTGTTGCGGGACATGATGGACGCCAGCGCGCCGGGCCGCTAAATCCCGTTCATGATCGAAGCGCAACGCAATGCCTCCTTCCTGACTCGCGCCGGCTGGCACATCGAAGCCCTGGCTTGGGACAGCTATAACGCCTGGTACCGGGCCAAGGGGTTGGACCGGGCGTCGGATGCCGGCGGTGAGTTGCTGCAGCGCCTCGGGCCGCTGACCCCGACCCACAAGATCGCCCGCATCAATCTGCAGCGCTGCTTCCCCGAAGCCGCCGAACCGGAGATCGACCGGCTCTTGCGCGGAATGTGGGATAATTTCGGCCGACTGGCCGGCGAAATGCCGCACATGCATCTGTTCGAGGATGACGCCTTCTTCGAGGAGCGCGTCGAGTTCATCGGCCGTGAAAAGCTCGAAGCGGCACGCGATGCCAATCAGCCTCTGGTCATCATCTCGACCCATAGCGCCAATTGGGAAATCTCCGGCACCGCGATCTCCAAGACCGGCCTGCCCTGTTACATCACGTATCGGCCGGCCAATAATCCACTGATCGATGAGCGCATTCTCGCCGCCCGCGCCGATTACGGCATCAAGCTGATGACCGCCAAGGGCGGCGATGGTGCCAAGGAATTGCTGCAAACCTTGAAGCGCGGCGAGACCGTGGCGCTGATGAACGACCAGAAAATGAATGACGGCATCGAAGCGCCCTTCTTCGGCCATCCCTCGATGACGGCGCCCGGGCCGACCAAGCTGGCGATGCGCTTCAATTGCCCGCTGGTGCCGCTTTCGGTACGTCGGCTTGAGGGCGCGCGCTTCCGGATCGAGATCCATGACCCGATCGAAGTCTCGACCCATCCCGACAAGCCGACCGCCATCGTCGAGACCGTGACGCGGATCAATCAATGGATCGAAGCCGAGATCCGCCGCGCGCCGGAACAATGGTTTTGGGTCCACCGCCGCTGGGCGAAGGATGTCTACCGGCAGGGTTGATGTGCGCCTATTCGACCGTCTGGATAGCCGCCGGATCGAGCTCGAGCAAAAGGGCCGGGTCGACATAGAAGCTGTTCTGGAACTTCACCCGCCAGTCGAGATGCGGCCCGGTGGCGCGGCCGCCTGAGCCGATTTCACCGATCAATTGCCCCTGTTCAACCATATCGCCGACCGCCACGTGAACGGCGCTCATGTGCAGGAAACAACTGATCAGGCCGTGGCCATGATCGATGAAGACCAGCCCGCCCTCATAATACATGTCCGGTTCGGCCAGCACGACACGGCCTGAGGCCGGGGCGGTGACAGGCGTGCCCGGATCATTGGCCCAGTCCAAGCCCCAATGCGGATTGCCGGCGGTCCCGTTATAGATCCGTTGTGAACCATAGACGCCGGTGGTGATGCCCTCGGCCGGACGAGTGAAACCGCCGAGAAAGCCGGTCCCATCCCAATGGCTCGCGAAGGCAGCCTGCTTCTCGGCGTATTCGCGCTGGCGGCGCGGCAGGGTGGAGGGATCCGGTGTCACAGTCGATTGCGGCACGCCCTCGATACGCTGGATGGCAAATTCACGCTGGGTGATCGCCTGCATACGGTCGATCCGCTCTGCCATGCCGGCACCGGCGACCGTGAAGCGCATTTCGCGCGGCGCGTCGCGCGGAATGCCAATCACCGCCCAGCCCGAAGCATCGGTATCGGCGGTGACGTCACCGAGCGTGACGCGGCTATCGGGCCCGAAATGGCAGATCAACAGGGCGCCCTCGACGAACCCGCCGGCGCAGCCCTGAACGGGCGCTTGGGCCATCGGAGCCGGCATCGCTGCCACTTCGGCGGCGTCCGGTGATTGCGCCGCGATCATTTCGGCAATCGGATCAAGCGGTGCCGACGCGACCTCGGCCTGCAAGGCCAGCGCAGCAATCAGCGCGATCATCGACCCGCCCCGCCATGGATTTCCGACCATCGCCTGGTCGCCACAATCGTGTCGCGATAAGCCTCCTGGTCGTCGACGCTCCAATAGCGCAGATCCGCCAAAGCAATCGGATCCCCGGTCACGGCGCAGCGCACGAAGGCGCCTGGCTTGAGGATGATGAAATCGGAATCGCCGAATTCCAGGATGGCTTCACCCGAGAAATCAGCTTCGAAAGGATTGTCTGTCTGGTTCATGAAACCCGTTTAGCATGCGTTGACCGATGAGGGGAATGGGGCCGCCTGCGCCCGCACGAAAATCTCCACGCGGCTCGCCGCTGGAGGGATAAGTGGCCCTCCCGGGATGGGAGGTGTGTGGGACGCCGGCGAATGCCGGGTAACGCGTATAGTTTAAGTGTGACATCCGAGACGTCCCACACGTGCAGTTTTCTCGGGCTGTCTCCACCCCGGTTCCAATCCAGAAAGGTACTCAGGTCGGTCGTTTAGTGCCGTCAGACCTTAATGGACGCCCTGCCAGCGCTCGGGATGTCACCCCTTCGCCCGGACAGGCTGCACGCTCCCGATCGCCGCGACTGACTGAGCTCGTGCCTCCCGTGCGACCGGAACAGCTGGATTATGCGCGCGGGTTGAGGGGGTGGGGATAACATCCCTCAAAATTCGTCATCCTGACGCAAGTCAGGACCTCGATAGACCGGGCTCCGCACTCGTCACGTCGAGGTCCCGGCCTTCGCCGGGATGACGTGGGATAATTGTCGGCGGTGGGGGATAAGCCGCGCCCTAGAATAAAGTCCCCTGCCCAACACACCGCCTTCCCCCGGAGGAGCGCAGCGAATTCCGGGGCCTGCCACCCGTCAGGAGCCTGTCTGGATTCCCCTCCGGCAGGCCCCGGCACAAGGCCGGGGGAAGTATATTATTGTATTTGTGGAAAATTTCGACCCGCGCGGGCCACAGCCCGCCCTAAAACAAAGTCCCCTGCCCGGCCGCGCGCGGCTTGGCCTTCGGCAAGGGCTTGGCTTTCGGCCGTGCAACTGGCGCCCCCTTCCCCGGCTCGCCATCAATCACAGCCCCGCGCCGCGCATCGGCGAATTCCAGCTCGACGCTCGCGCCTGAAGCCAGGCTCGCCCCCGTCCGCACCAACTTGCCCTCCCCATCGCGCACCAGCACGAAGCCGCGCTTGAGCGCCGAAGTGTGGCTGAGCGCCTCGAGCCGGGCGGCCCAATTGTCGAGCGTGCGGCGCTGATCGCGCAGGATGCGCGTCGCGGCGGGGGCCAAGCGGCCGCTTCGATCCGAGAGGCGTTCGCGCTTTTGCTGGATGTCGCGGCGCAGGGTGACGGGGCGCAGGCGGGCCGTCAGCACCAGGAGTTTCGAGCGCTTTTCTCCGGCACCGGCCAGGAGCGCACCGTCGAGCTTGTCGGCGACCATGTCGAAGCGTTGGCGTTTGAGTTCCAGCAGCGAGGTCGGGCGTGGCAGGGCGCGCGCCGCCGAGCGAAGCTCGGTGCGGCGGCGTTCGATCAGACGGGAGAGGCCGGCGACCAGACGGCCGCCGAGCGTGTCGAGACTGGCTTTCAGTTCGGCGCGGACGGGGACGGCGATCTCGGCAGCACCCGTCGGTGTGGGCGCGCGGCGGTCGGAGGCGTAATCGATCAGCGTGGTGTCGGTCTCATGGCCGACGGCGGAGATCAGCGGGATCACCGATTCGGCGGCGGCACGGACGACGATTTCCTCGTTGAAGGCCCAGAGGTCTTCAATCGAGCCGCCGCCGCGCGCGATGATGATCACGTCGGGGCGGGGCACGGCGCCGCCCGCGTCCAGCGCATTGAAGCCCCGGATCGCTTCGGCGATCTGCCCGGCGGCTGCCTCGCCCTGGACCAGCACCGGCCAGAGCAGGACATGGCATGGGAAGCGGTCACGCAGGCGATGAAGAATGTCGCGGATCACAGCACCGGTCGGTGAGGTGACGACGCCGATGGTGCGCGGCAGGAAAGGGATCGGCTGTTTGCGCTCGGCATCGAACAGGCCTTCGGCGGCGAGCTTTTTGCGGCGTTCATCGAGCAGCGCCATCAGCGCGCCGGCGCCGGCCGGTTCCATCGATTCGACGATCAGCTGGTATTGCGAGCGGCCCGGATAGGTCGACATCCGGCCTTCGATGATAACTTCGAGCCCCTCCTCCGGCCTGAAGCGGAAATGCGCCGCAGTGCCCTTCCAGGCAATCGAGGTGATGACGGATTTATCATCCTTGAGGTCGAAATAGACATGGCCCGATTTGGCGACCACGACACGGCCCAGCTCGCCGCGCACGCGGACATGGCCGAAAGCGTCCTCCACCGTGCGCTTGAGCGATCCGGCCAGTTCGGAAACGGAGAATTCGTGGATATTGCCGGTCGGTGTGTCCATTCTCACTTGGTAAGGCGGATCGCGCCGGGCTGCAACGGGATGAGGGACTCACGATGTCGGGTAGTTTACGATAGGGGAAAGCTAGCTTTGGCATGAGGTCGAGATGAAGGTTCTGGTTATCGGGTCCGGCGGGCGCGAACACGCCCTGGTCTGGAAAATCGCCCAAAGTCCTATCCTGAAAACTCTGATCGCAGCACCGGGAAGCGCCGCCATCAGCGAGCTGGCCGAATGCGTCGACATCCCGGTGTCTGATCTGGACGGACTGGTCGAGCTGGCACGCAGACGCTCGGTCGATCTGGTGGTGATCGGCCCGGAAATTCCGCTCTGCGAAGGGCTGGCTGACAAGCTGCGCGCGACCGGTATCACGGTGTTTGGCCCGTCCAAGGCCGCCGCCATGCTGGAGACTTCCAAGGCCTACGCCAAGGATTTCTATGCCCGTCACAATGTTCCGTCGGCGCGCTATGGCGTGTTCGACGACGCAGCCAAAGCCAAGGCGTTTCTCGACCAGTTCGAGGCGCCCTATGTGCTGAAAGCCGACGGGCTCGCGGCCGGCAAGGGCGTGGTGATCCTGCAGACGCGCGAAGCGGCCGAGGCCGAGATCGATGCCTTCTTGTCGGGCAAGTTTGGCGCAGCGTCGAAAACGCTGGTGATCGAGGAATTCATGCGCGGTGAGGAAGTTTCGATCTTCGCCCTGTGTGATGGCAAGACGGTGCTGTATGGCGGCGCGGCCCAGGATCACAAGCGTGTCGGCGAAGGCGATACCGGTCCCAATACCGGCGGCATGGGTGCCTATTCGCCCGCCCCGATCGCGACACCGGCGCTGATCAAAACCGTGATGAAAACCATCATCGAGCCGACCGCCGCCGGTCTGGCCGCCGAGGGCGCACCGTTTCAGGGCGTGTTGTTTGCCGGCATCATGGTGACGCCCGAAGGGCCGAAAACGGTCGAATTCAATATCCGCTTTGGCGACCCGGAATGCCAAGTATTGATGCCACGCATCGCCGGCGATTTTCTGCCCTGGCTGAAGGCTGCAGCGAGCGGTGACCTCGCCAGCATGCCCCCCATCGACTGGTCACCGGAGCCGGCCATCACCGTCGTGATGGCAGCGGCGGGCTATCCGGGCGACTATAAAAAGGGCTCGGTGATCGAGGGCGTCGATGCTGCCAATGAGATGGACGGGGTTTTTGTGTTCGAGGCTGGCACCGCGCGGGACGATCAGGGGCGCCGCATCGCCGCTGGCGGCCGGGTGTTGAACGTCACCGCGACCGGGGAGAGCTTGCACTACGCGGCTGACCGGGCCTACACCGCGATTGACGCGATTGACTGGCCACAAGGCTTTTGTCGCCGCGACATCGCCTGGCGAGCGCTCAAGACCCATTAGGGCGGTGCGCTTCAGTCTGGAGAATTGACTTCCCGACTGGTCGGGGCATGTTTGACGCCAAGAAATAAATGGCGGGGAGACAAACATGTTTCGATCAATTCTCAGTTCGGTCGTCGCTGCGACGGCCCTGATCACAATCGGCGGCACGGCTCTGGCACAGGCCGATCCTGCGGCAGCCGGCGACGGGCTCACCGTCATTCACGCCGGTCATTTGCTGGCCATTCCCGGCCACGCGCCGGCCGATCAGCAATCCATCCTCATTCGCGACGGTCGCATTGAAGCGATCCAGGACGGCTTCGTGACGCCCGATGGCGCTGCGATCATCGACCTGTCCAATCGCTTCGTCCTGCCCGGCCTGATCGACAGCCATGTGCATCTGCAGGGCGAGCTGGGCCCTGAAGGCCGTCTGCTGGAAGTGACCGAAAACAGCGCCGACCTGGCCCTCAATGGCGCCCATAATGCGCGCACCACTTTGATGGCCGGCTTCACCACCGTGCAGGATGTCGGCGGAGATCTGGAAGCGTCAACCGGCCTGCGCGATGCGATCCGCGATGGCGATGTGATCGGGCCGCGCATGCGCGTCTCCGGCCCGGCCGTCACGCCGACCGGCGGCCATGCCGACGTCAATGGTTTCTCGACCGCGGTGATGGATGCCCTCACCAGCCGCTCGGCCTGTAATGGCCCGGCCGATTGCCGCCGGGTTGTGCGCGAGCTGATCCGCGCTGGCGTCGATGTCATCAAGATCACCGCAACCGGCGGCGTGTTGTCCAACACCGCCGCGGGCGTCGAGCAGCAATTCTTCGATGACGAATTGGACTCAATTGTCGGCGCAGCCCACATGATGGGCCGCCAGGTCACGGCGCACGCGCATGGCGTCACCGGGATCAATTCCTTCCTCGAAGCCGGCGGCGATTCCATCGAGCACGGCACCTATCTCGATGCCGCCTCGATCCGCCTGTTCCGCAGCCATCACGCCTATCTGATTCCGACCCTGCTAGCCGGGGCCACCGTCGCCGAGATCGCGCAAACCGCCGACTGGATGACGCCCGCCGTGCGCGCAAAATCGCTCTCGGTCGGACCGATCATGCTGGACATGGCGCGGCGCGCCCATGAGGGCGGCGTGATGATCGCCTTTGGTACCGATAGTGGCGTCTCGCGTCACGGCATCAATGCCCGCGAATTCCCGCTGCTGGTCCAGGCCGGTCTGACACCGATGGAAGCGATCGAGACGGCCACCGTCAACGCATCGACCCACCTGCAGATGGATGCCGATATCGGCACGATCGAGACCGGCAAATATGCCGACATCATCGCCGTCGACACCGACCCGCTCGACGATATCTCGGCACTGCTCGACGTCGATTTCGTGATGCAGGGCGGCGTGGTCTACAAGAACGAAGACTGATGCGGCCGCGCCGCCCTGAACGGCGGCGCACCGGCATTCAACACAACAGCCTCGCAAGCGGTCAGGCGGACGGATGGATCATGTCTCAAATCGATAGCAATTTTTCCGGCACCAAGGACGTCGCCGAGGCTCTGGCCTTCGACCAGGACGCGCTGGCAGCCTGGATGACGCAGAACGTGGATGGCTATGCCGGACCGCTTGTCGTCAGCCAGTTCAAGGGCGGTCAGTCCAACCCGACCTACAAGCTTGAGACGCCGGGACAAAGCTATGTTCTGCGCCGCAAGCCACCAGGCAAGCTCTTGCCGTCGGCGCATGCGGTCGATCGCGAATTTCGGGTGATGAAGGCGCTGGGCGAGGCCGGTTTTCCCTGCCCGAAAATGTTCGGCCTGTGCATGGACCGCGATGTGGTTGGCACGGAATTCTATGTGATGGAATTCATCGAGGGACGGATCTTCTGGGACCCGCTGCTGCCCGGCATGGAGCCGGCCGAACGCGCTGCGATCTATGACGCCTCCAATGCCACGCTGGCGCAATTGCACGGCATCGATATCGAAGCGGCTGGCCTGTCGGACTATGGCAGACCGGGCAATTATTTCGAGCGTCAGATCGGGCGCTGGACCAAGCAATACCGCGCCGCCGAGACCGACACCATCGAAGCGATGGACCAGCTGATCGACTGGCTGCCAACCGCTGCCCCCGAGCAGGAGCGCACCAGCGTCGTGCATGGCGATTACCGGCTCGACAATATGGTCTTCCACCCGACCGAGCCGCGCGTCATCGCGGTGCTCGACTGGGAATTATCGACCTTGGGCGATCCGATGGCCGATTTCACTTATCAGCTGATGGGCTGGATGGTGCCGCCAGCGATCCGCAGCGGTTTTCTCGGTGTCGATCTGGCCCCGCTCGGCATTCCCGATGTCGCCGCCTACACCCAAGCCTATTGCGCGCGCACGAACCGGACCGGTATTCCAGCGCTGGATTTCTACTTCGCCTATAACCTGTTCCGCCTCGCCTCGATCTGCCAGGGCGTCTATGCTCGCGCGCTGCAGGGCAATGCCTCCAATTCCAAGGCCCTGGAAACCGGCCAAGCCGTCAAACCGTTGGCGGAAGGTGCTTGGGGGTTTGCCAAGAAGGCCGGGGCTTAGGACGCCTTCATCGCCTCGATCATCGCGGCTCGTCGTTTCAGGCTGCCCCTCGTCCACGTGTTTTCGTAATTGTAGAATTCATCCACGGCGTAATCATCCGGCGGCAGGATGACCCACGGCTGCTTGGTTGATGTGAAGATATGCACGTCGGGCGGCAGCCGGTCGGGATTGTCCAACGTGCCCACGCGGATAAAGCGGATGCGTTCCCGCAAACCACCCATGTGATAATTGCTCCAGACGGCCACCCGGCATTTTGGACAACGGGCGATGATCTGTCCCTTGCCGCTGGGCGAGAGCGTATCAATCGTCTCCACCTCGCCGGCGAGCAGGCTGACCCGCGTCGCTTCAATCAGAGCGTTGAGCGCGAAGGCGGTTCCGGTCTGGCGCTGGCACCAGCGGCAGTGGCAGCAATGAACAATCAGGGGCTCCAGCTCCACACGATAGCGCACTGAGCCACAGCCGCAGCCGCCGTCGCAGGTTTCGGTTTTCTGGTTCATGTCCGGAGCCCCCGAGCGTTTTGTTGGCAAAGTTCACGTCTTGAGGACCATGAAACCCTGCCCGATGATGATGGCGGACCTATTCAGGTGCCTGTTTGGCCTCCACAGGTACCATGACATGGGCCATCGATGTGTCACCCCACATGACGTAGGGACCGCCAACATACGGATTGCGCGGCATATTGGATACCATGTCCAGATCCGGGAAAAGCATCATCAGATGGGGTCCGTCCTGCACCCAGACGCCGCCATCATGGAGGTCGGTCGCCATCGGATTGTCATTATTGACCATGGCGTCGCCGGCCAGCATGTAGGACACGCCGACGACGTCGGTGGAAAATTCGGACCCGCTGGCGGCGGCTGCCATCCAGTCCATCCAGACGGCGTCATTGCACATCGGGTGTCGATCGCCGGCAATCAGCCCGACGCCCGGCAGGCATACCCAGCCATTGCTGCCCTCGCGCAAAATCGTTCCGTCAACATCCATGATCGTGGCATTGTCGGTGATATCAGATGGCGCTGCCGTGATCGCACGGGCGATTTTTTGCTCGGCGGTTTCCGGTGCGCTCGAGGGCTCGTCGGCATAAGTGGGCGAAATCGCTAATACTGTCAGGCTGAGGAGGGCGATGCCTCCCGTGAGAGTTTTGGAAATACGTGTCATTTGAATCGCTCCATGAGAACAGGGACTGTGTGATTGAAGCCTAGAGCCTGTTTTGAGCGCATACTTGAAGGAAACTTGAAGTTTTCCTGAGGTTTGGTTGAATTCTGGCGCGTTTCTTCGCGATTATGCTAGGTCTGTGGCCATGCTGTACTGTTTTGATGGCTACGCGCTCGATGTTGATGCCTTTGAGCTGAGAAAGGCCGGGGAGCCGGTTGCCGTTGAGCCACAGGTCCTGAACCTGCTCAAACTATTGCTTGAAACGCCCGAGCGACTGGTTTCAAAAGACCAGATCGTCGATGCGGTCTGGGGCGGCCGCGCCGTCTCTGACGCCTGCATCGCCAATCGGATCAAGCTGGCCCGCTCCGCAATTGGCGATGATGGCAAGCGCCAAGCCAAAATCCGGACGGTGCACGGGCAAGGTTTTCGTTTTGTCGCCAAGGTGAAGGCCTCGGCGACGGTGGTCAGGCTCTCCACCGGCCCGCTACTCGATCCGGAGCTGCCAGCGTCTTCTGATGACGGTGAGCGAGATGTAGCGTGCAGCAAACCATCGATTGCCGTGTTGCCGTTTCAGTGTCTGGGACCGGATAGCGCCAACCTGCTGCTCGCCGATGCGATCCCCTACGACCTGATCCAGGCCCTGTCCTGCCTGCGCTGGCTCAAGGTGATCGCGCGCGGTTCCACTTTCCGTTTCCGCTCCGTGGCCCAGGACCCGGCGTCGGTCGGTCGTGCACTGGGCGTACGGTATATGATGACCGGCGCCATCGAAACGCGCGGCGCGGATCTGGTGGTGACGACCGAGCTGTCCGATACCCGCACCGGCGGCGTGATCTGGAGCGAGCAGTTTGTATCCACCCGCGACGGTGTCCACCAGCTGCGCGATGCGCTTGTCACCAAGGTGGTCGCGTCTCTGGAGATTTACGTTCCGCTCAATGAGGCCGGGCAGGCGCGGCTATGCGTGTCGGAGAATCTGGATTCCTGGGCCAATTATCATCTCGGCCTGCAGCACATGTACCGGTTCACAAAGACCGATAATGACCGGGCAGCGGCACATTTTGAGCACGCCATCGAACAAGACCCCAATTTTGCCCGCGCCCATGCCGGTCTGTCCTTCACCAATTTTCAAAGCGCTTTTCTTCGTTATGGCCCTTCGCGAAAAGAAGCGGTCATGGATGCCCATCGCTTGGCCGAGCGTGGCATCGAGCTTGATCCACTCGATCCGTTTGTGAATTTCGCCATGGGACGCTCGGTCATGTTGCGGGGCGAACTGGAGAATAGTGTTGCTTGGCTGGATCGGGCGATAACACTCAACCCCAATTACTCCCAAGGCCACTACTCGCACGCATTCGCCGACCTGCTCTCCGGGCAAACCAATGCCTCCTTCCCCCACCTGGATACGGCCCTGACGCTCAGCCCACTCGATCCGCTCGCCTATGCGATGCAGGCGGCGCGAGCCTTGTCATTTATCATCGACGGCGAGTATCAGCAGGCTGATCTGGCTGGTGAGAAGGGCGCACGAACGCCCGGTGCCCATTATCTGATCGACATGATCGCGCTGATCGCCTGCTCGCTGAACGGAAATGAAGCCGGTGCCACCCATTGGGCCGGCAATGTCAGACGCCGCCGTCCCGATGCCAGCCAGGCCGCATTCTTCGCCTCATTCCCGTTTTCCTGCAGTACGACCCGACAGACGATTTCCTCGGCTCTGAAGCGGTATGGGTTCTGAAGCGGGAGGAGGCGTATTCTCCAAGAGCAAGAGAGCCTTGAGGGGCACAAAGCGATTCCGTAGTCTCCACCGATAAATACGCGTGTGAGGGTTTGCCCTTGGGACGGCTCGTCCTTGGAATCCTTGTCACGCCGAGCGCGCGATTCATTATAACTGGCAATGGCGATGACGGTGACCATGAACACGGTGAACACGACGAGGGGCCACAGACTGACTTCAATTGAACCGATCATCTTCTGCCTCCAAGTCTTCAATCAAGTGAGCGCCAAACACGTTTGCAACGGGTATGCGCGAGCCAATGCAACCCCTCCCCGCCCAAGCCTGTCAAGCTTGGGCGGTGACCGACACAGCGATTGCAACATGGCACAGAGGCGCACTGCATGAGCATTCTCATCCTGATCATCTCGGTCTTCATCACCGCTTTCATCTCCGGCATTTTCGGCATGGCGGGCGGGTTGATCCTGATGGGGGTGCTGGCGATGATCCTGCCGGTCTCCGCGGCGATGGTTGTGCATGGTGTGGTGCAGACGGTCTCCAATGGCTGGCGCGCTATCCTGCTGGGCAAATGGATCGATTGGCGCATCCTCGGCATTTATCTGACCGGCTCGGCGACGGCTGCGGCGGCCTTGTTTTTCGCCGCCTTTGAACTGCCCAAGCCCTGGCTGTTTGTCGTGCTCGGTCTGGTGCCGGCGGTGATGTGGATACCGAAGGGCTGGCTCAAGCTTGATGCCGGCAATCCGGTCCAGGCGGTGATTTGCGGCTTTCTCGTTACCGGACTCAATACCGTCGCTGGCGTCTCCGGCCCGCTGGTCGATGTCTTCTTTGTCGCCGCCCCGCGTGACCGACGCATTATCGTGGCGACCAAGGCGGCGACCCAGGTCGTCTCACACTTGGTGAAAGTGGCGTATTACATCGCCCCGGCCATCGCCGCCGGTGCCCTGCCGCAAACCCACTGGTTACTGATTGCTGGCCCACTGGCCATCATCGGCACGACACTCGGTGCACGCCTGCTGGAAGTGATGAGCGATGTGCAATTTCGTAACTGGACGAAATGGATCGTGACGGGGATTGGGACGGTCTATGTGATACGCGGGATTCTGCTTTTGACCGGGAACTGACCCATGCAGATCGAACCGCGCATTCTGGAAAATGACATCGTCCGGCTGGAGCCGCTTCTTGAGGCGCATCGCGAGGTATTGCGGCCGTTGGCGGCGGAAACCGAGTTGTGGGCGCTGACCTCGATCCGCGGCGATGGCGAGCATTTCGATGCCTGGTTCGATTTGATGCTGACCGGGCAGGCGCGCGGAGACCAGATTTCGCACCTGGTCCGTGACGCCAAGACGGGCGAACCACTTGGGCATAGCGCTTATCTGGTGATCACACCGGCCCACAAGCGGCTGGAAATTGGCTGGACCTGGTATTGCGCCGAAGCACGAGGAACCCGGGTCAATCCGGCCTGCAAACGCCTGCTGCTCGGCAATGCCTTCGATGCCGGCGCCGAGCGGGTCGAGTTGAAGACCCATCACAAGAATTTGCGCTCGCAAAATGCGATGCTCAAAATGGGCGCGACCCGCGAGGGCACGCTGCGCCGTAATCTTTTGTGCTGGACCGGCGAATGGCGGGACTCGGTGTATTTTTCGATTCTCAGGGATGAGTGGCCGGCCGCGCGGGCCGGTCTTGACGCGCGCCTGGCGGCTTGAACCGCTATTTGGCCGGCAGGGTGCGGTTGAAGGCCAGACTCAAATCAGCCCAGCTGCCGATTTCCTCATCGGACAGATCGGCGGGGCCGTCGACCGTGACCCAGCCTTTCATCGGCCGGCCTGTGAAATCCATCGCGCGAGCCCCCGGCCGGGCGAGTGCCTCGGCATGGCGTTCGGGACCGACGCGAACATGCATCTCCTCGCCCGAGGTGCCATAGCTCATATTGCCGTTCACCATCAGCGTGATACCGCCGAACATCTTGCGGCGCACCGGGCTCGCTCCGCGTGCGATCAATGCGGCTTCCATGCGGTCTACGAGATCAGGATCAACCGCCATCATTCTTCCCTTTGCGACGCGCCCGGAAAAACCCGCGAAGAAGCACCGCGCTTTCTTCAGCCAATATGCCGGATGTAACCTGCGGACGCGAGTGACAAGTCGGCTGTTCGAAGAAGCGCGGCCCATGCCCGACGGCACCGCCCTTGGCATCGTCGGCGCCATAAATCAGGCGACCAATACGCGCGTGAGAGATGGCGCCGGCGCACATGGCGCAGGGTTCCAGTGTCACGAACAGCTCCAGCCCGGGCAGGCGGTAATTACCCAGTTTGGCGGCGGCGGCGCGCAGAGCGAGAATTTCTGCGTGCCCGGTTGGATCATGACCGGCAATCGGGCTATTGTGCGCCTCAGCGATGATCTCGTCCGTGGTCGGATCGACGATAATTGCGCCAATGGGCGTCTCGCCAGCTTTTGCTGCCGATTGCGCCAGGCGTAGTGCCGCCTCCATAAACCCGGTATCTCGCAACGTTGTCATAGCGGCGGCGTAGAGCGCCAATGGGAAAGGGTCAAGTTTGACCGACGCAGTAGAAAGCGGCGAACGCATCGCCAAATATCTGGCCCGTGCCGGCGTCGCCTCACGGCGCGAGATCGAGCGCATGATCGAAGGCGGCCGGGTCAATGTGAACGGCAAGGTCCTCGACACCCCGGCCTTCAAGGTGACCGGCCAGGAGACGATCATCGTCGATGGCGTCACGGTTGAAACGCCGGAAGCGACACGGCTGTGGCTGTATCACAAGCCGGCCGGCCTGGTGACGACGCATAGCGACCCGGAAGGGCGCGAAACCGTGTTCGATCAATTGCCCAAAGAACTCGGCCGCGTGATCTCGATTGGCCGCCTCGACCTCACCTCCGAAGGCCTGTTACTGCTGACCAATGACGGCGCCCTCGCCCGCGCCCTGGAATTGCCATCGACCGGCTGGACGCGGCGCTATCGGGCCCGTGCTTTCGGCTCGATCGACAATGCCGCCATCGCGAAACTGCAGGCGGGCATCACCGTTGAAGGTTTGAAATACGGCCCGATGGAAGTGGAAGTCGAGCGCGAGACCGGCTCGAATATCTGGCTGACGATCGGCATCAAGGAAGGCAAGAACCGCGAAGTTCGCCGCGCCCTCGATGCGGTCGGCCTGCGCGTCAACCGGCTGATCCGGATCGCCTATGGCCCCTTCCAGCTCGGCACAATCGAGCGCGGCGAAGTCAAATCTGTCGCATCGCGTGTCCTCAAGGACCAGTGCGGCCATCTGATGGAAGCCGGACATGTATTCGAAGAACTGGCCGCAGCCAGCGCCCGGCCGGTCAAACGCGCCGCCAAACGCACCATGGGCGGCGCCGGCCAGCCCGGCTACGCCAAACCGGTCCAATATCTGGAAGATTCCCAAACGCGCGGCCCCCGCTCCCGTCCTGATTCCAAGCGCCCAGACTCCAAACGCCCTGACTCCAAGCGGCCAGCTTCAAAACGGGTCGACCCAAATCGCCCCAGCCCGACCCGATCTGCACCGCGCGGGGCGAATGCCGGCAGCGCCGAGCCAGAGCGCGCCGATACGCGAAAACCGGCAGGCCGCAAGCCTGATGCGGGCGCTCATTCCGGAAAGCCCAAAACCGGCTTCCAGATGGCCGGCAAGAATCGCGACAGTGCCGGCAAGGCTGGCCCCAATGGCAGACCAAGTGCAGGTAGCAGACCCAGTGCGGGCGGCAAGCCCGGCCCCGGTGGCAGGCCCGGTCCGGATCGCAAACCCAGGGGGCGCGGCTAAGTCATGAGAATCGTCGGAGGTCTGTATAAGGGCCGCACCATCACAGCACCGAAGGGCCGCACCACGCGGCCAACCTCGGACCGGGCCCGCGAAGCGATCTTCAATATACTCGACCATGCCGAATGGGCCCCACCGATGGTTGGCTCCCGGGTGCTCGACCTGTTTGCCGGCTCCGGCGGGCTGGGGCTCGAGGCGCTGTCACGCGGTGCCGCCTTCTGCCTGTTCGTGGATTCGGAAGCCGGCGCGCGCGCCGCAATCCATGAGAATATCCAGACACTCAAACTGTTCTCGCAAACCAGCCTGCACCGCAAGGATGCCACGGCGATGGGCTCAAAGCCGGCTTCGATGGCCGAGCCCTTCGATCTGATCTTCCTTGATCCGCCCTATGGCAGCGGTCTGGGCGAAAAGGCGCTCGGTAAATTGCTGAGCGGCAAATGGGTCGCCGAGGATGCCGTCGCGATGCTGGAAGTCGGGATCCAGGAAAAGCCGGAAACGCCCGGCTGGATCGTCGCCAATGAGCGCGAATACGGTGCCGCGAAGGTCATCTTCCTCGAACGCGACAACTGAGCGGTGGCATTGGCGCCGACGCTCTAGCGCCGCCCGAACAATCGCTCGATATCTGCCAGTTTGAGCTCGACATAGGTCGGGCGGCCATGATTGCACTGGCCGGAATGGGGCGTCGCCTCCATCTCGCGCAGCAGCGCATTCATCTCCTCGCCATTCAGCCGGCGACCGGCGCGCACCGAGCCATGACAGGCCATCGTGCCGACCACATCTTCGAGCTTTTCCTTGAGTGACAGCGCCTGGTCATACTCGGCGAGATCGTCGGCGAGATCGCGGATCAGACCCTGCACATTAAGTTTCTTAAGCAAGGCCGGAGTTTCGCGCACGGCAATCGAGCCCGAGCCAAAGCCTTCGATCACCAGACCCAGCTCGGCAAGCTCGTGGCTACGATCCAGCAGGCGCTGGGCTTCGGATTCCTCGAGATCGACGATTTCTGGCACCAAAAGGCGCTGGCGCTGAACGCCGGTCTCGGCGAGCATCTTCTTCATCCGCTCATAGACCAGACGCTCATGGGCGGCGTGCTGATCAACGATGACGATCCCGTCGGCGGTCTGGGCGATGACATAGGTCTCGTGCAATTGCGCCCGGGCAGTACCGAGCGGCCAGTCCGGCGTCGGAGGTTGTGGCACTGCGCCGTCCGCGAAGTCGGGTGCGTTATCGCTTTCAATCCGTGCCGACATGCCCGGCTCGAAAACGCCCGGCTGTTGCGGGCCCGGCATACGGCCCCACAGCGCGGAATGCTGCGCGGCCTGATACTGGACGCCCGGCGGAGGCTGATAACCCTCAGGCCGGACCGCGCCAAGGGCGTGACCAGCCACGGTGGTGGAGGCGCGATGACCGGCAGCGGCGAGCGCATGGCGCAGCGCGCCGACAATCAGCCCGCGCACCAGACCGGCATCACGAAACCGCACCTCGGCCTTGGCCGGGTGAACATTGACGTCAACCTGGCCGGTGGGCAGTTCGACATTGAGGGCGACGACCGGATGACGATCGCGGGCGAGAAAATCCTGATAGGCGCCGCGCACCGCACCGCCGAGCAATTTGTCGCGCACCGGACGGCCATTGACGAACAGGTATTGGTGCATCGCATTGCCGCGCGAATAGGTCGGCAGGCTGGCAAAGCCGATCACCCGCACACCTTCGCGCTCCTGGTTGACCTCCAGCGCATTGGCACCGAAATCGGCCCCAATCACCGCCGTCATCCGCGCTTTGTGCGCCTCGCTGTCATCGCCGCTCTCAGCCGCAATCGACAGGCGCTTGCGCCCGTCCTGGGTCAGGAAGAAACCGACATCGGGCCGTGACATCGCCAGTCGTTTGACGACATCGGTAATGCCGAGATTCTCCGCCCGTTCGCTCTTGAGGAATTTCAACCGCGCCGGGGTGGCGTAGAACAGGTCGCGCACTTCGATCCGGGTGCCCGGCCGCCCCAGTGGCGCGACCGGCGCAACGCCATCGCTATGGCCGCCCTCGACATTGATCGACCAGGCATCGCCGGCGCCGCGCGCTTGGCTGATAATGGCGAGCCGGGCAATCGAGCCAATCGAAGGCAGGGCCTCGCCGCGAAATCCCATGGTGGAAATATTGAGCAGATCGTCCTGGCCGTCTTCGCCGAGCGGCAGTTTCGAGGTCGCATGGCGTTCAACGCAGAGGTCGAGTTCCTCGGCGCTCATGCCCTTGCCATTATCCTCAACAAGCAGGCGCGAGAGACCGCCATTTTCCGCTGCGATCTCGATCCGGGTGGCGCCGGCATCGAGCGCATTCTCGACCAGCTCCTTGACGACGGAGGCTGGCCGTTCGACCACCTCGCCTGCGGCGATGCGGTTGACGGTCTGCGCGGGCAGGCGGCGGATGGTCGGCTGGGTCATGGTCAAAGACATAGGGCCAACCTTTCGGCTGGCCCTGAGTCGGTCAAGTGTGCAGCCATGCTGCGATCAGATGCCGGGCAGTTTTGGCAGCAGCCGGCGATCCTGTTCAATTTCGACATCGCCGCCACCGGTCACGTTCAGGATCGACTCCTGGCGCGCGGCCTCGCCGGACGAATCGAGCGGTGTCGCATCGACGGGCGGTTGGTATTCGCCATTGCGCCAGAACAGGACCTGATCGGCAAAGCTGCGGGTCTTGTGGACAACGCCGGCGGTTTCGCCATCAATGATCGAGCGGATGAAAGGGTCGGCAGCGCCGCCGCCAGCATGGGCGACCAGCAGGGCCTCGGCATCGCTGCCCTGGAACTCACCCTGGGACCCAAGCAAGGCCGCGCGGGCCATCTGGTCAGGATAGATCTCTTCAGGCCGCGGCGCACCGGGCTGTGGCGGACGCAGATTATATTCTGGCGGCACGCTCAGCGGTGCAATCGTGACGGTGCGGAATTCGTCCGGCGTCACCTTGCCGCCGCCAAAGCCCTGCTCAACAGCGGCGCACCCTGTCAGGGCGAAAGAGGCCGCAGCTGCGGTAAGAAATACGGATGGCAAACGCATGTCGACTTAGCTCCAGTCAGTCTTCGGATCATGTGTATCGAAGAGTCTCGCCAATCTCCAGCCCGCAGACCATTACATCTTTGTAGCGGGCTTGGCACGGTCAAGGATGAACACATCCAGCACGATCGCGGCGACCCCGAGATTGATGCCAACATCGGCGATATTGAACACCCAGGGAAACATCAGGCCGGAAAAGTTCAGGAAATCGGCGACCGCACCATAAAGCGCCCGGTCCACCGCATTGCCCAGCGCGCCGCCGATAATCAGACCGAAGGCGATCGCCTGCCAGCGGTGCGTGACCTTGAAGGGCCCCAGCGACATCAGGCCGGCGATTAGCGCCAGCGCGACCGCCACGGAGAAACCAACCAACAGGAAGCGCCCCAAGGGTCCATCAGCACCGAGCATGCCGAAGCTGACGCCCTTGTTCCAGACCATGGTGAGGTCGAAGAACGAGGAGAGATCGATATGGCCGCAATTATTGACCATGCCGGCACGCTCAAGCGCGTCAGCACGCTGGAAATCCAGACAGCCGGGCGGCGAGAAGGCGAGCCGGTCGAGCACCAGCCATTTGGTCAGCTGGTCCAGCAGCAAGACCACGCCGGCAAGGCTCAGGCCCAGACGGGCCTGGCCATCAATCCGGATCGCCTTCAGACGCTCAAGCATGACGCTTGTCCCACTCAGAGACCGCATCGGCATCGCGCGGGCTGAGATCAGGATAGCGGCTGTCGCTGCCAATTTCGGTCGAGTATTTCCACGAGCGCGCACATTTGGTGCCCGCGGCGCGGCCCGGCACAACACCGATATCGGCGACGTCCTCGAGACGGAAGGCATCGCCCGGCGCGGGCCCGTCGATCAGGCTCGCTTGGCTGGTGATGCCGATCTCGGCGAGATATTGATCGACATCGCCATCGGCTTGGGCCGCCAGGGCCGCGCGATAGGCCGGGTCGGTGATGAAGACTTGCGGTGCGGCTTCAAGACTGGAGCCAATCCGCTTTTCACGGCGTTCCACTTCCAACGCCCCGTTGACGACACGGCGCAGGCGACGAATTGTCTGCCATTGTTCGGCGCGGGCACCATCGTGCCAATCGGTTGGCGTGTGCGGGAATTCGCGCAAATGCACACTATCGGTGTCTGATGGATGCAGGCCGAGCCAGACCTCTTCCATGGTGAAGGGCATGATCGGCGCCATCCATGCGGTCAACCGGTCGAGCACTTCATGCATCACCGTGCGGGCCGCGCGGCGGCGCAGCGCATCCGGCCTGTCGCAATACAGCGCATCCTTGCGGACATCGAGATAGAAGGCCGACAGATCAACGACGCAGAAATTGAACAGCGCCGAATAGACTTTCTTGAAGTCGTAGGCCGCATAGCCCTCGCGCACGATGCCATCGAGCTCGTGCAGGCGGTGCAGAACCCAGCGCTCCAGCGATGGCATCTGATGATGCGCCACGACTTCTGACGCCTCGAAACCATCGAGTGCACCGAGGACGTAGCGCATTGTATTGCGCAGCTTGCGATAGGCATCGACGCTGGTCTGGAGGATCTCGTCGGAGATGCGCAGATCGTCGGTATAGTCCTGGCCCGCCGCCCACAGCCGCAGGATTTCGACGCCATATTTCTTGGCGACATCGTCAGGGGCGACGACATTGCCGAGTGATTTCGACATCTTGCGGCCATCGCCGGCCATCACGAAGCCATGCGTCAACACGGCGTCATAGGGCGCACGGCCGCGCGTGCCGCAACTTTCCAGCAAGGAGGACTGAAACCAGCCGCGATGCTGGTCAGAGCCTTCCAGATAGAGATCGGCTGGCCATTTCAGATCCGGGCGCGGCTCCAGCGCGAAGGCATGGGTGCAGCCACTATCGAACCAGACATCGAGAATGTCGGTGACTTTTTCCCATTCATCGGCCGAGTATTCCTCACCGAGGAATTCCGCCGCGGGACGTTCGAACCAGGCATCCGCCCCGTCCGCTTCCACCGCTGCGATGATGCGGGCATGGACCTTGGGATCGTTGAGGACACGGCGGGTTGCCGTCTCGACGAAGATCGTGAGCGGTACGCCCCAGGCGCGCTGGCGCGAGACCAGCCAATCGGGCCGTCCCTCGACCATGGCGCGGATGCGGTTTTCCGCGACCTTGGGGGTCCACTCTGTATCACCGATCGCCTTCAGCGCGGCCTCACGCAAGGAGCGCCCATCCTGCATCGGCCGGTCGATAGCGACGAACCATTGCGGCGTATTGCGGAAGATCACCGGTGCTTTCGAGCGCCAGGAATGCGGATAGGAATGTTCCAGACGACCACGCGCCAGCAGGCGGTTCTGGGCGATCAGGGCATCCATCACCGCCTTATTGGCGGGACCGTCCTGGCCCTGCTTTTTGCCGTCAACACGGATGATGTGCAGGCCGCCGAATAGCGGGATGGTGTCGTAAAACGCTCCATCCTCGCCGACCGTTTGCGGAACCGGCGTCTGGCGATCATGCCATTCGGGATGCGCCATCCAGGCGGCATAGTCTTCGGCGCCGTGTCCCGGTGCGGTATGGACAAAGCCGGTGCCGGTCTCGTCGGTGACGTGTTCGCCAGCCAGAAGCGGCACGCCATAGCTCCAGTATTTGTCGGCATTGGCGAGCGGATGGGCGCAGACCAGGCCGTCGGGATTGACGGTCATCACCCGTTCGGCATGGATGATCTTCGCGGCGGCCGCGGTTTCTTCCCACAGATTGTCGGCGACGATCAGCGTGTCGCCCGGCATCGCCCAAGGCTTGTAGTCGCTCTCGCCCATCGCCGTGACCCTGTAGAGGCCATAGCTGATGTCAGGCGAATAGCAGATCGCCCGATTGGCCGGGATGGTCCAGGGCGTCGTCGTCCAGATGACCACTTGCGCGCCGATGCACTGGTGCGGGATCGCCGAACCGTCCTTGCGCAGACCGCGCACCGGAAAGCGGACATAGATCGTGGTCGAAACCTTGTCGTGATACTCAACTTCGGCCTCGGCCAGAGCGGTCTGCTCGACCGGCGACCACATCACCGGCGCCGAGCCGCAATAGACCAGGCCCTGTTTCACGAAATTGAGGAATTCGCGCACGATCACCGCTTCGGACGCAAACGCCATCGTGGTGTAGGGATCGTCCCAATCGCCAGCGACGCCGAGCCGCTTGAATTCCTCGCGCTGGGTATCGATCCATTCGCCCGCATAGGCGCGGCATTCGGCGCGGAATTCCTTGGTCGGCACGTCATTCTTGTTGCGGCCCTTGGCGCGGTAGGCTTGCTCGATCTGCCATTCGATTGGCAGACCATGACAATCCCAGCCCGGACGGTAGGGCGCATCAAAGCCGGCCATCTGGCGCGAGCGCACGACGAAATCCTTGAGGATCTTGTTCATCCCGGTGCCGATATGGATGTGGCCATTGGCATAGGGCGGGCCGTCATGCAGCACGAAACGGGTCTTGTCCTGGCTCTGTTCGCGCAGGCGGCGATAGATGCCCAGCTTCTCCCAGCGCTCGAGCCAGAGCGGCTCCTGCGTCGGCAGGCCGGCGCGCATCGGGAAATCGGTCTTGGGCAGAAACAGGGTCTGGCGATAATCGCGGCTATCAGCAGTATCGGTGCCGTTATCGGCGGGCGTATCCGTCATCGGATCGGGTCCTTGCGGTCAATATCTTGGAAGGTTCTGGAGGCGAGACAATCTCCCGGAACCGCCTGGATCAAGCCCGGCGGCCCGGGCCGCTAATTCGCCGGACAGAAGACGCCGGCGCCAGCGCCGCGTCGCATATGTTCAATCGGGAACAAACCATGCTCCGCGTATATCCGAGCCGGTCAGGCCGGTCCAGCCACGTGCGTCAGCACCGCGCGCGCCTGGGCCGCATCGAGCGCGATTTGGGCCTTGAGCGCATCAAGGCCGTCAAAACGGTGCTCGGCGCGCAAATGGTCATGAAATTCAACCGCCAGCTCACGGCCATAGAGGTCACCGTCAAAATCGAGCAGGTGAACCTCGAGCAATTCGGTGACACCGTCGACCGTCGGCCGTTTGCCGATATTGGCCACTGCGGGACGCGTAGCCGGTTCTCCATCGATGCCAACGAGTACCGCATAAACGCCATAGGCCGGGCGGACATAATCGCCCATGTTGAGATTTGCAGTCGGGAAACCGATCGTCCGGCCGCGCTGATTGCCCTGCACGACAATGCCATCGACGACCCAGCGAGCGCCGAGCAGTTCAGCGGCGGCGCGCATATTGCCGTCATGAATCGCCTGGCGGATGCGGGTCGAGGACACTTTGTCGGCGCCATTGCCCTCCAGCTCGGCGAAGGCCGAACGGATGCCGCGCGCCTCACATAATTGCGCCAGCTCCAGCGTTGAGCCAGTACGGCCGGCCCCGAAACGGAAATCGGCGCCGGTGACGATGCCGGCAATGCCGAGCCCGTCAGCGAGGACGGTTTGGACGAAACCCTCCGGTGTCATCTGCGCCATCGCCTGATCAAATTCGAGCACGTGCAGCTGCGCCACGCCCAAAGCGGCCAGCGTCGCATTGCGCCGCGCCGGACTCATCAGGCGAAAGGAACGCGCCTCAGGTGCGAAATAGCGGCGTGGATGCGGATCGAACAGGGCAACGCCAAGCAGGGCTCCGGCTTCACAAGCCAGCGAGCGCGCCAGATCGAGCACCGCCCGGTGGCCTATATGGACACCGTCGAAATTCCCCAGCGCGATAACGGCGCCGCGCGCACTGGATTTCAGCCCGTCATATCCGTGAAAAACCTGCATCAAAATTTATTCAACCGGTTTGCGGCGGCGCTTGCGCACCATGACTTCAGCTTCGGCCTGCATCGCGACCTTGCCCTCCACCGTGCAGACGCAATCCATAATCAGGCGCCGCGCCTTGATATCGATGTCCTTGACCGTGACGCGGGTCAGCACTTCATCGCCAATCCGGACCGGCTGGAAAAAGCGCATATTCAGGGCCAAAAAGATCGCGCCAGGTCCTGGCAGCTGATTGCCGAGCACGCCGGAGATGTGGGATGCGACGAGCGCGCCATGGACAATCCGGCCCCGAAACGGGGTCGATCGGGCGTAAACTTCGTCCATGTGGACCGGGTTATAATCACCGGAAACCTGCGCAAACTGGTCCAAATCGGCTTCTTCAACGACTCGCGCTGCTTCTGCCGATTGTCCGATTCGCATGTCCTCCAAGGCAATTCCATCATTTTCGGCCATGAGTCTCTCCGTCTCTTTGCCCGCTTTAACCGATTTTTATCTGCAATTGTCTAGGGTCATCGATGAAGACAGCGGAACAAGCTGTCCCAGGAAACGCGCCGAGTGGATGGAGACTTAGCATGGCTGTCGATATGACAATGTCGATCCTGGTTGTGGATGACTACAAAACCATGATCAGAATCATACGCAACCTGCTCAAGCAGATTGGCTTCGAGAATGTGGACGATGCGTCCGATGGAGGCGAAGCCTTCGCGAAGATGCAGGAAAACAAATATGGACTGGTCATCTCTGACTGGAACATGGAACCGATGACCGGCTACGAGCTTCTGCAGAAGGTTCGCGCTGATGAGGGCATGAAAGCAACACCCTTCATCATGGTGACCGCAGAATCGAAGACCGAGAATGTTGTCGCGGCGAAACGAGCCGGTGTGAACAACTACATCGTGAAACCCTTCAATGCTGGCACTCTCAAATCAAAGATGTCCGCCGTTTTGGGTGACTTCTAGGCTGAACCCTGGACGACCCGTTGTTTGAACCTGCTAAGCAAGGAGGGCCCCATGCCCGCCGCTAATGTTGCCGCGCAAGTCCGCAGCTCGCTCGCCTCGTTGAAGGCCAGCGATCTGCAAGGTGCGCAGATCATGGAAGTTTTGAAGCTGGCCCACCAGCTGACGGATACGATGAAGCTGTTTTTCAGCTCCCTCGACCAGTCGATCTGCCAGGAATTCAATTATATTGCCGATTATATCTCGCGCACGCGGGACGAGATTGCGGCATTGCGACCCAATGATATCAAGACCCAGCGCATTCCCACCGCCGGAGCCGAACTTGAGGCCGTGGTTGGGGACACCGAGAAAGCCACCGAGACGATCATGTCGGCGGCCGAGGATGTGTTGTGTGATGATGAACAGGATTTTGACGCTTATCGGGCCAATGTCGAAGCACGCATGATGACCATTATTGAGGCCTGCAGTTTCCAGGATCTCGCCGGTCAGCGCGTCTCGAAAGTCGTCAACAGCCTGCGCCATGTCGAAGAGCGCGTTGCCCACTTCGCCGAAGTGATGGGCGTGCGTGATGCCGACCATGCTCCGCACGAAGAGACGGCCCAGGAAAAGCGTGCCCGCGAGCAATTGCTCAACGGCCCGGCGATGGGCGGCCCGGAAACCAGCCAGGACGATATCGACGCGATGTTCGCGACGATGGATGCGCCGCCGGTCAATGATCTGGACCAGAACTCGATCGACTCGCTGTTCGACTAATCAGACCAGACCAGCTTGGGCGCCCACCAGCGCGCGGTGACGTCATAATTCCCCAGAATGTCAGCGACAGCCTCGAAATCGGGGCTGTCGCTATTCATATCTGCGCCATGGATGCCCTCGGCGATAAACAGCGCATCAACACCAGCCCGTAATGCCCCGGCGATATCGGTTTCAGGCCCGTCGCCAATCGCCAGCACCCGTTTCGGATCGAACGCCCTGCCCGATGCTTCCACCTTGGTCCGCGCCAGCGCGTAGATCGGGCGATGCGGCTTACCGGCGACGACGCTGCGCCCACCCATCGCTGTGTAGAGACGCGCGATGGCACCGGCGCAATAGATCAGACGATCACCGGACTGGACGATAATGTCGGGATTGGCGCAGACCAGATCGAGATCGCGCGCCAGCGCCGTCTCCAGCACTGCGCGATAATCTTCCGGCTTGCCGTTCCAGTAATCGTCAGGCCCAGTGCAACTGATGAATTGTGCGTCCTCGATGCCGGTAAATTCGATCTCCAACCCGTCATAGAGGTCATCATCGCCATCCGGCCCGATCCGCAGGGCGCGGCCAGGAGCGCGCAGGGCCAATTCGGCATGGATCGCATCGCCGGACGTGACCATCGCATCAACACTGCCCGCCGGCATGCCCATCTGGTCGAGCATGGCGGCCAGTCCGCGCGCGCGTTGCGGCGAATTGGAGACGAGACAGACAAAGCCGCCGGACTGGCGAAACCTGGCCAGCGCATCGACAGCGGCTGGCAGAAGGCTTCGGCCATCGCGGATCACGCCCCAGACATCGCAATACAGGACGTCATAGCGGTCACGAAGCCGGGACAGATTGGCGGGTTGGGACGGGGATACAGTCTGGGTCATGCAGGCGTTGAAGCAGCGTCGCTGCGCCGGGTCAATCGCCGTTAGCCAGCCATCCGGATGACATTGCCGGCTTCATCGAGCGCCTCGTCACGCACTGGACGCGGCTCGCCGAACAAATGGCCTTGGCCAAAGGCAACGTCGAGCTCGAGCACTTCGACGACGGTCGCTTCGGTCTCGATCTTGTCGACGATCAGATCAATCCCGTGCCGGGCGAACACGCCGGCCATATCTTCGTGTGCGATGGATCCGGCTTCGAGACCGGCGATCGATTCCAGATTATTGACGGCATCGAGCAGGCGTCCGCCGGCGATCTTGACGAAGCGCACACCGGCCCGCTGCATCTCATTCAGATCGAGATCGACATCGGTGACCTGATCGACCGAGAAACGGAAGCCGAAATCGACCATGCGCGACATGTTGCGCGCTGCGATGGCATTGCGTTCGATAAAAGCGCGCTGCGGGATTTCGAAGATCAAGGCGCCGGCCAGGTCATTATTCTGGCGGATAAAGTCGAGGAAGGACGGGAAGAAGCTCTCATCGGCCAGCGAATTGGGCGAGACATTGCAGAAAATCCCGACACGGCGATCCTGCTGCGTCAGCCGACGCAGGATCTGGACGCAACGGAACAGCAGAAGATTATCGACTTCGGTCATCAAACCCGCACGCTCGGCGGCCTCGATGAAAACGCTCGGTGCCAGCACACGTCCCGCCGCATCGCGCAGCCGGGTGAAACTTTCATAGAACATGATCCGGCGCTGCGGCAGGGTGACGATGGGCTGCAGGTAGAGGTCGACGCGATTGGCCTGCAGCGCTTCGCGGATGACATCGATGCTGACCGCCTTGCCGCTGGTCTCGACCGCATGGCCGGCCCGGTCCGGGATAGGTTCGCCGACCCGGCGCACCAAATCCTCCAGCACTTTGACTTCATGCACAAAGGCATTATCGCGTTCAACCGCTTCGCAGCGCAGCTCGTCGGTGATCTCATCAAGGCGGCGCTGGGCGGCCTCGAATTCTTCAGCCAGAGCGAGATTGGCCGATTTGAGACCGCGGATTTCTTCTTCCGTGGTGCGGCGTTCATGCGCATGGGCCGCAGCCGAATGCGCCATGCCCGCCACGATGAAGACGATGGCGCCCATCATCCAGGCCGTCGAGGTCGACATCAGGCCGAAATATTCAAAGCCGATCGCTGCGACGACGGCGATCATCACATAGGTCAGCAGGATGAGAATATCTGAAGCGCGGGGCATGGGCAGCCTTGTTGAACCCGGATTGCCGAAAACGAATCGGTAGCAATACGTAACGCTAAGCTGATCCCGCACCGGTTGTCGTTTGGTTAATGAAGGTAAACCCGCAGCGTCGCGCCTGCCCGCGAACATGAAAAAAGCGGCCCACCAGGGTGGGCCGCTTCGATCAATTCAGTGGAGTCCGCTATCAGGAAACGGTGTGCGGACGGATCAGGATTTCCACGCGCCGGTTGCGGGCGCGCCCGTCGGAGGTGTCATTGCTGGCGATCGGCGAACGCTCGCCCATGCCGGCGATGTAGAAACGGTCGCGCAGCACGCCCTGGGAAATCAGATAGCTGCCGACCGACGAGGCCCGCTGCTCGGACAGGGTCTGGTTATAGGCATCGGCGCCGGTTGAGTCGGCATGACCAACCACATCGACATAGGTGGCGGGATAGCGGTTCAGCACTTCGGCCGCATCGTTGAGGATGTGGTAGAAGTCCGATTTGATCGACGAGGAATTGGTGTCGAAGGTGACATCGCCCGGCATGATCAAAAGCAGATCATTGCCCTGGCGGCGAACGCCGACGCCACTGTCGGACAGGGCTTCGCGCATCGCGGTTTCCTGGCGATCCATGTAATTGCCGATCCCGGCTCCGGCGAGACCGCCAATACCGGCGCCGATCAGGGCATTGGTCCGGCCTTCCTGGCTGTCGGATGTATTGGTGAGATAGCCGAGCGCAGCGCCAGCGGCCGCGCCGATCAGCGCGCCGCGTCCAGTGTAATTGGGGCGGACTTCGCCGGTATAGGGGTCGGTGGTGGTGCAGGCCGTCATGGCCAGTGCAGCCAGGGTAGTCATCAGCGCAGTACGGATCTTCATCGGTTCGACCTCTCGATTGTGCGGTCGCTAGGACCATCAGGGCGTTCATTAACACAGGCAGGGCAGACGAGCGATATCAATCGCGCGATGAACGCAAAATGACCAGACCCGAACCCGGCACGAAATTTCCCGTGATCAGCGCACATCACCGCCCTTGACGCCGCCTGTCGCACTGCTTATCTGCCCCTCTGTTAGCAGTCGATGGTCGTGAGTGCCAAGCTCATGACCGAGCTGCTTTTTGATTTCTGTCCTCTTGTTGGAGATACACCAAGATGAGCTTTCGTCCTCTGCACGACCGCGTTCTCGTAAAACGCCTCGAAGAACAATCCACCTCCAAAGGCGGGATCATCATCCCCGACACCGCCAAGGAAAAACCCCAGGAAGGCGAAATCGTCTCCGTGGGCACCGGCGCGATCAAGGAAGACGGCTCTGTCCGTGCCCTCGACGTCAAAACCGGCGATCGCATCCTGTTCGGCAAATGGTCCGGCACCGAGGTCACCCTCGACGGCACCGAGCTGATCATCATGAAAGAATCCGACATCCTGGGCATTGTTAGCGCCTGAACGGCCGCCCCAATCCCATCTGACCCACTCTAGCAAACGGAACTAATCCCATGGCTGCTAAAGACGTACTTTTTGGTGCAGACGCCCGTGAGCGCATGCTGCGCGGTGTCGATATCCTGGCTAACGCCGTCAAAGTGACCCTCGGCCCGAAAGGCCGCAATGTCGTTCTGGAAAAATCCTACGGTGCCCCGCGCACCACGAAGGACGGCGTTTCGGTCGCCAAGGAAATCCAGCTCGCCGACAAATTCGAAAACATGGGCGCACAAATGCTGCGCGAAGTGGCTTCGAAGACCAATGACGAAGCCGGTGACGGCACCACGACCGCCACGGTCCTGGCCCAGTCCATCGTTCGTGAAGGCATGAAATCGGTTGCCGCCGGCATGAACCCGATGGATCTCAAACGCGGCATCGATAAGGCTGTTGCCATCGTCGTCGCCGAGATCAAAGCCTCTGCCACCCCGATCAAGGGTCAAGCCGAGATCGCCCAAGTTGGTACGATCTCCGCCAATGGCGCCACCGAAATCGGTGACATGATTGCCAAGGCCATGGAAAAGGTCGGCAATGAAGGCGTCATCACGGTTGAAGAAGCCAAATCCCTCGACACCGAGCTGGACGTCGTTGAAGGCATGCAGTTCGACCGCGGTTACCTGTCGCCTTACTTCATCACCAATGCAGAGAAAATGAATGTCGAGCTCGAAGAGCCCTACATCCTGCTGCACGAGAAAAAGCTGACATCGCTTCAGCCCATGCTGCCAATCCTGGAAACCGTCGTTCAGTCGGGCCGTCCTCTGCTGATCATCGCGGAAGACGTCGAAGGCGAAGCGCTGGCGACCCTCGTGGTCAACAAGCTGCGTGGCGGCCTGAAGATTGCTGCCGTCAAGGCACCAGGCTTCGGCGATCGTCGCAAGTCGATGCTGGAAGACATTGCCATCCTGACCGGTGGCCAGGTCATCTCCGAAGACCTCGGCATCAAGCTTGAAACCGTCACCCTCGACATGCTCGGCACTGCCAAGCGCGTTGGCATCACCAAGGACGATACCACCATCGTCGACGGTGCCGGCGAACGTGCCGCGATCGAAGCCCGGGTCACCCAGATCCGTCGCCAGGTCGAAGACACGACCTCCGATTATGACCGTGAGAAGCTGCAAGAGCGCCTGGCCAAGCTGGCAGGCGGTGTTGCCGTGATCAAGGTCGGCGGCGCGACTGAAATGGAAGTCAAAGAGAAGAAAGACCGCGTCGACGACGCCCTCAATGCGACCCGTGCGGCCGTTGAAGAAGGCATTGTTGCCGGTGGCGGCGTTGCGCTGCTGAAAGCTTCCCTGAAGCTGGTCGGCCTCAAGGGCGACAATCCTGACCAGACCCAGGGCATCGCGATCATCTCGCGCGCCCTGCAGTCCCCGATCCGCCAGATCGCCGAAAATTCCGGCGTCGAAGGCTCGATCGTGGTCGGCAAGGTGATGGAAAATCCTTCCCTCACCTTCGGCTTCAATGCCCAGACTGAAGAATATGGCGACATGCTCGACTTCGGCGTGATCGACCCGGCGAAAGTCGTCCGTACCGCTCTGCAGGATGCCGCTTCGGTCGCCTCCCTGCTGATCACCACGGAAGCGGCCGTTGCCGATCAGCCCAAAGAAGAAGGCGCTGGTGGCGGCATGCCCGACATGAGCGGCATGGGCGGAATGGGCGGAATGATGTAATCACTGACGCCCATGAGTCCGCCCATCATCGAAAGGTGAGCCGTCCGGGAACCGGACGGCGGGGCGGAATGGGCGGAATGATGTAATCATGCCGTTCAGCCCAGGCTGAATGACAAGGACAAGGCCGCTCCCGATGGGGGCGGCCTTTTTCTAGTCTGGTTTCACCGTCAGTCTTTCCGCCAGCGCAAGCAGGGCAGCCGACGCGGCGTCGAGCTTGGCAATATCCTCCGGCTCAAGCGCTGCGACCGCTGAGTCCAGTGCCGCGAGGCGTGCATTTCGCGCCGCGTCGAACTGCCGCCGGCCCTCCCCAGACAACGAGATTGTCACCACTCGGTTGTCCTTTGACGTCTTCGCCCGGCTCACAAGGCCTCCTGTTTCCAGGCCCTGGATATGCCGCGTCATTGTTGCTGGCGTGACCTGCTCGGCTTCGGCCAGGGAACCCAAGCTCAGGGGCCCCTTGAAGGCCAGGACTGACAGGATGGACAGTCGTGGTGCGCTCAATCTCGCCCCGTCATCGACTGTGCGCACCGCCCGCAGGAAGCGGATTGCGGCAGAATGTACCCGGTCCCCGGTCGTTCGGCCGCGCTTCGCACTATTGGATCCGCCCGTCATTGGTCTCGCAACTCCGTTCTCTTCGCTTGCGCGTCCCCTGCCTGGGAGTAGCTTGACTCTAAATATTTAGTTCGTCAAACTAACTTAATTGATTGTGCCGAGCGTGTCGGCAAAGTTTCGTGTCCCGAAGGCGCAGGCCAAGGCCGAAAGGTCGGGCATAAGGAGAGTGAGATGTCAGGAGTGACCGTTTCTGAAGCCGGCCCCGTCGCGGGGCTCATCCAGATCGCCATTCCGGCCAAGAAGCCGGAAACTTGCGCCGCCTTCTATCAAGACATACTCGAGCTGCCCAAGCTGTTCGAGACGGGTGGCATGAGTTTTTTCGATGCCGGCGGTATTCGCCTCATGGTTGGCCCGGCCGGCAATCTCCTGCCCGGCGCGGGTGCACCCATCTATTTCGGCACGGACGATCTGAGGACCAGTCAACGCATCCTCTCCGAAAAAGACGTGGAGTTCCATCCGGAGCCACTCATCGCTGACCCGTCGCAGACACCCCCGCTAGCGATCTGGTTCTTCCTAGATCCCGAGGGCAATACGCTTGCCTTGATGGGGCCGCTGAGGGCCTAGACCGGCACTCGGCCCACAAGTGATTCGGAAGTGCGCGCTCAGCCGAGCGGCACGACGGTCGAGAATTTATGGGTGGTGAAAACGACCGACGTCTCATAGCGCCTCACAACCGGATCGCTGAGCAGGGTCGTTTGGGCCCAGGCTTCGAACTCGCGCAAATCGGGCGCGTGCACGATCAGGATGAAGTCCACCACGCCGGCGATCGAATAGCATTGCGTCACCCGGCTGCTCTCAACCATTTGCTGGCGAAAGCGCGCATAGGCCTCGGCGGTGTCCTCACAAAAGACGACCGAGACGATCAGGGTCTGGCCCAGCGCATCACGGTCCAGCAGCGCCACATCGCCCTGGATAATCCCCTCGGATCGTAGTCGCTCAAGCCGACGGCGGACCGCCGTCTCCGACAGGCTCACCCTGGAGGCGATTTCCCGGTTCGGCAGACGATTATCCGCTTGAACAACGGTCAGTATGGCAAGATCGAATGTGTCCAGCATAGCGTGCCTCCATCGTGTCGACGATCAATCGGCGAAATTCGCCGTTGGTGATGCGGAAATCGCCCATTCACGGCACGCAATCCCGTCTAGTCTGCCCAGCCATCCGAAACAAGTTGCGAGTTTTCAATGTTTCCCGCCTCTCACACCCTGATCGCCGCTATCTCCGCCCTTGCCTGCCTGGCCAGCGCCTGCAGTGCCCAACCCGCCAGCCCGAGCGAGACCAGCCTCGACAGCCGCATCGAGGCGCGCATCGACGAAACGCTCGCCGAGGGCGTGGCCGGCGCCATCGTGCTGGTGGAAGTGGGCGGTGAGCGGCATGTGTTCAGCCGCGGCCTCGCCAACCGGGCAACCGGCGAACCGATGGCGGATGATGACCGCCTGCGCATGGCCAGCGTGGGCAAGCTCTACACCGCCGCCGTCATCCACCGGCTGGTGCTCGACGGTCAGGTCGATCTGGACCGGACGGCGGCGGATTATGTCGAACCGGCACGGATTGAAGGCGTGGCGAATGCCAACCTCGCCACCATCCGCCAATTGCTCAACCACACATCCGGCGTGCCGGACTATTATGACGATGCTTGGGATGCGCAGGTCAGCACGGTGGCGAGAAACACACCCGACACGACACTGGGTCATATCCAGGGCCGCGCTGCCGACTTCGCGCCCGGCGCGGATTACGCCTACTCCAACAGCAATTACCAGCTACTCGGTCTGGTGGCCGAAGCGGTCACCGGTCAGACGCTCGGCGCGTTGATGGACTCGATCATCTTCACCCCGCTCCACCTGCAGGCCACCGGCTATAATGTGTCTGGCGATCCGCATGATCGCATCCACGGCTATGGCCGCGGCGATGACGCGAATTTCGATACCTTCGCCCTGCAGGACAATAATGGCGCCGATGGCGGTGTTCTGGCGAGCGCAGACGATACCGCGACCTTCCTCGATGCCGTCTTCGCCAGCGACGGCGCACTGGCCGATATCGGCCGCTCCATGCTCTCCGACAAGCTCGATCGCGGCGATGGCCGCTACCGCGCGCTCGGCCCGATGTATGTCCAACACGAATCCGGTCTGAAGCTCGTGACGCATAGCGGCTATATCGACGGCTATGTCACCACGGTCGTCCGCGTATTGGCGCCCGACATCACCGTCATCGTCCACCTCAATTGCAGCGAGCCGCAACTGGCCGGAACATTGGCGCGGGACATTCTCTTCATGCTCGCAGCGCAGGGGGGATAGGGAGCGCGTCCCAAGACGACCTGTGGAGGCTGTCGCCAGAGTACCCACCAAGAAACTTTGGGTATCCAGCCGCTCGTCGTAGAAGGGGCGAAGGGGCCCGGTCGAGAGACGGGCCTGAGCTTATGCACCAAGCACTCTGACCTCCGGAACGAGCCGAGTCTACACCCTGAAAATATCTCGCAGCTGCAGTTGGTTGATATCCTGTCGAACCAGCTCCTTGGCCAAGAATGGGTAGCGCCGCTGGAGAAAGTCCATCGAGATGTCGGCCCGCGCATACTCCATCAGAATGTTGCATCTCTCCTGAACGTAACTGTCATCTTGATTCAGGCGCAGCGAATTGATTGTCATATTTATTCGACGGCGAAGCGCCCTTTCAAGAGATGGATTTGACCTCAAAAGGCAATCCGGAACGTCCATGTGAAACCAAGTATCTTCCACCTCAAAGGGATCTATGATGTTCGGCGAATTCCCCTTGGCGTTGTTCACCCGTCCATTGGCCAAACGAAAGTTGGCCCACTCGTAAGCGAGGCTAGGGTAGTCAACCTTCGGAAGGAAATGGTCTACCGTTCCCTGTTCTGGCATATACATCGCTGTGTAGGCGCAGATACCCGAGTAGGCAGCATGAAGGCTTGGCGCTGCTTTACTCCAGTAGTTCTTACTCTTGAACTCCGCAGAAGTCGGCGCCGGACACACGGCAAGAAACGCCGCTCCAGGGCGTCGCACATTTCTGTCAAAATCTGGGTACTCCGGCTTAGCGGCGACGCGGATCACATCATCACTCCATGCCGCTCAGCAAAATAGAGCCATCTTGGCCAGAACTTGTCATCACCCGCTAGGTGCGTTCGCAACCTATCCGAGACTTCAGAGACTTCTTCGAATGCGGGTTCTTCCTGTAGCTGAAGCGCCTTGGCTGCCTCGATCGCCGCTTCCGCCTCACGGGACCGAGCGTGGCGCAGTCCAAAGAGCGGGGACGTGAGCCATCCAGAAGCATCTCCGTATTTCACGAATGGAATTTCATCAAGCTTCACGTCTGGGCCATCACCGTAAAGATGGTAGAGAACGTCACTGGAGGGATCAAATGTTGCTTCCATTGAGGCGAGGATCATCGGCGAATGGGTCGCCGCAATCATCTGGAGCGCAAGATCGCTACTAAGCAAATCTCCCACCCCCATCAATGCGGGCAAGACAATGCGCTGCCATTTCGGATGCAGGTGAGCTTCAAGCTCATCAACCAACACCATCATCCTCCGGAGGGGGGGTGAACCCAGCCGTTCAGCTGCGAGTTCATGCTCTCGCCAGGACCAGATGATTAGATAAGCGAGAAGCAGCACTCGCTTGACGCCTGAGGACGCATGGGTAACAGGAATTGTCCCATACGTATGTTGAATGGTTGGGATCTCGCGAGGGTCCCCTGGCAATCTCACAGCCGGCCCAGGTACGAGAGTCCCCAGATCCTCCGGCGATAACCTCTTCAATATTGAAGCGAACTGGTCGAATGACCTCCGGTCCGCTGAGGTCTGCCATCGCACCCAGTCGCGAATGAGCCCCTCGAGCACTCCCTCGCGTCCATTCCAGACATCGGCGGCGGACAAACTTCCTGCAACGGCAGGGCGAAGATTGAACTGCTCACGGAGAGGGTCCGCAACTGCGAATGATCCGTCCGCTCGAGAAAAAACCGCCAACGCCTCAACGGTCATTGAGTCGCCGGAACGATCCCAAGACGACCGTTTGCGATCAAAGGTTGCCGCAAATGTCGACAGCCGCCCGGTCGAAGTGCTCAGTGTGTATTCCACCTTGGACGGTAGCTTGTCATCGCCCTGTTGTGGAAGCGCCTCGCGATCCGCCCAACCGCCAGTAGCTGCCCACCACGTAAAGTCCAAGAGAAAGGATTTGCCTAAGCCATTGTCACCCGTAACCACAGAAAGACGTGATCCAAAGTCCAACCGCATTTCGCGTGCCGGTCCCGCATTCACCAAATTTAGTGACGTAATCGTCCGCCCGCCTTCAGCTTCGGCATCAGGCGCTGCCGGCAGCTGGTGGAGGACAGATGTCATCTCCAGCGGCTCGGCGATAAATGCCAATTCGCTAGGCAATTTATCGCCCATCATTCTTGCTGAGAACAATCGCGACTCTTCATCTTTAGAAATGCCAAATTTCCTGAAAAACAACTCCACCAAGTCATCATACGTCGTCACGCCGTCTAAGTTTTCGCCCTTGAAAAACCAAATTGCCAACGCGTCAGCAGGAATTTCTGCAGAATGCCCCCTCAAATTTAGCTCATGTATCAATATGTCCAAATAATTTTCTGAAAAAGCCCATTCATTTGAACCGTGTTCATGCATAAACACGGACTTAAACGTTTGAGTATTGGCTGTTTGAAGACCGGTTGATGGGTATCGTTTAGTTAACCACCACTTGTAACTACCATTGAATGGTTGAAAGTAATATTCACTTCTACGGTCAATTCTGTGATATTCGTCCATTTGGGCTCGCGTAACCGTGTCGATGCTAACCTCTTCAGCCTCACCAACGCCTAGTCCATGGCGCTTACACGCCACGAAGGTTATCCCCACGAATGGATGGACGGTTGCGCGCAGAATTTTTATCGCGGTTAAGATAGCAACGTCAGAAATATACATAGATTGCCGCTCCTCAGTTAATTGCGATAATCATTTCGACCCAATTTTAGTTTCGGACACTGATTCGAGTTGGCGAACCATTAGATCGCAATATTCTCTCTTAGCGTCGATCCCGATGGCCCGAAATCCGTGCTTTCGCGCAAAGACTAGAGAGGTCCCGCTCCCCGCAAATGGATCCAAGACAACCCCCCGAGGAGGCGTGGTCGTCAGTATCGGGATACGAACCAGTTCCTGGGAAAAGCGTGCCTTGTGGCGCCCCGCCTGCCCGCGCACCGGGGGCACTTCCCAAGTATCAAGTGGTGGAAGTGTCGATCCTGATTCCGAGGTCCGACCGACAGCGCTTTTGTCGAAATAGTACCAACGTTCCTTCGCGAAATGAAACACATACTCGTGCGACATTGAACATCTATCGCGAACTTGATCTGGTATCGGATTGGGTTTCACCCAAACGTTGTCATTCCGAACCAGCCAGCCCCTATCTTGCATTTCAATCGCAAGACGGTGAGGAATCAACAGGAGCTGCTTCGGAACACACCACCCTCCATCCCCCTTCTTGTCTTGAGGGCGAATTCCAAACCTTCGCGCCGATTGCTTTGTCTCGCCGCTTCGATGCTCACCTTTTCCACTCCAATAGGTATCCCCGAGATTCACCCACAAACTACCATTATCAGCAAGGACCTTTCGGGTTGCATCGAACACATCGGCGAGTTCGGAAATGAAGGCGGAAGGATGAGACTCAAGACCAATTTGACGTTCGACATCATAGTCTCTCTGACCATAAAACGGGGGTGAGGTAACCACGCAGTTCACCCTCACGCCCGCCTCCGCGAGAAGTTTGAGACCGTCGCGAACATCCATATGAAGGACCAGGGTCGAATCATCCGAATAATACGCCGCATCCTGAAGATGCGTACAGGAGAAGGCTTCCTCTGACATGACCTGTGGAGACATTGCCTCATTCGCTCGGGTCAGGGGCCTTTTTTGAACCGCGGCGGCATCGACCAATTTCCGGCCTGCACTGTTTTTGGTTTGGCTCATTGGAATTCCGATGCGCTTGCGAGCCTAAGGTATAGTTGCAAGAGGCGTCCCAGAAAACCGAGGCACACACCAGCCTTCCGTCGCCCTCAGCCAACTATCCAGACACGGCCCTTAGCGCCGCAATCCGCGCGACCGACTGGTCGATCCGCGCTTCGGTCAGGCGGCCTTCGGTGATCGCTTCGCTGACCCAGCCGAGAACGCGTTGCGGCAATTGCGGGTCTGGCGCGGCGGAGTTGGAGAGCATGATGATGTCATTGCCGGCCTCGATCGAACGCAGCACGGCTTCGCGCTGGGAGTAATTCTCGTGGATCGCGCCCATGTCGAGATCATCGGTCATGACGGCGCCGGTATAGCCCATCTGGCCGCGCAGCAGGTCTTCGATCACGGGCGCCGAGAAGGTGATCGGCACGCCGGTCGGATCGAGATGGCGATTGGTGAGATGGCCGCCCATGATCAGCTGCGCTTCACCGGCATTGATCAGACGGCGGAAGGGGTCGAGCTCGGCCTCGCTCCAGGTGTCGGTGATGTCGACAAAGCCGGCATGGCTGTCGCCACGCGAATGGCCATGGCCGGGGAAATGCTTGATGGCGCAGACGACCCCGGCCTCGTCATAGGCCTCGATAAAGGCCGCGGCATAGGCGGCGACGGTTTCGCCATCATTGCCATAGGAGCGTCCATGCACGCCGATGACGGCGTTTTCCGGGTCATTGAGATCTGCGACAGGGGCGAGGTTGAGGTCGAAACCGGCGGCGACGAATTCATCGGCTGCTTCGCTATAAACGGCCTTGGCCTGCTCAACACTGTCGCTTTGCGCCACGATCAAGGCGCGCGGGATCGCGGTATAGCCGAGATCACGCGACAGGCGCTGCACCAGCCCGCCCTCTTGGTCGACCGCCATCCAGGCTGTCGGATCAATCTCACGAAAGCGCGCCGTCAGGCCTTCAACGCCCTCGCGGCTGCGCACATTATGGCGCAGGAAGAGCACGCCGCCGATCCGTCCACTGGCGAGATGCCCGGCGATCTGGTCAGCGCCGCCGGTATCAACCGTCGAACCGATGAAGCCGAGCAGCAGCATCTGCCCAACACGTTGCTCCAGGCTCATCGCCTCGCCGAAGGCGTAAGATGCGGGCAGCAGGCTGAGGCCGGCCCCGGCAGCAGCCCAGCGCAAAACGCTCCGGCGATCAGGCCCCTGGTCGGGATGGGTCATGGGGGAACTCCGAAGCGAACAAACTCGTGGTCACCATGCAAAGCGCAGGCCGTCGAGGCAAGCGCAAGATGAAGGTCGGATTGCGGAATCGTCACACCGCCGCCAGAGTTTTGTAGGTTTGGGAACGCCAGTCTGCCGGTCAGCCGCTCTTGTCACGATCTGCGGCCCCTGCAGTGACTTGGCGCGGCGCCAACCAAGCGTCGCGCCTCTTTCAACGCAGGAACGACCCGGTTCGCCAAGACCGGCCGTCCGGCGTAAACTTTCCAAATATTCAGCTCGGAGCCAAGACGCGGTAATGCTGCGCCATCCACTGTGCGCATCACATCCGATGAAAGGGACACATCATGAAGACCTTCCTGCTCGCCACAGCAGCCGTCACTCTGGCCGGGACCGCAGCTTGGGCGGTCGATGACGACAACCGGCATCCGGGCGTTCGCGTCGCCAATGATCACGCCATGACCTGGACCCAGGGCGGCACCGTGATCGAGATTCGCGGCGAGGACGGCGAGCGGACCATCCACATGCAGGGAAGCGGGGCCGATTCCCGGCTGACAATTAATGGCCAAGAGGTCCAGATCCACGGCAATCACGTGGTCATTGACGGACAGGAGGTCGAGGCCGACGGCGCGACCACCATCATCGTCGATGGCGATGAAATCCGGGTTTTGAATGGCGGCGACAGGGATCGCTTCGACAGCCAGTTCGTCATGCACATGGCCGAACGCGCCGAGAATGCGGCGCGCATGGCTGGTGATATGGATCAGTTCCGGTTCGAGTTCGATTCCGAAGGCATGGAGCACGACGTGATGGCCTCGCTTGAGGCCGCCCTCGAGGGTCTGGATCACGATGTGCTCATCGAAAGCGATTCGCGCGATTGGGGCGCCATGACCGAAGCCGAGCGCGAAACCGCCCGCGCATCCATGGAGAATGCCCGCGAGGAGATCCGCCAAGCGATGGAGGCCATGCGCGGCGAGATGCGCGAGGCCGCCCTGGAAGGGCGCGATGAGAGCCGCCGCGCGAGCGTCGAAATGCGTCATGTCGCCCGCGAAGCGGCGCGAGCCGGCCGCGACGAAGCCCGCGCCGCCCGCGACGAGGCTCGGGTCCAGCGCGATTCCGCGCGGGGTGAGCGCGAAGCGGCACGCGTCGAACGTCACCACGTGCGCGTCGAGCGCGACGCGGTTCGGGTCGCGCGCAATGAGGCCCGCGTCGAGCGTCACCACAGCATGTCTCAAGACCCGTCGATGGATAATGGTCGGCACGACGAGCAGGATATTCGCGTCGAAAGCAGCGATGACGGCCGCCGGCAGATCTGGGTCAATGGCGAGGAACAGACCGGCGATGATCTGGTCAGCTGGCTCAACCAGCTCGAAGCCGACCGGCTGGCCGGTGGCCGGACCGGTGAAGGCCGCCGCCAGGAGCGGCGGATTGTCCGCCTCAATCGCGAAGATGGCAGCGCCAGCGAGGTCGATCTGACCGGCCGCCGGGTCATCGTTTTGCGCAGCGATGATGCTGACAATGATCGTCGGGTGTTCGAGTTTGAATTCGAGACCGACGGCGCCGATGGCGAGAAATAGGTCCCGAAACGAATCGAAATGACAGACGAAAGGGCCGGCGCAAGCTGGCCCTTTTGCGTTCCGAACCGGATGACCAAGGAGTGTCGGAGTGGGCAAAAAGGCGGGGCTGGCCTAAGCCAGCCCCGAAATTTGCGGTTGGTCGATAAAGGACGTTTCTCCCCGAAACGCCAAGGACTAGACGGTCAGGCCCGGTCCAGGCGCGACGTTGACGTAGAGGTCATGTAAGGTCAACCCTAGTCTCCGCAATTTCAGTTGAAGATGGTTATTTCTTTACAGCTCAAACAGACTTCCCGTCACGTCCGGCCACGGTGCGTACAGCCTCGATCCAGGCATCACCAGCGACAGTGATCTGGGCCGGCTGCTCTTCACGCCATTCGCGGTTATCGCTGATCTGCGAGGCCAGCCGGGCGCCAAGTTTGAGATCCTTGATCGTCACCACACCCTGTTCGCGCTCGTCCGAGCCAATAATCACCGCCGCAACGGCGCCGCGCCGGTCGGCATACTTCAGCTGTTTGCCCATATTGCCGCCACCGGCGAAGGCCTCGGCGCGGAAGCCGGCCGCGCGCAGTTCCGATGCCATGGCGAGATAGCGCGCCGACTGGTCTTTTTCCGCCGCGATCACGATCACCAGCGGACGTTCCTGACCCGCACCAACACGGCCGAGCGCCGCCAGCGCAGCGGCAAAACGGCTGACGCCGAAGGAGAATCCGGTCGCCGGCACGGCCTGGCCGGTGAAGCGCGCGACGAGATCATCATAGCGGCCTCCGCCGCCGACCGAGCCAAACTGGATCGGCTTGCCGTCATCATAAGTCGCCGTCGCCAGCAATTCGGCCTCATAAACGGGGCCGGTATAATAGCCCAGGCCGCGCACGACGGAGGGGTCAAACACGGCACGGTTATCGCCGACACCGATGGCGGAGAGCACATTGTCGATCTCGCCCAGCGCCGCGAGACCAAGCCGCCCGGTCTCCGACTGACCGACCAGCGGCTCGAGCCGGCCGATCACGTCGCTGCGGCTGCCGCCGGTGGAATCGAGGAAGGCGAGAATTGTTTCAATGCCCGCAAGCTCCAGCCCGGCACCCGGTGTGAAATCGCCCGATTCGTCCTTGCGCCCGGCGCCAAGCAGATCGGCGACGCCATTGCGGCCCAGCCGGTCGAGCTTGTCGGCCGCGCGCAGAACCCGCATGCGGCGCTCGGGCTCGGCGGCACCGATGCTTTCCAGCACGCCGTCGAGAATGCGCCGGTCATTGACCCGGATCAGATACTCGCCGTCGGCGAGGCCAACCGCGCGCATCACTTCGGCCGACAGGGCGATCATCTCGGCATCGGCCGCCGGGCCGGGTGCACCGACAGTATCGGCATCGCACTGGACAAATTGCCGGAAACGTCCCGGGCCGGGCTTTTCATTGCGCCAGACATCGCCAGCCTGATAGCGGCGATAGGGCTTGTTGAGGTCCTGGAAATTCTCGGCGACAAAACGGGCCAGCGGCGCGGTGTGGTCATAGCGCAGCGACAGCCATTGGCCGTCATCATCCTCGAGCGCGAACACGCCCTCATTGGGACGGTCCTCATCGGGCAGGTGTTTGCCGAGCGCATCGGCGAATTCGAAGGCCGGCGTCTGTAGCGGCTCGAAGCCCCAATCGTCATAGATCCGGCTGGCGGTCTCGACGAGATGGCGTTCCGCGCGCAGCACCGATCCGGAGCGATCCTCGAAACCGCGTGGACGGCGGGCCTTGGGACGAAACGGTTTCTTCGCGCTCATGAAACTCTCCGGCTGGATCTGTGGATGGCCTGCCCCCTGTAAAGCAGGCAATCGCTCGTCTGTCAGCGCTCTTCAATATCGAACACGCTCCTGGGAACCAGTTTTTTCACCAGTTCAGCGCCTTGCGTCGTGAGATTCACCGGCGGTCAAACTCTTGCTGCTAGGCTTCAACCCGATCGTTAGTCGCCGGAAGTCTCGTCATGCGCCTTTTCCTGCCCGCCCTCGCCGGCCTTCTCCTCGCCAGTTCGGCGGCCTTGGCCGAACCGGGTGCCGATCTCGCTGATCAGGCCCGCAATATCGCCGAACAGGCCCAGCATCGCGCCGATTACGCCGCCGAGCGACCGGCCGCCCCCGCCGAGGCGATCGATCTCGACGACCCGTTGCAATTCGATCTCGACCAGTTCTCCGCCGATGCGATGCGGCTCAGCCGCGCCATTGATGAGGCCGGCGGTCCGATTGATTTGCGCTGTATTTTCCGTGGCATGTCCGGCGATGCCGCCAGCCGTCTGGAAGCGCTCAATGCCGCCGAGACAGCCGCCGACCAGGCCCGGGTCTATCGCGAGATCGCGGCCCTGATGCATGACGCTGCCGAAATCGCACCGGCCGCCGATGGCGCGGAATTGCCAGACACGCTGGGTCCGCCGGGCACCTGCCCTGCCTCACACGACTAGAGCCCGGCTCAGCCGGCCGCTTCGGCGAGGGCGTTGATGACGATATCGCGCGTCAAGACCGATGGCAGAACCCGCGCCGGGCCACCATCCGCCGGATAGACCAGATAGAGCGGCACGCCAGCTTGGCCATGCTCGGCAATCAGCGCCGCGATCTCGTCATTGCGATTGGTCCAGTCGGCGCGCATTTCAACCACACCATATTGCTCGAACGCGTCCAGCACGGCGCGGTCGCTGAGCGCGCCCAGCTTGTTGACCTGACAGGTGACGCACCAAGCCGCCGTGACATCGACAAAGATCGGCTGCCCCGCCGCCCGCAATTCCGCGACGCGCTCGCGTGACCAAACTTCTTCGCCGATTGCCAGGCTCGGCGCATTGGTCGCGGCCGGAAGGCGGGCGATGGCCAAGGTCGACGCCAGACCGGTCAGTAGCGCCAGGACCGCGACAATCGTCCAAGCCAGGTGTTTCTGTTTACGCGCCCAGATTGCCAGGCTGAGGGTCAACAGGCCGATACCGAGCAGCAACAGGCCTGACGGCCCGGATTGGATCACCAGCACCCAGCTGAGCCAAAGCACCGAGGCGAACATCGGGAAGGCGAGGAATTGCTTGAACTGCTCCATCCAGCGGCCCGGCTTGGGGATAAAGCGCTGCAGCGCCGGTGCGAAACTGATCAGCACGAAGGGCGCGGCCAGTCCGACCCCCATCGCGGCCGAAACCAATAATACCACGCCAACCGGCTGCGTCAGCGCCAGCCCTAGTGCACCGGCGGCCAAGGGTCCAACGCAAGGCGCGGCGACAATCACGGCGAGGATGCCAGTGAAGAAGGCGCCCTGGGCGCCCGGCTTCTGGCTCAAACCACCGCCGACACCCTGAAGACTGGTCCCGATCTCGAACACGCCGAGCAGGTTGAGACCGATCGCGAACAACAGCAGCGTGAGGGCCGCGACCACCACGGGCACCTGTAGCTGGAAGCCCCAACCGACCGGCAAGCCGAACTCACGCAGCCCGACCAACACCGCGGCCAGCGCAACAAAGCTCAACACGACACCGGCGAGGAAGAACAGGGAATGGCGTTTGACCCGATGTGGATCAGCGTGCGCCGCTTCAACGAATTGCAGCACCTTGATCGACAGGATCGGGAAGACGCACGGCATCAGATTGAGGATCAAACCACCGCCAAAAGCGAGCAGAAGCAGGCCGATGATGCCCGGCGCGACCGCCGGCAAGGTCGATGAGGGCCCAGCTGTCGGGGCCGATGCGGGCAACACCATGTCGCGATCTGGTTGGGCCTGGATCTCGACCGCAATTTCACGCGCGGCCGCACCCGATCCCATTGTGTAACGCAGTACGCCGCCACGCAGCCGGGAGGCCTGCGGTTCGGGCTGGAAGCCGGGGGTCAGGATCAGCCGCGTCAGGCCGGCATCGCGCTCGACGCGCTGGGCTGCGGCATGCTGGATCAGGCTGCCATCATAGGGAAAGAAGGTAAGGTCGCGTAAATCGGCATCGGGCGCGGAGAAATCGCCACCGCTCAGTTCCAGCACGATCGCGCTATCGGCAAAGCCGATCTTGGCATCAAGCCCGGCGACAGGCTGGGGCACCGCGTCGAAGGCCGCCTGGATATACCAGTGTCCGTCTTCATCGGGCTGCGATTGCGCCGCGACCGGCAGGGTCAGCGACAGGGTGCGTTCTTCGGGCACGCAGATGATTTCACACACCAGCCAGCTGGCATGGGCAATAATGGGCAGCTCGGACGCGGCATAGCCGGCATCCAGCTCAACCGTTACCGGCAGAACGATTTCATTGTGATAACCGTAATCCATGATCGTCTCAGCCAGCAGCATTTCGCTCGGCGCCGGCCATGCGATCTCACCGATGGTCACGCCGGCCGGGACGTCCCAGCGGATATCGGTTGGCAGTCCATTATCGCCGGGATTGCGCCAATACGTGTGCCAGCCGTCCGGCATCACCTGGTGCAACCCGATGTGAAACGCTTCACCCGGCGCCGCGACGCTCACGTCCGAGACCAGCTGGGCGTCGACTATCGGCTCGCTTGAGGCCCAGCCTGGTTGTGCCTGCCCGGTTGACGCGATACCCGCACTCAAAAAAATGGTCGCGGCGAGTGTGGCTAGAAGGCGCATGGACTGACCTCAAAACTGACGCGGGCGCGAGTTGCCCTGACGCGCCATATACTCATGATTTGTTGCGGACCGAAGCCTGATCGCGCAATGGTGATCGACGACACGCAGCCAACAAGCAAACGGCCGCGCTTTTCAGCGCGGCCGTTGCCGTCAAAATGACTTGGTGCAGGGCTAGGCCTTGGTCTTGGCTTCAGCCGCCGGTGGAAGCATCGAAACGCGACGCATGATGCGTTCCCAGCGCTGCAACGACATCAAATGCGCGGAGATCGCGAACAGATCGCCATTCTTGTGCATCTCGCCAAGCTTGTCGGCCGGCAGATTGCCGAATTTCTCTTCCGAGACGCCCCAATATTCCGCGACCGTGATGGTGTTGTCCGGATTGTTTGGATCGGCGACCCGCACGCTCTTCTGTTCGAACAGGTCCAGCGCATGGAGACGTTCGACGAAGGCTTCGGTGACCTTGGCGTCGTTTTCAAAAGCCGAGACGAATTCGACGGCCTTGTTGACATACTCGGTCGGCTCGCCGGCTTCGTCGAAGAAAGGCAGGTCCGACTTCGACTTGACGACGAAGGGCGCATCGACATCGACACAGACGGTCGATGGCTGATCCATCGGATTGGACGCGCTCACGAACGGGTAGCGGCGCACATAGGCCGGTACGTAATGATCGCTGTCGAACTGGCCATCCTCAGTGACGAACACATTCGTACCCTGACGCAGCCCCATCACCAGAACCGGCATTTTCTTGTCGCCGAGGAAGATGATCGGATAGCTGCCGCTGGCGATCGAAAACTCGCCGGCAATGGCGGGAACGAAATGCCAGTCCTTCAGAAAACTGTAAGGCGTGGCGATATTCTTCACGCCGTAAGTTTTGTGTTTGGTCCGGTTCAGCGGCTCTACAGTCTTGTAGAGTGGAACCGTCCCGGTGAGGCGCGCCTCGGTGGTTGGTGCGTCGGCCATGGTAGAAACCTCTTCATTGCTTTCGGCGCTAGATAGCGGATATGCCCGGTGGCGGCAACGCAGCCACGCAGGGACAGGAATTTCTCTCTGGAGCAAGAATAATGCCGAAATTGCCGCCTGACGTCATGCTGGCTGCGGTCCGTCGTAATGGTGATCGTCGAGGGCGGTATTCCAGCCCGGCGAATAGGCTGGCCGGTACCCGCTTTGAGGCCGACCAGTCGACGCTTGACGACCCGCCATCGCGATCACGGACGCAGCAGGTGTGTTTTGCCGCGAAACGGGATTAGATATCGCCATGACGCACCCTGATTCCACCCTCACAGCCCTAGAGGCTGCCGAAACGCTCTGCGCCAAGCGCGGCGAACGGCTGACCCCTGTGCGCCGCCGGGTGCTTGAACTCGTGCTCACCGCCGATGGGCCGGTGAAGGCTTACGACCTGCTCGAAGCGCTCAAACCCGGTCCCGGATCGGCAAAGCCGCCAACGGTTTACCGAGCGCTCGATTTTCTGATCGGGCTGGGGCTGGTGCACAAGGTCGAGGCGCTCAACGCCTTTGTCGGCTGCACGACGCACGCCCTGCCCGGCGGCTGCGCCGAACTCTTCATCTGCACCGATTGCGGTGCGGTCGAGGAACGTCATGGCGCCCCGGTCAGCAGCCAAATGCCGACCGGCTTCAGGGTCGAGCGTTCGGTGGTCGAGCATTTCGGACATTGCAGCAATTGCGCACACTGAAGAGGTCACCACGATGATCGAGATCTGGCGCGGCAATGCCAATGCCTGGGAATGCGATGAACTCGGCCACATGAATGTGAAATTCTATCTGGCCAAGGCCGGCGAGGCGGTTGCGAACCTCGCGGCACTGACCGGACTGAGGGACATTCACCGCGCCGACGCCAACGCCACCCTGTTGCCCACCACGTTGCACATCCGCTTTCTCGCTGAGGTCCGTCCCGGCGCGCCTCTGCTGATCGAGGGCGGTTGGAGCATGACCGGCGACACAGGCTGTAGTGCCGTGCTGGTGATGCGCCATGGCGGAACCGGCAAGCCAGCCGCCAGTTTCCGGATCGATCTCGACCATGTCTCGCCGCGCGACGGTCGCGCCTTTGCCTGGCCCAGCCACTTTGCAGAACGGCAGCGAGCTGGTCTGGTCGAGCCGCCTGCTTTCGCCTTGCCGCGTGGGATCGTCGAGCAAGCCGGCAGCGAACCAGCTTCGCTTGAACGGGCCGATACGCTGGGACTGGAGCGGGTCGGTCAGGGTCGCTTTACGCTCGGTGAAATGGATGTGTTCGGCCGCATGCAGAGCGAGGTTTTGCTCGGACGGATCTCCAACTCCGTGGTCAATTTCAAAGCGGGATTCCCCGAAGAATGGGCCTTTCACCAGGGCGAGACGACACGCCGGATTGGCTCGCCATTGCTGGAATGCCGAATCAGGGTCCAGCGCTGGCCGCGCGCCGGCGATGGTTATGTCATGCGCTCGGGCCTCAAATCCTTCGGCCCGAAAGTGCGCAATATCGTGCACTGGATTCTCGACCCGGCCACCGGCAAACCTTGGTGGTCAATGGAGGGCGTCGCCGCCGCCATGGATCTGGATACACGCAAGATTATCGACCTGTCCGATGAGGTTCAGGTCGGATTGGAGCAGGCCTGCATCGCCGGGATTGAGGCCTGAATCTGTGTTCTCGCCGCCACACTCGTGGCAGATCGGCGACAAAATGCCTGCCCTCGCCTTGCCCGCCACCCGGTGCCCGGTGTAACCAGCGCCTCCCGGACCAATCGGCACATTGGAGCAGGCCCATGAGCAGATCTATCTAACCTACGACGGTGGCTGAACGTGCCGCCTTCGTGTGCGATGACCCCGCGCCTGCTTTCAGGCCCGGCCCCGCATGATCGCGATGACGTTCTCCACCCACAGGTTTGATGCACTGCTTTCATGAGGACGGACCGTCTGGTCCGCTGCTGACATGTCGATTTCTGATCCCGAAACGCCCATAATCCGGACACTTAGCAATCTGCAAGTGCTCACCTTTCTGCGCCGCCAATGGCTGCGTCGCCCCTTTCTGCTGGCTGGCATGATCATTTTCATGGTGCTGGCGACGATGGCCGAGGTCTACATTCCCGTCGCTGCCGGCCACCTGATCGACGCACTGGCGGCTGGCCCCGAGACCGGAAAGCCCTGGCCCGCCTTCGCGATATATCTCGGTACGGCTGTGACTTATTATATCGTCCGGCAGTCGGCTTCGCGCTGCGAAGTGCCCTTCTCATCGGCCAATATGGCGGATTTGACGACCGAGGCCTTTGCCAAGGTCCAGCGCTTCTCGCTCGACTGGCATGCCAATACCTTCGCCGGCTCGGTCGTGCGCAAAATCACGCGTGGGATGTGGGCTTACGACACGATAACCGTCAATATTTTCCTTGGCTTGGGCCCATCACTTGGTGTGATGTTCGGCGTCGCGATCGTGATGGCGGTGCGCTGGCCATTGGTCGGCGGCGTCGTGCTGGTCGTGATGGCGGCTTTCATCGCCTCATCGCTGATGCTGAGCCGCTTTTATATCCGGCCGCAGAATATGCGCTCCAACGCGCTGGATTCGCAGATTGGCGGCGCGCTCGCTGATGCGGTTGGCGGCATTGCGACGGTCAAAAGCTTCGGCGCCGAGACGCGTGAAGATGCGCGTTTTCATGGGCTTACCTGGCGCTGGCGCAATGCGACCAAGAAGACCTGGTTGCGCTTCGTCAATTCCTGGCTGGTCAATATCGCCACCGATCTGTTGATGCAGGCCGGCCTGGTCGGGCTCTTGGTCTGGCAATGGTCGCGCGGTGCAGCGAGCGCTGGCGATGTCGTTGCGGCGCTGGCGGCCTATATGCTGGTGTCGGGCTATATGCGCCGCTTTGGTGAGCAGGTGCAGGCGATTCAGCGCTCGATGGATGAGTTGCAGGACCTCGCCGTGTTCGATCTGCAGGAGAGCTCGGTGGAAGATGCCGCCGATGCGCGCGATTTCCGGCCGGGCGCCGGTGCGATCCGGTTTGACCGGGTTGGCTTTACCTATGAAGGCCAGAACCGCCCGTTATATCACGACTTTTCGCTCGACATCGAACCGGGCGAGAAAGTCGCTCTGGTCGGTGCGACCGGCTCGGGCAAGTCGACTTTCGTCAAGCTGGTGCAGCGTCTCTATGACGTCGATGAAGGTGTCGTCGAGATTGACGGCCAGGATGTGCGCGATGTGGCGCAGGCGAGCTTGCGCCAGAATGTCGCCCTGGTGCCGCAGGATCCGGCTCTGTTTCACCGCACGATTGCGGAAAATATCGCCTATGGATCGCCCGGGGCGAGCGAGGCCGACATTATTGCTGCTGCCGAGGCGGCCCATGCCCACTCGTTTATCACTCGGCTACCGCTGGGCTATCGCACACTGGTTGGTGAGCGCGGGGTCAAGCTTTCTGGCGGTGAACGCCAGCGCGTCGCGATCGCGCGGGCGATCTTGGCCGACGCACCGATCCTGATTCTCGACGAGGCAACTTCCAGTCTCGACAATGAGACCGAGCGTGATGTGAAGCTGGCGATGGAAGCGGTGATGCGCGGACGCACCACCATCATCATCGCCCACCGCCTCTCGACCATCCGCGATGCCGACCGCATCCTGGTGTTCGACAAGGGCCGCATCATCGAACAGGGCAGCCATGACGAATTGGCCGCCCGTGATGATGGCACCTATGCGCGGCTGGCCGAGCTGGCGGCGGGATAGGCGCGTGGTGCGCTCATCACGTCCGCTTGACTGGTATCGCGCGGCCCGGCGTGCTTTTGTTCCGCCGATTGCTGTTTTTGAGGTCGTGATGCGTTTGCTTGTCAGCCTGCTTGCCCTGTTCCTGTTGGCCCCTGTGGCGATGGCGGACGATACATCGCCCTCGCCCTTCGACCAGAATTATTCGGCGATGGCCGAGGTCGATGCCGCCATGGCCGAAGCGCTGGCCGGTGACAAACGCCTGCTGCTCGTTTTCGGCGCTAATTGGTGCCATGACAGCCGCGGTCTGGCGGGGCATTTCCAGGACCCGGAACTCGCCGCGACACTGCGCGATCATTATGTGACGCGCTTCATCGATGTCGGCTGGCGCGACCAGAACCAGGACGTGATCCGCCGCTTTGGCGTTGCGGCGCTGTATGCGACGCCGATGGTGATGATCATCGATCCGGCCGAGGAAACCTTGCTCAATCGCGACACGCGCGAAACCTGGGGCGCCGCCGCGTCGACACCGGTCGAACAGGCCCGCAGCTACTTCGCGCACTGGGCCGGCGATATCCCGGCTTCAGGCGGGGTGGTGGAAACCTCGCTGGTCTATCAGGCGATGATGATCGAGATTGATGTGTTCGAGGAAGAGGAGGGCAAGCGGCTCGCCGCTGCCTATGTCGAGATTGGCCACTGGCGCGCTTTGCCCGAAGCGGAATGGCCGGAAGACTTCATGGCGCTGGTTGACGAGGTCGATGAATGGCGACGCGAACTGCCGCGTCAGGTGACCGAACTGCGCAGCAACGCCCGCTCCATGGTCGTCGAAGCCCTGACCGCGATTGCCGGTGATGCGCCGGTTTCAGCTGAGACCGTCGTCGTGCTCGACCGGCAAAATCCCGACCTTCACCTTGATTTTCAACCCCATCAGAGCGAGCGCTGGTAGCTCGGCCCTGCCATTTCAGGATCGCACCATGCCCTCCATTCCCTATTTCGAAATCCATTCATTTGCCGACCCGGACCTGGCCTTCAGCGGCAATCCCGCCGGCGTCTGCCTGATGCAGGCCTTCCCCGAGGATGACGTCCTGAAAGGGATCGCCGCCTCGAATAATCTCTCCGAGACCGCCTTCCTGGTGCCCGATGGCAAGGAGGGCTGGCATTTACGCTGGTTCACGCCAGCGATGGAGGTCGATTTGTGCGGCCATGCGACGCTGGCGGCCGGGGCTGTGGTGCTGGAATATGATCTGGGCGCGCAGGATATCGTTCGTTTCGAAACCCGCTCGGGCCGGCTCGAAGTGCGCCGCGATGGCACGGCCTTCGCGATGGAGCTACCACGGATCGGCTATGGTGCCGGGAAACGTGACGACGCGACCCAGTCCGCGCTCGGGATCGAGAGTGACCCGATCGAGGTGTTGAGCGTCAACCGGATTCATGGCGCCGGCTATCAGATGTGGGTGATGAGCGATCAGGCAGCCGTGAAGACGGCCGAGCCCGATCATGCCCGTTTGCGCGCGCTCGACACCAATATCATTCTGACGGCGCCGGGTGAGACATGTGATTTCGTCTCGCGCTTCTTCGCCCCTGCCTCCGGTGTTGACGAGGATCCGGTGACCGGATCAGCCCATTGCACTCTGGCACCCTATTGGGCCGAAAAACTGGGCAAGACCCGTCTGAGCGCGCGGCAGATCGGGCCACGTCCCGGCGCGCTCGAGGTCGAACCCAAAGGCGAGCGCGTGACCTTGTATGGCCACGCGCCGCGCTATCTGGAAGGCCGGCTCTGGCTGTAGCGCGAAGGATGCGCTGCAGTCAGATACGGGCTCGGTTTCTGACGTCTTCAGCCGGGCCGGTTAGTGATGGCCGCGGCGATTACTCCGATGATCGCGTTGGTCGCGATGACCGCGGCGGTCGCGATAGTCACGACGGTCACGGTGGTCATTTCGGGCATGGTCATTGCCCGAGCTGAACGTCGTCCCAAAGCTCAAGCCGAGCACAGGGCGCTGGCGTGGATAGTCGATCACGACATTGATGCTGCGCGAGTAGCCGTGGTGATCGACCGCATAATAGCGGCCAGACCGGTCAAGATAGACCCGGCCGGGCGATGACATGCCCCGCACGTCACGGCGTTCATAACGGTCGGGATAGTAATTCCACGCATACGCCGGACAATCGATCACCCGGCGATCACGAAAATCCTCCCGGCGGTCGCCGCCACCGGTGTAATGGCGGGCGTCGAAACGGTCCTCGCGCAAATCAGGGCAAGACGCCGCATTGGCATGCCAAGTGCCCGCGCTGGCCGCGCCGGAAAAACCGGCCATGCCAATGGATGCGAGCAGGGCAGCGGCGGCAAGTTTGGCGGTGATATTCATGACAATCTCCTGCGTTTGCTTATTCCATGCCGTCATTTGATCATGAGCCGCCTGAGGCGGGTTTGAATGCGCCGTTCAGCAAACAGTCATCTGCATGAACGATAGAATGGCCGTTCAATGACTTGGTCATGGCGGGGATTCACGCGATAAGCGGCCAAGCGACAGGGGGAGTTGCAAGCCATGCGTACCGGATTGATCGCGGCACTGACCGCCATTTTATGCGTTGCCACCAGCCAGGCCGATGAACCCGGCCTGCTCGGTGCGGCCCCGGACGCCCTGTCCAGCCGAGAAATCACCAGCTGGCTGCACCGGATCCAGAAACCCCAGCGCCCCGGCGATGTCTCGCGCGGTAACTATCGCGGCGTCGATACCTGCCGCTGGGCCAATGATGGCGAATGCGACGATCCCGGCATCGGCACAGGCGCTTGCGAACAGGGGACGGATTATTCCGATTGCTGGCGCATCGCCGAAAATGTCGAGGATGACAGTTGCCAGTGGGCCAATGACGGCGAATGCGATGAGCCCGGTTTCGGCACCGGTGCCTGTACCCAGGCGACCGACCTTTCCGATTGCGGCGCCATCATCGATCTGCGCTTTCGCAATGATAGCTGCGACACCGCCTTCAACGGCATTTGCAACGAACCGGGCGTTGGCGATGGCAGCTGCGCCGCGCGCACCGACCGCGCCGATTGCATTGGCCGCGACCGGCCGCTGACCATCAATGATCATTATTTCGGCCATGATGACCGCGTTTTCATGGACACTTCGCGAGCCCCTTGGGACGCGGTTGGTCAGATCGACATGGAGTCAGGCGGCGCCTGCACCGCAACCCTGATTGCCGATGATGTGCTGATCACTGCCTCGCATTGCATTGATGATGACGGACGCACCGACGCCCGCGCTGTCTTTCACACCGGCTATGATCGCCCGGGCGGTCCACTGGAAGCGCGTGTCACCGGCTATCTGATCGACCCGAACTGGAATGAGGAACGCTTCAGCGCCAGCGATGATCTCGATGGCACCGATTGGGCCCTGCTGCGGATCGATCGTCCGCTGGGCGCCCAGATCGGCCATGTCGGCGTGCGCGGCCTGGTCCAGACCGCCGGCAATCGCGGCGCCCGCCAGGCCGAGCTCTACCAGGCCGGCTATAGCTGGGACACCGGTGCGCATCTGTCCGGCAATCTCGGTTGTCACATCACCGAAGTCTTCAACGACAATACCATGGCGCATAATTGCGACACCACGCGCGGCGATAGCGGCTCACCCTTCATGGTGCGTGAGGGCAATCAGTATTTCGTCATCGGCACCGATTCCAACTTCCGATCCAACCCCGGCGGCCCAATGACATATATCGCCGTACGCTCGGAAGCCTGGCTGCAATATTACGACGATTTCGTCGCCGGCCGGATCGGGAATACTGGTCTGAGCACGCAGGCGGGCGGCAAGCCGGTGAAGTAGGCGGCGGCGGCGCTGGCCGCCTACTCCGGCGGCTGAAAAAGCGCCTCTAGCGCGTCGGCCAAGGCCAGTCGCCAGGCAGCCATGTCGTGACCGCCGGGATAAATGCTGTAGCCGGTCTGGTAGCCGGCGGCGGTGAGGGCTGCGGCCATGTTGCGGTTGGTGTCCAGCATGATGTGACCCTGATTGGTCGAGGTGGTGATGTATTCCAGTGAGCCGGCGGCGAGCTGGAAGCGTGGCGCTTCGGCGGCGGCCTTGGGGGGCGCTTGCCCGAGTTGGCGCGCCAGCCATTCCGGGGCTTCTCCCTCCGGCGCCCAATAGAACGATCCCGACAGCGAGATCACCGCACCGATCGCCTCGGGCCGCGTCAGGCCGGTCACCACCGCCGACAGGCCCCGCCGCGAAGCACCGCCGAGCAGGACATCACCCCGCGCCAGCCGGAAGCCGAATTGCTGGCGCAAAAAGGGTAAAAGCTCGTCGGCGACGAAGCGTGCCTGATCGGCATAGGCGCTTTGCGCACTGGCTTCGTCGAGCTGGTCAATCAGCACAACATGCATGGGCGGGATGATGCCCTTGCTGGCCAGATTGTGGACGATTTCCCAAGCCGGGGCGCGGGCGCCCCAATTGAAGGCGTCATAGAGGATCAGGACCGGCGATTGATCCGTGCCAGAAGCGGCGCGATGCATTTCCAGACTGACATCGCGCCCCAGCGCAGCGCTGTTGAGCCGCCGCGTCTGGACCGGCGGCAGGGCATCCGCTGCCACCGGCAACAGCGGCGACAGATCGCCAACGCCATCGAGGATCAGAACCGCCTCGGCATTTCGGCCCCGCAAATGACGCGGATTGTGCGGGTCGCTGACGCGCAAGGTCCCGGTGGGGCCAGTGACCAGAAAGCTGTAACTGGCTTGGACATCACGCGCCACATCCAGGCTCAAGGCCCAGATCGTGCTGCCCCCCAATCGGTGCAGCGGCAGGGTGTAATCGCGCTCGAAGTCGGTCACCGGCATGGTGACGTGCGGCGCGTTGATGACGCTGTTGAGCCGCACGCCCGTGACATCACCGCCGGCTTTGTAGAGAAAGGTCACACGGCGCTGCTGCGCATCGCCGGGGATGGGCTCGATCCGGGGCAGACCGCCACGCGCCAGCGCGGTCCAGGCCTGTTCGACTGCACCGGGCTGATCGGTCAGAAGGGTTTCGATCTCGGCCAAGCTGGCCAGCGCGGGCGCCGAAGACGGTGCATCCACGGGCGCGGCCTTGGCTGGAGCCAGTCCGGCCAGAATGAGGCTCAGGGCCAGCAGGGCCGCGATCAGATCCATGAAACTTCCCCTTGCCCATTCGAGACGTCAGTTTAGCCTGCCCGTCATCCATGGGGGAAGCCGATGACAGCCATACCGATCCATATCGCAACAGATCGCACCTCGCGGCTGATCCTGCTCGCCGCCCTGATTTTCGGCGCGATCTATCTGCTCGATGATTTCGGGCTCGGCACCCCCTACCCGCTCAATGTCGTCATCAAGGCCGGCGGCGTGGTTCTGCTCGGGCTCTACGCCCTGAAACAGGGGCGGCTCTGGCTCGGGCTCGGACTGCTCGCGGGCTCGGCCGGGGATGCATTCCTGGCGTTGGAGCCAACACAACAGGCGCTCGGCATTCTCGCCTTCGGTATCGGCCATCTGATTTATATCGGCCTGTTCGCCGACCAGCTACGCCGCAAGGGCAATCGCGGCCTGCCCGGCTATCTCGCAACCGCCGTGATCGCCGCATTTGGTGTCGTGATGCTAGTAGCGCTACAGCCGCATTTCGGCGAGCTGCGCGTGGCGGCCAGCGTCTATAACGGCATTATTCTGGTGATGGTGGCGCTGGCACTGATCGGCCGCGCGCCGCCGCTGGCGGTGATCGGGGCCCTGCTCTTCATGGTATCTGACGCGGTTCTGGCCTGGCGCATGTTTGCCGGCATGCTGGATTGGGCCGGTCCGGTGGTGTGGGTCTGCTATTTCGGCGGCCAAGCCTGTATCGCGGTCGGGCTGAGCCAGCAGCTCAGCCCTGCTGGAGAATTGCAAACGCCATCACGATGAGGCTTCCGGTCCCTGCCAGCCAGAACAACGAGCGGAGCAGGGGAATCCCGCTGGCATAGGCCGGCACATAGCCGGCTCGCGCGATCAGAAAGACCAGGGCCGCCCCTGACAGCATGGCGCTGTCGGTGCCCTTGATCAGCGCCAGGAGCGCCAGTGCCAGAAATACCGGTAGGGATTCGAGCATGTTGTTCTTGGCGCGATCCAGCCGGGCCGCCAACACCGACATTTCCGGTTGGGTATCACGGTTGCCGACAATGCCCGCCACATCGAAGCCGAAGCGGGACGTCTCCTGTACAAAGATTTGCAGCCCATACAGGGCCAGCACCAGAATGATGATCATCGTCAGGGTCATCGGTCCGCACTCCTTGAGATTGTGACCATGCCTTGGCAGCATACAGCAATCAGCGTGATCGCCGCCAGATTCAGTTCATCAGGCCCTGTTCGGACGCTTTTTCCTTCATCGCCTTTTGCAGCTTCTCGAAGGCGCGCACTTCGATCTGGCGGATCCGCTCGCGGCTGACGCCGAAATGTCCGGCCAGTTCTTCCAGCGTTTCGGGCTCTTCCGACAGGCGGCGCTTTTGCAGGATGTGTTGTTCGCGCTCATTGAGCTCGCCCATCGCGGCCTGCAGCAATTGCATCCGGGTGTCGAACTCATCGCTCTCGACCAGCTCGTCTTCCTGACTTTCCGCATTGTCGTCGGCCAGCCAGTCCTGCCATTGGCCATCGCCCTCAGTACCGCGCAGCGGCGCGTTGAGCGAGGCATCAGGGCCTGACATGCGGCCATTCATCGACATGACCTCATCGGTCGTCACGCCCAGCTTGGTCGCGATCGCCTGGGCCTGGTCGGGCTTGAGATCATTATCATCGATCGCCTGCATCTGGCTTTTCATCCGGCGCAGGTTGAAGAACAGCTTCTTCTGGGCCGCCGTCGTGCCCATTTTCACCAGCGACCAGGAGCGCAGGACATATTCCTGGATCGAGGCGCGTATCCACCACATCGCATAGGTGGCGAGGCGGAAGCCTTTTTCCGGGTCGAATTTCTTGACCGCCTGCATCAGGCCGACATTGCCTTCTGAGATCACTTCGGCAATCGGCAGGCCATAGCCGCGATAGCCCATCGCGATCTTGGCGACGAGGCGCAAATGCGAGGTGACGAGTTTTTCCGCAGCGCGGGAGTCTTCATGCTCGCGCCAGCGTTTGCCGAGCATGAATTCCTCATCCTTCTCGAGCATGGGGAAGCGGCGAATCTCGGAAAGATAGCGCGACAGACCCTGTTCGGGAGACAGTGAGATTGACAGTGCATTGGCCATGATTTTCCCTATCCCTGCTTGGAAAACAACGCCCTGCAAAAGCGCGCTGCTTCCCTGTCCGAACCCTATTTAGGGAGCCGGATTTACAATTGCGAGTGTATCACAGCCCTGTGACCGCCATTGATGGGCATATTGCCGCGCATGGCGGGTATTCACGGATGAGCGGCGGGGCATCGCCTAATCCTCTTCGGTGGCGAAAGTCAGCCGCAGCGCACGCAGAGCGGCGGGATTATAGATCGTGTTGTGGTGCTCGTCCGGCATCGGCTGATACCACCAGGTGAGGTCCTCCGGCGCGCCGGCTTCCAGGGCTGCGACGAGCCGGTCCATGCCCGTCTGCATGTCCTCGCCTTCATCGGCGATGGTGAGATAGAGCGAATGGCCGCCAAAGCCACCGGCGGCGAGCAGGTCGGCTGCCTCATGGCTCAGCCCTTCACCGCGCCACCAGAGCGACGGGCTGACGGCGATATAATGATCGAAACTGTCCGGCGCGCGCAGGAAGGTCTCGGCGATGAACAGGCCGGCCATGCTCTCGCCGATGATCGCGTCCTCGCCGGAGGTGCGGTAACGCGCCTCGATATAGGGTTTGACCTCGTCGAGCAGATGCTCGCGGTACTGGCTGGCGCCGCCATTTTCCGGGATCCAGCGCAGATCGTTCTCCAGCTGCGACGGTGCCGTCAGCTCGAGATAGCGGTTCTCGGTCTGGACACCGACGAGGATGAATTCGCGGTATTGCCGGGTCAGACCCGCCAGCGCGGCCATGCCGGCCATCGGCACGAAATCCTGCGCCACGCCGCCATCAACGACATAGAGCACCGGAAAACTGCGGCCCGCGCCATCGCCATAGCTCGCGGGCAGCGAGACCGTGATCGTGCGTGGCGCGCCATAAATCGCCGAATCCATCACGATTTGGGTTCCGATGGTGACTGGCGTGTCGCCCGGCAAAACCGGGGCCGGTGCAGGGGCGGGCTGGCAGGCGGTCAAGGCGAGGCTGGCGGCGGCCAACATCACGCACAGGCGGGCGCTCGAGATCAGGGTCATGATTGTCCTTATCCGGTCATGGCAACAGGGATTGCGCCTGTCTGACGCAATCCCTGCATTTTGCCAAGTTTGGCGGCGATGGCTCAAGCGGTTTGACGGGCCTGGCTGCGAACCAGCTGCAATTCCAGCCGCTTCACTTCGCGGATCACCCGGTTGTGCTGCAATTGCTCGCCCATAAAGCCCTTCATGAAGAGACCAACCTGCATCGCGGCCAGGGTTGCGACGCCCCAGCGGATCGCCACCAGCGTGTCGCTCGCGGTGAAGAGGTGCCAAGCGGCCCAGAGCGCCAGCCCGGCGGCGGCCATATTGACGATGTAGACCAGCCACATCACCCAGCCGAGCCGGCCGCCAAACAGGCCGAACGCCTGGGAGAAATAACCCGGCTCCTGGCCGAACTGATCGAGCAATTGACGATCCTCGGCGTCGAGCGCTTCGGCAATCATGGCGTCGAGTTCCTTGTCACTTCCGGTCATCTTGACCTCCTGTGTCGCGTGGTTGAGGGGTGGGCGTTTCCAGTGCCGTGCGCATTTTGCGGCGGCCATGCATCAGGCGGGTTTTGATCGTCCCCACCGGACTGTTCAGCGCGACGGCAATCTCCGCCACGGTGAAATCATCGATATAGAAGAGCGCCATCGCGGTGCGTTGCTCGACGGGCAATGCGGCCAATGCCCGCGCCAGCGGTCCGCGATCGGCCAAAGCTTCGGCATTGCGTTCACCATCATCGGCGCCTTCGGGCTCGGCCGCGAGCGCAGCGCCAGTCTGGCGTCGGCGTTGCAGGCCGCGCACAGTGGCGGCGCTTTTTCGGGTGACGATGCGATAGGCCCAAGCGGGAAAAGCGGCGGCATCGGCAAGACCACCCAGACCGCGCAATATGTCGATCCAGGCGTCCTGCAGCGTATCGCGGGCCAGTTCGGCCTCGCCGGTCAGCCGCACGGCGTGGCGCAGCAAGGCCGGCTGCCACAGACGGGCGAGCTGGCCACAGGCCGCGCGATCACCGCCTTGAGCGGCAATGACGAGATATTCCCCGAGGACCCGTCTGCTGTCGCGTTGCATTGGCTCTGCCACCCCGTCTGCCGGGCCGATCAGCGGCCCCGTTCAGAGTATAGGTGTGCCAGGGAGCGAAAAGGGTTCAATCGCGATTTGAGCGGGAGGTTTTGTCTCAGGCGCTCAGCCCTTCGCCGGCAGGCCCTTGTGATAGCTGAGATAACCGCGCTCAACCATCCGCCGCATCGCTTCATAGGCTTCCGACAGCTCGTCATAGACACCACGCAGATGCGCCAGCCGCTGCAGCTGGGCCGGTTCGAGTGCTTTGTGGGTCTTGGCGAGTTCGATGGCGGTCGCCACCCAAGCTGTGCGCGCCTTGGCGGCGGTCAGGGCGAGATTGCGGAAATCCTCCAGCGAGACGTGGTGGATGTCCTTCTGGATCACGGCCTGGTTGGCGGCCGAAACCGTGTAATCAATCTGTTCGAGATAACCACGCAGCTTGCGCTGCTCGGCCGGGTCCTGGACCAGATCGGGCTCGAAATGATCCGACATGCGCCGGAAACTTGATGTCGCAGACTTGCTCATGCCTCACCTCTACAGGCAAACAGGCGCCAAACATGCCAGAAACCGATTAACAGCGCCTCTATTACGCCGATTGCGCCAAATGTTCGCGAAACTGCGCCATCGTCATCAACTCGGTCGGCGTGCCCATGGCGCCGCCGGGATCGGATTTGCGCCCTGGCGAAACCTCGTCATGGCCAAACACGCGATCCAGCGAGAATGAGTCCGGGAATTTGCGCGCCAGCCAGATGCAGATCGCCGTCAGGGAGGCGAATTGCTCGGCGCTATAGGGCAGATACCAGCCCTTGACGATATTGCCGCCCTCGCACAGGCGAACCTCGTAATCGCGATACCATTCGCTTTCCTCACTGAGGCGCGTGCAGCGGCCATCATCGTCAAGCACGACACGGCCCTTCTCGTCGCGCTTGGTATTGAACCATGGGCAGAAAACGCCCGTCTGGACCGCCGGATAGAGCAGACCGGGATTGTTCAGCTCGAAGCCAACATAATATTGCGACACACCCTTGCGCCCCGTCACCGGACATTGGCTTTTGCCGGCGTGATAGCCCCAGCCTTCCCAGCTGAAGCCTTGCGGCAGGAAAATCCGTCCCGAGCGGCTGATGCCGCCATAATGATAGCCCTGCTCGGCTCCATAGCGCATCACGGCGGCCGTCGAGCGGTCGCTGGAGGGCTGGATCCGGGCCGCGTCGAAATGCACGATCAGGCCTTCAAGCCCGTTTGGCCGATAACCGCGCACCTTGTGGAAGACATCGGCCAGGGTTTCGAAATCCGGCTGCATTACCTCGCCGAGCGCCAGCCGCGACGGGCGCTCCTCATCATCGACATCATCAGCGGGCGGCGCCGGTTCGTCGCGAAAGTCCTCGCAGGCGCCCGTCCACACGAAAGCCTCGCCGCGACAGGCATACCAGCGGTCATTGCCGCCAACGCTGTCGCCGCTGACTGTATCAGTAATGAAAATCTCAGTGCCAGACGCCAAAGTCTCGCGGATCGGCGCCGATAATTTCGGCGCTCCCGTTCTGACATTGACCCGCGTATGAGTGCGTGCCCGCGCGATAATCCGATCTGTCATCTGTCCTCCCCAGAGCCGATGAACCCTTTATACAACCTGTTCTCACTTTTCGTACAGCGTTCGCCTTACAGGATTGTTACAGTTTACAGCCGCGCGGCTCCGGCGGGGACAAGCGCCCGCGATCCCGGCCCGGTGATCAAGGAAAACAAGGCTATCGCGGCGCTGCGGGGCGGCGTAATATCGACCCACGCGGTCCGCCGGACCTCGCTCAAAGGAGCATGACATGGCCAAGGGTCAGCAAAAATCCAACAAGGAAACCAAGAAGCCGAAAGCGGAAAAGAAGAAAACCATCGCCGCTGCGCCATCCACCAAGGGCACGATTGTGCCACCGGGCAAGAAATAGACTTTCGGCTTTCAGGGGACATGCCGCCGCTGCTCCGCAGCCGGCGCGTGTCCCCTGTTGCGGGTGCGCCGTGGTTTCAGTCCAGCAGTCGGGACGGCCGCAATCCGTTGAAACAGAACAGATATCCCGCCAGGATCATCGCCCAGCCGCCGACATTGAACCAATGCGTCCCGAAGAACATCACCACCACGCCCAGCACGACCAGCGCCGGCCCAATGCGTGACACTTTCAGATAGGACAGTGCCGGCAGGGTGACCCCAGGCATCAGGATATAGTTCGGGCCAAAGGTGATAAACGGCCCCCAGATCGCCGGCGTATCGATCAGCTGGCGCGCCACCTGGTTTTCCATTTCGCCGTTCGGCAGCGCCCAGAACACGAAATCGAGCACACACATACCGATCGTGAAGGCGACGCCCGCCAGCAGGAGCGGGATGGTCACAAGGTGGATATTGCGGCGCGGCAGCCGCCCGGCAAACGGCAGCAGCAACACCACCCCGACCAGCAAACCCCAATGCGCAAAATCGATCGGCCGCTGCGCCTCGACGAAAGGCTGACCGAGATTGATCAAGACCTGGCCGGCCGTGTAAATCACCAGACCGGCGATAAACAACACCCGATCCCAATAGCGCGGAAAATCCTGCGTATCTGCCTGAATGATCATGCCAACTCCTGTAGCGCCTGGCGGCGAATCTCCCCCTTGAGGCTAACCGCCGCTGCGCCCGGGTCAAAACTGTAATTGGCGTGGGTCCAGGAAAGCGATCAGCCCGCGCACGCCATGACCGCCTCTGCACCGGCCTTACATTTTTTGGATGCAAATCAGCCCTGACTGGCGTAAATCCCGCGCGCTGCGGGCCGGGGCGTAAGGACGCCTTCGCGCGGTGGGCTTGTCACTTCACATGTTGGATACGGCGTTTGACTGCGTCGCCTGCGGAGCCTGCTGTTTCAGCCGCCATCCGCGCTATCTCGTCCTTTTGCCGGAAGACCAGGCCCGCATCGGCCCCGACGCCCTGCCCCACGGCAGCCTGTTCGAGGAAGGCGGCCGCGCCTTCGTCGATTTCAGCTGCGGCCACTGCACCCATCTGCGCACTGACACCGGCCAAGCCCTCTGCGCCGTCTACGACCACCGACCCGAAGCCTGCCGCGCCTTCAGGGCTGGCAGTTTCGAATGCCAAAAAGCGATCCGGGCCAATGGCGTGATGGGCGAGAAGGTGCGCGTGGTGCCGGCGGCCTAGCTTTGCGCGCAGACGGAACCACACCCGCTCCACCCCACAAACCGTCATCCCAGCGCAGGCTGGGACCCAGTCTCGTAGAGCCAGGCCGGAATGGGGTAAGGCGCCAGGCTTTTCAGCGCCAATGCGTGAATCTGGGTCCCAGCCTGCGCTGGGATGACGATGGGATTGGCGTTGAGTGAAAAAAGCCGCCCGCCCGGGCGAGGCCATCCCGTAAACCTCTTGCCGGCAAGCGAGCGCTTTCACGGCCTGCATTGCTTTTCTGACCGGCACTTGTCACCCTCGTGTCGCTTGGCTGTCGTGGGCGACAGGCCGGCGGTGGGCTAGACAGGGGCTCGCAATCGGGCCGAACCGGGACAAGAGAGCCATCTCCATGGGACTGAAATCGCTGCGCCTTGAAAAAGGCTGGTCGCAGGAACAACTCGCCACGATCAGTGGATTGAGCGAGCGTACGATCCAGCGTGCCGAACGCGGCGAAACGCCCAGCCTTGAAACCCAACGGTCGCTGGCCGCCAGTTTCGAGCTCTCCCCGTCCCGATTGCGCGACTTGATCCAACCCCAAGAGGAGCGCCCCGATGTGGCCACCCCCGAAATCACCATGACCGACAGCCCAAAGCCCACGACCCCGCTTGCCGGCACGGCTCCGCCCATCATCACCCCGGCGCTGAAACGCATCCTGATCGCAGGCGCCATCTATATCGTCGTGATGAGCTGGCTCGCCCTGATGCAGGTATTCGCCGGCTGGGACCCGGAAATCCTGGCCCCTGTCGGCATTGTCGGCGCCAGCCTGATCGCAACCCTGGCCTTCGCCACGCTCGGCGGCGACAAGCCCGAGACCGCCCCAACGGACGGGGCTGACGGATCTGGCGCGGCAGACTGAGCCGCAAACAGCGGGTTTCAGAGGCCGAAGGGGCCAGGCGCGTAGACGGAACCACACCACCTCCCACCCACAAACCGTCATCCCAGCGAAGGCTGGGACCCAGCCTCACAGAGCCAAGCCGGAGCGGGGTTTGGCGTCAGGCTGATCGACGCCAGCGCGTGAATCTGGGTCCCAGCCTGCGCTGGGATGACGATGATATTGGCGTTGAGTTAGCAAGCCGCCCGCCCGGGCGAGGCCACCCCATAAACCCCTTGCCAGCCAAAGGGCCTCAGGGGCCAGGCGCGGTCAAGGGTGAAACCGCGAAGCGGCGCCCGCGGCGCCCTTGACCGCGCCTGGCCCCTGAGGCGGACTCTCGGCATGGGGTTTACGGTGGGGTGTGGGTGGGCGACGCAACAAAGTCTCGCGCTTCACGAGGAACACTCGATATCTTAGCTCATCTTTGGGCGACCAAACGGGACTTGCAAACCCTTGCAATGGGTTACAAGCTCGAACCTCAAATTACGACTGGTCACCCATGACAACTCTTGAAGAATTGCGCCCGCGCAAGAAGCGCACGACCATGTCAGTCCTTGATGAACTTGGCTTCGACGTCTCTGACTGGGCGAATTATAAGCGCGGAAGTTCTTGGGCCGCGGCGAATCCGAAGTATTGCTATGAGTGGGGCTTTTTGAACCCGGGCAAACTCGCCGTCCTGAATCTTTGGATACAGAACACCGACATCAGCGATGGCCGCGTTTCACAACCCAATAATTTCCGAGAGGATGCGAGATTTTGGAAAGCGAACGGGCGCGGCGCGGACTGGGGAAAACGCGCAGCGAAGCTCGATGAAATAATGCGTCACGCGGTCGAGGAGCAACTCCCACTTCGAGTCATTTTCCTTGATGGTACGATGCGAGACGCACAGGCCGCCAACGCCACGACATCTAAGGTCACGGCCCGCGATCTGGACCCGGAAGTTTGGCATGTTGCTTCGTACGACTTCGCGACGGGACAGCATACTGTGGTGCGTGGAGACATCGAAGAAGAGTATATGGATCAGTTCGATCTACCCTCGAACTCCAATCCACCAGACAAATACGAAACCACCTCGTCCACTTTCAAACGAGATCGCGCCGTTCGGAAACTCGCGCTGAAACTGGCGCGTGGAAAATGCCGCAAGTGCGGAATGCCGGGTTTCAAAATGCCCGATGGCCGCCGGTATCTCGAGACCCACCACATCGTGCCGCTGTCCGAGGGCGGCATAGATCATATCACCAACGTTATAGCGATCTGCCCCAACGATCACAGGGAGGCCCATTTCGGTTTGGAAAGCGACGCGATGCGAGTAGAGCTCCTTCGTATTGTTCGAGCCGACAGCACCTTAGACTCGTAAACCGAAATCTACCTCATACCGAACCGCGACCGCACATTGCCGCGCGGATTGGCAACTAACCCGCCCCACGCCCGCAGCGACATCGATGGCCCAGCCCCCCGAGGCAAGGCCCAAGGGAAACGACCCCGCGCTTCGGCAACAGCATCTATCGGTCGGGTGGATTTTCACATTGGATGTGATTTTGTCCATTAATATCTAGTTGACAGATATGTATCGCCGCCGTACAAGACAGCCTACGGAGGTCGAGATGAACAAGCAGCACGACAAAGAAGCACTCATGCAGTTCCTGGATTGGACCGGCGAGAAGGGGCTGACACCCATCAATACGGTGCAGTCGCGCAAGGCGGCCGTGAACAAGGTGTTGTCCGTCCTTGCAGACGATGAGGTCACCGACGTCACCAAGATTGATGTTGATGACCTCATGGATCGTTTCATCAACCTGAACCGCGATGGCTACTCACCAGAGAGCCTGCGCGCGTATCGAAGTCGCGTGGGCAAATCCATTGACGAGTTCTCAGCGTATCTCGAGAACCCGATGGCGTTCAAACCGAGTAGCCAACGTCGCCGCACTCGAAAGCTACGGTTGCCCAGCTCAGCAACGGGCAAGATTGGCAAAACAGCATCGCCACAGGGTCAACCAGCTGATTCGGCTCCTTACAAAGCGCCCTCAGTCGCAACCAGCATCATCCCTATTCCGATAAGAGCGGATCTCACCGTTCATATCCAAGGCATACCCTTTGATATGACTCAGGGAGAAGCTCGGCGGATTGCCAACGTCATCGTGGCATTGGCAAGTGAGGAGCATTAACAAGGAGGAGCAAGATGAATAAAAACAGAGTAATTGCCGCCATGCGCATGCTTGCCCGCATGGTTGGCAACAACAAAAAGGGCCACTCCACTCGCCCGTAGCAAGGAAATGGAGTGGCCCTTGGTGAGCGCCCAAGTCGGCAGCGTCGCGGACAATGTATCGTGACGCTGCCATTTTGTCAACGGAATCAAAAGGATTCTGAAAAATGAACAGTAAGAAGAAATTGTCCCCAAAAGATGTCCTCGACATCAAACGCCGCCTCAAGCGCGGCGAGTATCAACACCATATCGCCGCGCGGTTCGGCCTCAATCAAGGTCGCATCTCGGAGATAAAGAACGGGCATCGTTTTGCGGAAATCCCTCTGCCTAACGAAGACCAGCCCGACCTCCTGTAAGCTCTAGAGAACGGCGCGGCAGGGCCGCCGCGTCGTTCAACTTTTGACTAATCAATCGCCTCCCTGACCTTCCCGTCCTCGCTGAGATAAATCTCCCCGCCCTTCTCACGAAACTCCGCCGCCTTCTCCGCCATGCCGGCTTCGGCCTCGGCGATCACGTTCGGCGCGCGCGCAGAGCCAAACTTGTCGCGGATCTCTCTTGTGATCTCCATCGAGCAGAACTTAGGCCCGCACATGGAGCAGAAATGGGCCACCTTGTGGGCGTCCTTGGGCAGGGTCTTGTCGTGGAAATCGCGGGCGGTTTCCGGGTCGAGGGCAAGGTTGAACTGGTCTTCCCAGCGGAATTCGAATCGGGCGCGGGACAGGGCGTCGTCGCGGATTTTCGAGGCCGGGTGGCCCTTGGCGAGGTCGCCGGCATGGGCGGCGATCTTGTAGGTGATGACGCCGGTCTTGACGTCATTGCGGTCGGGCAGGCCGAGATGCTCTTTCGGGGTGACATAGCAGAGCATGGCACAGCCAAACCAGCCGATCATGGCGGCGCCGATGCCGCTGGTGATGTGATCATAGCCCGGCGCGATATCGGTGGTCAGGGGGCCGAGCGTGTAGAAGGGGGCCTCGTGGCAACACTCCAGCTGCTTGTCCATATTCTCCTTGATCTTGTGCATGGCGACATGGCCCGGCCCTTCGATCATCACCTGGCAGCCTTTTTTCCACGCAACCTTGGTGAGCTCGCCCAGGGTTTCCAGCTCGGCAAACTGGGCCCGGTCATTGGCGTCGGCAATCGAGCCGGGGCGCAGACCATCACCCAATGAGAAGCTGACATCATAGGCGCGCATGATGTCGCAGATTTCCTCGAAATGGGTGTAGAGGAAGCTCTCCTTGTGATGCGAAAGGCACCATTTGGCCATGATCGAGCCGCCGCGTGAGACGATGCCGGTGACGCGGTCGGCGGTCATCGGCACATAGGCGAGACGGACGCCAGCATGGATGGTGAAATAATCCACGCCCTGCTCGGCCTGTTCGATGAGGGTGTCGCGGAATACTTCCCAGGTCAGGTCCTCGGCGACGCCATTGACCTTTTCCAGCGCCTGATAGATCGGCACGGTGCCGATCGGGACCGGCGAATTGCGCAATATCCATTCGCGGGTGTTGTGGATATTCTTGCCCGTCGAGAGATCCATCACCGTATCGCCGCCCCAGCGGATCGCCCAGACCATCTTGTCGACCTCTTCCTCGACACTCGAGGTGACCGCGGAATTGCCGATATTGGCGTTGATCTTGGTCAGGAAATTGCGGCCGATAATCATCGGCTCCAGCTCGGTGTGATTGATATTGCACGGGATAATGGCGCGGCCACGGGCAATCTCGGAGCGGACGAATTCCGGCGTCACGAATTCCGGGATCGAAGCGCCGAAGCTTTCGCCATCGGCCATGCGCTCCTTGAAGCCGGCCATCGGCGTCTTGCGGCCGAGATTTTCGCGCTCGGCGACGTAGATCATCTCGTCCGTGATGATGCCGGCACGGGCGAATTCATATTGGGTGATCGGGGCATCGCCGAGGCCACGCATGGGCTTGTGCAGGCCAGGAAATTCGCGCGCCAGATACTTGCCCGAAGCGCCGCCATTATCGAGCGGGGTGACCGGACGGCCATCATATTCCTCGACGCCGCCACGCTTTTTGATCGAGGCCAGCCGGATGCGCGGCAGGCCATGCTCGACATCGATCGTCGCGTTGGGATCGCTGTAAGGCCCCGAGGTGTCGTAAACCCGCACCGGCGGCTCATTCGCCGTCGGATGCAAATCAATCTCGCGATGCGGCACCTTCAGGCCCGGCGCGGAAACCGGCGACGTCCAGATACGGCGCGAGCCGGGCAGAGCGCCGGTGGTGACTTTGGGGGTTTCGAATGAGGCTTGGCCATCTTTTGCGAAATTCATGGGCTTGTTCATTGGGGGGCGTCCGGTTTTGGCTGTGAAAGGGTTTGCAGGATGAGGCGCTCGACGGCGGGGCCGTCGGCGAGCGAGAAAAGTGTGAGCGCGGGACCCTCGTCAGACCGGGTCCAGACATGCAGGTCAAACGCCCCGGCCTCGGGCGTCAGGCGGATGCCCGCGATATTGCGCGTCAGCAGGCTGTAGCGATTGCCAGTTACGTCGAGGGAGACGAGCCGAAAATTCGTCAGCAGATAGGTGGGGTCTGTTTTCGGATCGAATTCGGGGCGCGCATTGAATATGCCAATCACCAGCCCCACGGAGATTGCGCCCAGCAGCAAGGCGACGAGCCCGTTCAAAAGCCCGAGAAACCCGTCCATGCCGCGCGTGTGACCGTATATGACCGCGGCGGTCGTTGCCGCAATAAATCCCAGCGCCCAGGCGGACATTGTGAGCCTGGCCCGCCAACGCGGCGGCAGCTTGCCTTTCGCCAGCGAGAAATCCGGCACCCCGCGCCAGATCACCGCTTCGCCCTCGAGCAGGAGATCATCGAAATCCTGCGTCATGGCTCCAACCCAAGCTCGGCCCTTGCCTTCTTCGTCAGGCCCGCAGCGACCAGCCGGTGGCTCTCGCCGAGATAGTCGCGCAGCATGTCGATATCGAGCGTTTCAGGCCCGGTCCATTGCAGCCAGGTCATGCCGCGCGAGGCGAGATAGGGCGCCGGGCGCATGCCCGGCTCGTCCTTGTAAATCTCGAACGTCATCGGTGAGCATTTGAACGAGATGCCGAAGCCTTCGATATCCTTGGCCCAGCCGCCAACGGCAAACACCTTGCCGCCGACTTTCCAGACATGCGCCTCGCCCCACTGCACGACGGTGCTGGTGGCGGGCAGCGTGCCGCAGAATGCGTTGAATTCAGCTTCGTCCATCACTTGGCTCCATCCCGACGCCGGCATGACCCGGATCCGGTCCTAAGGGTGATCTCTCAGCCTCGGCTTTCGCACGGGGCACCCCTTGGAACTATTGCCCGCAGAGTGGCTTGATGCGGAGGTTTTGGCAAGCCGGGCGCGGCGTTCAGCGGCCACGCTTTTTCGATGCATCTTCGCGCTCGACGGGGATGCGATAGGTGCGCCGCAGGAAGTCGAGCACTGGCTCGATATTCTCGACCGGGTCGATCCAGAAGGGATATTTGCCCTCGACACCCTCGCGCCGCACGAGACAGAAGCGGTTGCGGCCAGCGGCTTCGATGACACGCGCCGCCCCGATATCGCTGACCCGGATTTCTTCGTAGACACCGCCCTCAACCCCCACGGTCAACACCCGGCGATCGGTGAAGATGTGTCGATCCACCGGCTCCCCCTGCAACACCTTGCGGACGGCCCAGGCGAAATAGATGGCACCAGCCCAGCAAAGGAGCCCGATCAGAAGATACTTGAGGCCCTCGGCCAGCAGCGTGACCGGGTACAGGTCCAGATGGCGCAGGACAATCCAGCCATCCATCTGCATGAAAAGCCAGAGCCGCCAGAAGGCCCAGGCACCAAACCCGACCCCCATGAGGATAGTCACCGCCCCCGTGAGGCGCACACGTCCGTGCGATTGCACGTCACCGCTCACATCGACCTTCACCTCGCGAAGCACGGTTTCGCCCGCTTCAGCGACCCAGGGCGCGCGCGGACCGATGCCGCCCTCCGTCTCAACATTGCTCCACATCGACATGGGTTGGTCCATTTCCGCGGATGGTGGGACCAAGCCGTGCCGGCGAAGGTCTGTTGAAGTGCCAGGTTCGAGCGTGCAACCGTGCCGCGATTCTGGCAAGCGCGCCTTGGCCCAGACAAGGCTAAAGACACGCGACCTCCCCCGTTTTGGGGATTGCTGCGACAGCCCTCACCGCTAAAGTAAGACCGACAATTCAGGGGATTACCATGCTGATCACAACCGGACTGCTCGCCGCCATTCTGCTCCAGGGTGCCAGCACGCCCGTGGAGGCTCAGGGCCTGCCCGCTTTGCCCAATGGCCATTATGTCGAGCGCTTGGCCGATGGCAGCTCCGCCTGCGGCGATGCCGAGGCGCCCTGGTTCGACCTCGATGTTCGCGCCACACCCGACAACCCATCGGGCATTGATGGCGATGCCGGCGAACTCGTGCTCGGAGGGTATGGCGAGGTGGAGCGCGTCCAGCTCAGCTATGCGCTCTCCCTGACCGCGCCCGGGCCCGACCCCGAATTCGACTACGGCATGCGCATCATCAATATGATCGATGGCTGGCACACCCCGGCGGATGGTTCGCCCCCCTACCTGGAGCGATCCATTGTCCTCACCAACCCCAATGGCGATGCCGAGATTGTCGGCTCCGTCCTCACCTATAATGGTGAGCCGATCATCACGACCCGCTCGGCGCGCGCGCCGGGCGTCCATGGCGCCGCGATGAATGGCGATTTGCTCCAGCCCTACGAGCGCTGCGAGGCCGAGGCGGACTAACGGCTGCTTCAGCCCGCCCCGCCGGCCTCAGTTCAGCGCCACGCTCTGCCCGAAACAGGCATCATGCATCGCAAGGAAGGCAGCCGCATCGCGATTGCCGCCTTGCGCGGCTTCGGCGAGATAGGCGCGGGCGCGGTAGGGGTCACGGGTGCCGCGATTGTCGGAGAACATCAGGCCGGCATACAGGGCTGCGACGCGACTGCCATGCTCGTCGGCGATGCGGGTCATGGTGTGTTCGGCCCGCTCCCAATTGCCCTGCCATTGATATGTGGCGAGCGTGAGCTGGGCCAAGCTGGCGAGGCTGGCGCGGTCATCGGCTTGCAATAGCGTGCCACCCCAATAAAAGGCCGCGACATCGACCGGGATCTGGCGCTGGCGCGCCATCTGATCAAGCGCGACTGTCATGCCATCGCTGGTCGCCCCGAGATAATGATCACGCGCGTCGGCGAAGCGCGAACAATCATCGGCAAAAGCCGATGCGCCAAACCCGGCGTGAAGACCGAGGCTCACTGCCAAGGCCAGTGAATAACGCAACCTAAAACGGGACATTGGCCCCTCCTTTTCCCAATACGGGAGAAAGTTTGGGCGTCGGGGCTTAAGCCCGTTCCAAGTTGGGCGCCGGTTTTTTCAACAAATTCAATTCAATAACGAAAGGTTCACGGCCTGCGCAACGCGGCCCGGATCTTGCTCCTTCCTTAAGTCAGACCGGCAGATGAGGACGAAACCATGCGAGCGATATTCCATTCCGGCCATGGCCGGCTCGAAGACAAGTCGAACACTTTCACCGCAATGCGGATCGGTTTTGCGATTGTCGTCGTCTATGCGCACGCGGTGCTGATCCCGATGGGTCTGCCTTATCAGGGTGTCTGGCCGCAATTCGTCGATGCGACGGTGCAGCTGGCGCTCGACGGCTTCTTTATCCTGTCCGGCTATATGATCACCGCCAGCCTGCTCAATCGCCCCGACATGCTGTCCTTTTCCCTGTCGCGCGTACTGCGGATCTTCCCCGGCCTGATCGCCGCCGTCATGTTGATGTGGCTCGTCGTTGGCCCACTCTTCACCGAGCTGCCGCTTGGTCAATACTGGAGCCATGCACAGACGCTGCAATTTCCGCTGGTGATGCTCTCTCAAGCCGACCCGATGGCCGGCCTGCCGGGCGTGTTCAATGCCTCTCCGATTGGCGAGACGATGAATGGCGCGCTGTGGACGATCCGCTATGAATTGCTAGCCTATCTCGGTGTCGGCCTGCTCGCCGCCGTCGGTCTTTACCGCCATCGCAGCCTGATCCTGGTCTGGGCCGGTCTGGCCGCCGTGTTTGGCGTCCTCTACCAGATCTTCGGCTATAGCGGTCCCGGCGATGATACGATCGGCACCATGGCCCGCTTTGGTCCTGCCTTCATGATCGGCGCCGGCTTCTATGCCGCTCGCGACAAGCTTCCGCTCTCAGCCGGCTATGTCGCGCTGGCCCTGCTGGCGGCCTTCGCCAGCCAAGGCACGGCGATGGGTCCGGTGATGCTGCAGATCGCGCTAGCCTGGCTTTATCTCTGGGTCGGCTTTCTGGATGTGCCCGGCCGCGTCGGCAAGGCCTTGCGCGAAGTCGAGGATGTCTCCTACGGCGTCTATATCCTGCATTGGCCGCTGGGCATGATGGCCTTCGCCCTGATCCCCGGCATCGGTGCCAACGCCCTGTTCGCGATCATGCTGACCAGCGCGATTGCGGCTGGCTGGGTGATGCGCGTGACGGTCGAAAAGCCAGCGCTTGCGATGAAACCTCGCCTGCTGAACTGGATGCGCCAGCCACGCATGGTCGCCGCTGAATAGGGGTCAGCGCACCGCTTGGTTCGCCGGCGGCCGGCATCGTGCGGGGGGCGCGATGTCGGCCCAAAGCCGGGTGACCTCAACGTCTTCCACATATTGCAAATAGACTTGTGGGCCCATCTCTCCCCGAGGGAGAAATGATGCGGACCGGCGCTCATCACCTGAAATGAATTCGGCCGTCACTGGCCGATGGATATTGCCGAACCCGCCCGATTTCAGCCTCAGTATCCGGTCACTTGCCTGCAGCCCGGCGCGCGCAGCCGGCCCGTCCTCGACGATTCTTGCAATCATACCCGGCTGCTCATCCGAGAGCTCCCAGCCCAGCGCATAGCGGGGCCAGCGACCTTCAACGAGATTGTAATCTTCTCCGCCCGTCCTCAGCTGGCAGGGCATGGTCTGCTCCAGCTGGGCCTTGTCTGTCTCACCCCGCCAGAGGCCCAGCCGCATCGCCGTCGACCAGAAGCGCTCGGCGGTGATCGGCGCGTCATGGCCATCGATGAGTGCGCGCACGAACGCATCAAGGCCCGGTGATAACAACGCCCCATCCGCGCCGGTATCCAGCCGCAACCAGGCGAGAAATCCGTAATCATAATCGGCGAGCTCGGGTGTATGCGCGATCTGGCGATTCTGTAGCGCGACATTGGCCCGATCCAGTAGCGCGGACGGCTCAAGCGCACCGAGTTCGATCAGGACACGATAGGAGGCAAAGTCGGCGAGGCCCTCGCCAATCCAGTGCGATGTGGCGTCAGGGTTGGGCGAGCCCAAGCGTCCGGGTGCCCAGATATGCGCAATCTCGTGCGCGACGCCGATCCTCAAAGCCGCCGGGGCCACGCCTGGCCCGTAAAACATCGCTTGCGCGTTGCCCTGCGCCGTCGCAGTAAAGGCCGCGAATTCGCCGTGCCGGCCGCCGGTCTGAAGCAGGAGCGCGGAATAGCCGCCGATCCCTTCACCTCCCCAGGCGGTTTCGAGATAGTCCAGAACGCGTCCAGCCATGTCCGAGACGTCACCCAGAGCCGCGGCTGCTGCCGCATGATCGCCATCCAGCGGCCAACCATACACGGCGACGCTATTGCCACGGGACCGGTGCGGGCTTGCGGTCCACCGCCCGGCCGCGAGATAGGAGAAGCGCAAATCGTCCAGGTGGTCGAGATGCCAGATGCTGGGCGCGACCTGCTCGGCGGAGGGAAAGACAACCGGGCCGGTGCCAGCCCAACCGATCAGCCGCACCTCGGCTTCGCCGAAGCGAAACGGCTCGCCAGTCTCGTCCACCGGACGCAGGGCAGGAAACATCGCCCGCCGGTCGATGAAGATATTGTCCGCACCCACGATCACGACACTGCAGGCAAGGACATTATTGATCGAGACATCATCCGCACGCAGCACAGCCGAGACCCGATAGGTGATTTCGACAGGACCGGGCCCGCGCGGCACGAGATCGACCCGCCCGTCACGGCGAAGGTCATGCGCGGTGATATCAGCATTCACGACGCTCAGAACGTCATAATCTACGCCCGGGCAGTCCGGCGTGCGGCGGCTCATATCGCGCAGTTCGAGCGCGGCGAGGCGATCGCCCGGCACGGTTATCCGCACCTGAAATTCAGCGGGCGCGCCACCCGCCAACGTATCGGGAAACCTCAACTCGATCCGGACGAGATCATCGGCACGTGCCGTGTCGAATCCGCCCAAGCCGAGCATCACGACGATCATCAGAAAGATTGAAACCGACCGCTTCATCGCAAATCCGGGCTCGAACGAGTTGACGTGCCGCGCAACCAGGACAGCTTCTCCGGCCCACAAACAACCATAAAACCGCCAGCATTGCACGCCGCAGAATAGAGACTAGCCCTCAACCGGCGTCCCGAACACGGTCATTGCCAAACCCAACAGGCCCAGGCTGGCAAAACCGGCGGCCTTGATGGGCTGGGCGCCAGTGCGCCAGGCGGCCAGCGCTGCGAGTGCGGCCTGCAGGGCGTAATACAGCGCAAAGGCGCGCGAGGCGTAGGCGATGATCTCGAAAATATTGGACGTCCAGGTCAGCACGAAGCCGGCGCCGACCAGGATCGCATAGGCCAGCCGCAGGGGGATGCGTCCGCCGCTGAGTTCGACCATCAACCCGCCCGAGCCACCCGTATCGGCGACGGCGGCGCTGAACTGGGCACTCAGGGCGGCACCAACCAGCAGAATCGGTAAAATCGGCGCCACGATCCGCATCATATCGACGACCGCCGTCTCGCTGAATGGCAACTCGCTCGGCGTGAAAACATAAGCAATCAGCGCGATATAGACGACATAGATCGCCGTTGAGATGATCTGTGCCAGTCGCATCGAGCGGATGCGAGTCGCGGCATCGTATTCGGCGCGCAAATAGCGCGAGGTCTCGAAACCCTGGATCGTGACGATCAGGCCAAATGCCAGGGTGATGGCGGGCCAGCCCGTTATTTGCGGCGCCACGACGTGCATTTCACCCGAGCCGATATGACGGGCATTGAACACCGCCAGCCCGACCAGCAATCCGGCAATGATCGCCAGCTTGATCCCGACCGAAACCTGTTCAAGCCGTTCCAGCGCCTTGAAGCCCTTGGTCCACCCGACCGCGAGGATGATCAGCATCACCGCACTGGCGACGAGACGGGCGTGCAGCTGGTCGTCGAACGGCGTCAGGCTGACGCTGAAGGCACCGAGCAGGTTGAGATAATAGGCGACCGAGATGACATAAGCGAAAGCAAGCACCCAGGATGAGGCGGTCTCAATTTGGCCTGCCAGGACGCCGCGGTCATGACCTTCAGTATTGATATCGCGGATATTGGCGCGGATCGCTGACCCGAACAGCCACGCCCCCAGACACAGCGCCGCCATCATCACCGGAGCGAGATAGCCGTAGGAAGTTTCCAGGATGGGTCCGAGCACGAGAAAGCCGCTGCCGATGATCGAGGCCAGCGGCGTAATCGTGGCGCGCCAAAGCGGTTTGTTCGCCAGGCGTGGCCAAAGCAAGAGCCCGCCAATGGCGAGCGCGACGACGACAATCAGGAGATTGAGGATCAAAACCGCTCCAACCGGCGTCAGGCCCGGAACGGGTCCTGCATCAGGATCACGTCTTCGCGTTCCGGACTGGTCGAGACCAGGGCGATCGGGCATTCGATCAGCTCTTCGACGCGGCGGACATATTTGACCGCTTCAGCCGGGAGATCGGCCCAGGAGCGCGCGCCGGCGGTCGAACCCTGCCAACCTTCAAGCTCTTCATAGACCGGGGTGACCCGGGCCTGGGCTTCCTTGCCAGCGGGCAGATAATCGAGGCGCTGGCCGTCGAGCTCGTAGGCGACGCAGACTTTCAGCGTCTTGAAACCGTCGAGCACGTCGAGCTTGGTCAGGGCGACACCGGTGACGCCGCCGACCTGCAGGGTCTGGCGCGTGATGACAGCGTCGAACCAGCCACAGCGGCGCTTGCGGCCTGTGACGGTGCCGAATTCATGGCCGCGCTCGCCGAGCTGCTGGCCGTCATCATCATGCAATTCGGTCGGGAAGGGCCCAGCGCCAACGCGCGTCATATAGGCTTTGGCGATGCCGAGCACATAGCCGACATCCTTCGGTCCGACGCCGGTGCCCGCCGCAGCTTGGCCGCAGACGGTGTTGGACGAGGTGACGAAGGGATAGGTGCCGTGATCGACATCGAGCAGAGCGCCCTGCGCGCCTTCGAACAGAATTTTCTTGTCGGCCCGGATCGCATCGGCCAGCACACGCCAGACTGGCGCGGCATAGGGGATGATTTGCGGTGCGATTTCCAGGATCTCGGCGAGCAATTGTTCGGCCGGGTATTCGGGATGGCCGAGGCCACGGCGCAGAGCGTTGTGGTGATGCAGGATATCGGCGACGCGCGCTTTCAGAGCCGTCTCGTCCATCAGATCGATGACGCGGATGGCGCGGCGGCCAACCTTGTCTTCATAGGCCGGACCGATGCCGCGGCGGGTCGTGCCGATGGCTTCGCCGTCATCGCGGTTTTCACGCAGCGCATCGAGTTCGCGGTGGATCGGCAGGATCAGGGCGGCGGTTTCGGAAATCTTGACGACGTCGGGATTGATATCGACGCCCTGGGCGCGGATCCGCTCGGCTTCAGCGATAAAGGCCCAGGGATCAACGACGACCCCATTGCCGATCACTGACAGCTTGCCGCGCACGACACCGGAGGGGAGCAGGGAAAGCTTGTAGACTTTCTCGCCGACGACCAGCGTGTGGCCGGCATTATGCCCGCCCTGGAAGCGCGCCACGACATCGGCGCGGTGGCTGAGCCAGTCGACCAGCTTGCCCTTGCCTTCATCGCCCCACTGGGCACCCACTACGGTCACGTTCGCCATGTCTGACTCCTGCTCTGTCGCGGGTTCTTGTCACGAAGCCGTGACCCGGACCAGATCAATTTGCATTTATCCGGCGGGCCCGACAACATCAGCCTCAGGATTTCCTCCCTTGTGGTCAGGTGGAGAATGAGATGGTTTCGACAAAGGCAGTCCTCGCCTCAACCTTGGTGGCCCTCGCCATGCCGTCTATCGCCAGTGCGCAACAAGCCCCGCCGCCCGGCTGCGTCGAAGCGGTGCAAGGCGATTTCGATTTCTGGGTCGGGGAGTGGAATGTCTACGCACCCGATGACGGCCCCTATCAAGGTCAGAACTCGATCACCAAAACCCAGGGCGGCTGCCTGATCACCGAACGCTGGACCGGTGCCGGTGGCAGCACCGGCGAGAGCATGAATTTTTACGACCCGCTACTGGGCGCCTGGCGCCAGGTCTGGGTCAGCGCAGGTGCGTTTATCGATTATAACGGCGGGCTCAATGATGACGGTGCGATGGTGCTGACCGGCGAGATTGCCTATCCCGGCAATGGTGTTCGCGCGCCTTTCCGTGGCACTTGGACACTGCAGGCGGATGGCTCGGTTCGGCAACACTTCCAGCAGGCCGATGCCGAGGGCAATTGGTCGAACTGGTTTGTCGGCATCTATGTGCGTCAGAACGATGATCCACGCGCCGAAGAGGCGGCAGCCGCGCGCGGTGAATAGCCCCCCGCCTCAGAACTCGACGACGTAGTAATGTTCCTTGTCGTACAGGCTGTAGATGACCCGCGTCGGGAAACCATAGGCGTGCTGCAGGTAATCGCGCTGTGAGGCGTGGATTTGCCAGCCGCGCACCTTGGCCCAAGCCTCGCCCGGCATTTGCATGTTCGGGGCGGGCTGGTTGTCGACGATCAACTGACCGGTCTCGCCGCCAAACTGGCGCATCATGCGGCTCGGCGCGAGGATGTAGGCGATGGCGCGCGGCGCGTGCTCCGGATCCAGTTCGCGCAGGCGCCGGACGGCCTCGGTCGCGGCGCGGCCCGCAGTGCGATGATCGGGATGCCAGGACAGACCGCTTTCCGGCCAGAAGGTGACGACCAGATCGGGCTGCCAAGCCTGCATCCGCTCCATCAGGCGCCCGACATAGGTTTCGAAATCCGCATCCGACAGACCGCCATCGGGATAGTCCCAGACTTCCTGCTCCTCGAGCCCGAGGGCCCAACCATTCTTGAGCACTTCGGCGTGCCGGATAATGCCGAGTTCTTCCGGGCGGCTGACTTGCGGCAAGGGCGTTCCCGCCTCGCCGCGCGTCGCGGTGATCATCCGCGTCACGGCACCATCGCGCTCATGGGCACGGATCAGCAGGCCGGCGACGGATTGTTCGTCATCGGGATGCGCGAAAATGGCCAGCACGGAGTGAGCCCCTAGCGCACCGGCAACCGAGGGCACGCTCGGCGTGCCCGGCTCTTCGAACAGCGAGTCGAGCCAGAGCCAGGCGCCCGCCAGCGAAATCACCAGCACGCCGGCAACGGCGATCAGTACGCGCATCACCGGCGAAGCAGGCACGCCCTAGTGCCCGAAGCGATAGCTCAGACGAACACCGGCATTGTCGAGCGCCTGATTGCGGCCCTTGGCCAGGATCTGGCCGTGCGAGACGTGCTCGTAATAAGCCCCGATCGCCCAGCGATCATTGATGTCGTAATCGACACCGAAGGTCGTGTGGAACAGATAATGGCTGCCCATCAGTGAGCGCGTTGTTGCGAGGCGGATCCGTTCGGGATCGCTCGGGAGCGAGTTCTCGTCGATATCGACGACGCCGTCATTATAGGACAGACCTTCCTTGATCTCGAAGTGCCAGCGCTCGCCCACCGGAATATTCCAAGCGAGGCCAGCAGCACCGAAATTCGTCAGGCCATTGGTGTTGAACGAGCCATAAACATAAGGCCGCGGCGACCAGATACCGGACAGGAAATCCGGTGAAGCGAACAGGATTTCCGCCGTCACATTCGGACCGTCTTCGATATGGTCGGCCAGATCATGAGCCGTCACGCCCAAGCGGAATTCCATCCCGCGATCTTCTGCCTGGGCCGTTCCGGCCAGCAGTGCGACGGTTGCCGCCGCCATCATCAAACGTGTCATGATCACCCCTTTGAACTGTGGCCTGATGCCAAATCCCTGATTGCGCAACGGATAGCGCGACCGTTACGCCGCGTCCAGCGCCTCGCGCCAGGCCCAGTCGAGCCAGGGCCCGAGTGCGGCCAAATCATCACGCTCGATTGTCGGCCCGCACCAGATGCGAATACCGGGTACGGACTGGCGATGCATCGAGACATCAAGCGCCGCATTTTCGCGCTCAAGCAGCGAGCAAATGCGCTTGGTGAGCGCCCATTGCGATTCGGAATCCATCGCCGCGACACGTGGATCTGTGAATTTCAGCGTCACTGAGACTGGCGAACGCACGGCCGCATCTTCGCACAGATAGCCAAGCCAGTCGGATTGTTGCACCCAGGCATCGAGCGCCGCGAAATTGGCTTCGCGCCGCCGCACCAGCTCCGGCAAACCGCCAATGCGCGCGGCCCATTTCAGCGACGAGACATAATCCTCGACGCACATCAGCGAGGGCGTGTTCAGCGTCGAGCCGTCATAGACGGCCATATTCGCCTTGCCGCCGGCATGCAGCTGCAACAGGCCGGGGATCGGCCAAGACGGGTGGTAGCTGTTGAGTCGTTCGATGGCGCGCGGGCTCATCACCAGCATTCCGTGCTGGGCTTCGCCGCCGAGGCATTTCTGCCAGGAAAAGCTGAGAACATCGATTTTGGACCAGTCGATATCGACCGCGAAGGCCGCCGAGGTAGCATCGCACAGGGTCAGGCCCTCACGGTCCGCATCGATCCAGTCGAGATCGGGCACCCAGACACCGGCCGCAGTACCGTTGAGCGTGAACACCGTATCGCGCTTGCCATCATGTTGGGCCAGATCGGGCAATTGCCCGGCCGGGGTTTCGAAAATCCGCAGATCGTCCAGTGGCAGCTCGTCGCGGGCGTCAAGGATCCAGCGCTTGCCGAACACGTCCCAGCCAAACACATCGACGCCGCGTTGACCGAGCAAGGACCACATCGCCGCTTCCATCGCGCCGGTATCGGAGCCGGGCAGGATGCCGACTTTATAACCCTCGGGCAGTTCGAGCAGGGCATGGGTGCGGTCGATCGATTCCCTGATCCGCGCCACCGCCTGACCGGTGCGATGGGAGCGCGACAAGGGCGCTGCGGCGAGCCCCTCCCAGGTCCAGCCCGGATGTTTTTTTACCGGTCCACAGGAAAAACGCGGATCGGCAGGCCGGATCATTGGCTTGGGATTCTGGGTATCGGCGGCGGCAGTCATGGAATCGGCCACATGTATCTCCGGATCAGGGGGCGGCGGGGGAGTCGCGGACACGTTGACGCCCCGCGCGCAGCGGGGCAAGAGGCTTTGCATGATCCCGTCACAGCGCGCCCTGTTCGACCTGCCGCGCGAGGTCGCCTATTTCAACGCCGCCTATATGGGCCCGATGCCGCTTGCGGCCTCCGGTGCCGGGGCGATCAGCTATGCGCGCAAAGCACAGCCCTGGACCCTCGACATCCAGGCCGATTTTTTCGCCGCGCCGGAAGCTTTCCGCACCAAGGCCGCGAGTCTGTTCGCCGCCAGCCGCAATGACATCGCCATCGTGCCGGCAGCGTCGTACGGGCTGGCGACGGCGGCGCGAAATCTGGCGCCGGATTCGCGCTCGGAAATCCTTGTCCTCGACGCGCAGTTTCCGTCTAACGTTTATGTGTGGCGCGGCTTGGCTGAACAGTATGGCGCCCGCATCCGCACCGTCACACGCAACGAAAATGAGAGCTGGACCGAGGCAGTGCTCGCCGCGATTGGTACCGCGACGTCAATCGTCGCCTGCCCGCACGTGCATTGGGCCGATGGCGGTCTGCTTGATCTCGCGGCAATCAGCGATGCGGCGCGGCGCCAGGGCGCGGCACTGGTGCTCGACCTGACCCAGTCGCTCGGCGTGCTGCCATTCGACATGGCGGCGATCCAGCCCGATTTTGCCGTCGCGGCCTGCTATAAATGGATGCTCGGCCCCTATTCAATTGGCGCGCTCTATGTCGCGCCGCAACACCAGCAGGGCGAGCCGCTGGAAGAGAACTGGATCGTGCGCGACCGGGCCGAGGACTTCGCCCGCCTGGTCGATTATGCCGATGAATACGCGCCCGGTGCGCGCCGCTTCGACATGGGTGAGCGCTCGGCCTTCCAGCTGGTGCCGGCGGCGAATGTCTGTTTGCAGCATCTGCTCGATTGGGATCCGGTAGCGATATCGCAAACCCTGGGCGCCCGCACAGCCGAGATCGCCGAAGCCGTGGCACCGCTGGGGCTGCGCGATGCAACGCCGCAGCGTGCGCCGCATTATCTGTGTTTGTCCCTGCCCGACGGCGCGCCGGCCGATCTGGTCAAGCGTCTGGCCGCGCGTCAGGTTTACGTCTCGCAACGCGGCGACCGCCTGCGCGTGACGCCGCATCTCTATAATGACCAGATCGACCTGGCCCGGCTTGTCGCGGCGCTGAAGGCCGAGCTCTGATTTGAACCGGCCCCTGCACCATCCGACCCTGCGCGATTGGGCCATGTTGCTCGTGCTGACGCTGCTCTGGGGCTCGGCCTACGCTTTCATCAAACATGCGGTGATCAGTTTCTCACCTGCAGCCCTGATCTTCGTGCGCATCGGCGTCGCCGCCATTTTATTGACCGGCTGGACCTATGCGCGCGGTCACCGTCTGCCACCGCTCAATGACAAGCGCTGGCTGTGGTTTGGCGCGCTCGGCCTGTTCGGCAATGCCCTGCCCTTCTTTCTGATCAGCTGGGGCCAGCAGACGATTGATAGCGCGCTGACCGGCATTTTGATCGCCACCATGCCGCTGACCACAATCGCGCTGGCGCATATCTTCGTGCCGGGTGAGCAGATGAATGCGCGGCGGCTGGCTGGCTTTCTGTTGGGCTTTGCCGGTGTAGTGGTTTTACTGGGGCCGGTCGCCCTGCGCGGCCTGGGCGGGACCGGACTGTTTGCGCAGCTCGGCGTGCTCGGCGCGGCGGTCTGCTATGGCATCAATGCAGTGCTGGCCCGCCTTCTGCCCGACACGCCGCCCTCACTGTCTGGCGCTGGCATGCTGATCATGGCCGCTTTGCTGGCCCTGCCCTTCGGCGTCTGGGATATGGCGCAGATGGAGCCCGCACCGGCCTCGGCCTGGATGAGCGTATTGTGGCTGGCAATCGGTCCGACCGCCTTCGCGACCGTGCTGTTGATGCAGATCGCGCGCACTGCCGGGCCGAGTTTTCTGGCAACGGTGAATTATCTGACCCCAATCGCCGCCGTTGTGACCGGGCTGCTGATCGGTGAAACCATTGGCTGGAACGCGCTGCTGGCCCTGACGATTATCCTCGGTGGTGTCTGGCTGGCGCGCAAGAAACCCGCCCCGCCGCCGGTTTGACGCCGCAGCCTATTCCCGGATCATCCACATATGATCGACCGGCCCATGACCTGCCCCGAAGCCGGGTGCACGGGAGATGGCTTCATAGAGATAATCGCCGGCATGTTTGACGGAATCCGACAGGGAATAGCCGCGCGCCAACAGCGCCGCGATGGCTGAGGCCAGGGTGCAACCGGTTCCGTGCGTGTGGCGGGTGTCGAGGCGTGGACGTTCGATAATCTCCATCCCGCGCGAGGACACCAGCACATCGCGCGCAATATTGCCCGGCAAGTGCCCGCCTTTGACCAGTGCGGCGCGGGCCCCCATTTCGATCAGCGCTTCGGCAGCTCCGATTTGCGCGTCAATATCATCAATCTTGCCGCCGGCCAGCCGTTCGGCTTCCGGGATATTCGGGGTGACGAGCGTGGCGAGTGGCAATAACCGGTCGCGGATCGCCGCTTCGGCGCCGGCATCGAGCAGGGTATCGCCGGACGTTGCGACCATCACCGGATCGAGCACAAAAGGCCGGCCGGGCGCACGGCGTTCGATCAGATCGGCAACGGCGAGCACGATGGCCTCATCAACCAGCATACCGGTCTTGATCGCGTCGGTGCCGATATCGTCGAGCACGGCCTCGATCTGGGCGATCACGATCTCGACGGGAACGGGATGCACCGCGTTGACGCCGAGCGTATTCTGCGCGGTGATCGCGGTGATGGCGGTTGTCGCATAACCGCCCATCGCGGCGATGGCCTTGATGTCCGCCTGAATGCCGGCCCCGCCACCACTATCGGATCCGGCGATCACCAGAACGCGTCCGGCGTGTTCGATCTCGGTCATATTTACAGGCCCTTTGGCATTTGACGCATCATTGCGGCCGTAGCGCCTCGGCCTGGCTGCGCGCACGCAAGGCTGCGGAGTCGCTGGTCGCGTGTTCGGCGGCGCGCAGATAGAGCGTCCGCGCTGCAGCGCGATCACCCTGTTGCAGGCGCAGATCGGCCAATGCCATCAGGGCAGTGACATCATTGGGCTCGAAGGCCAGCATCTGTTCGTAAATCCGGCTTGCCTGACCTGCATCGCCCGCCCGCGCGAGACAGCCGGCATGGCGCATCAGCCCGGCATCGTCCCAGGGATTGGCCTGAACGGCCGCCGCAGCGGTGGCACAGGCGGAGACATCAACCGGCAGCGAAGCGGCGGCCATGGTCGCGGCCCGGGCCGACACATTGCTCGCGCGCGCCGGGCTGTCGGGAGACGATGCCGCTGGGGCATGGGTTTCTGGCTCGGCGGCGGCGTGGACAGCTGGCGCCGGCATTGGCGTTGCGGCCGCCTGTTGAACGGGTGCGCTCGCGGGTGCCGCACTGGCGGCGGATGCCGGAACAGGCGCCGGAGTGGGGGTCGGTGTCCAGGCCGGATCTGGCGCGGGATAGTTCGAAGCGGTCCGCGTTGCCGAGGATGCGCTGCCGTCCAGATGCACCCGGACCAAGACGCCGCCCTGTCGCAGCTCGGCCTCGGTCGCAGCCCACGATCCATGGCCTTGCAGCCGGATGCGGGCGCCGGTGGGCGTCGGCTCGACTTGCAGCGCGGTCACAAGCTCGCGGTCGCGCGGCGTGATCGTGTGGGAAGCGACGCTGACGCCGTCGATCACCAGATCGAGCCCCTCATCGGTGGCCTCGTGCCTCAGCATGGTCGGCTGGCCGTCAAAGGCGAGCCAGATCAACCCTTCCTGTCCGGACAGGCGGGCGCGCACATCGCGCAGCTCGGCGTGGGCGGGGGAGGCCGCCATCAGGATGAAGCATAAAAGGGTCAGGGCGCGCATGGTTCATGCCCTCGGCCGCGTCGCGTTAAGGCCGGGTTAAATCTCAGCCAATATCGGAATCGCGACCTGCATCACAAACATCATAGCCCAGAGCGCCGATCAGATCCCCATTCCCCTCGCGCACGGATTCGAAGACATAGCAGCTGTCGGACGCATCAGGCATGAAGGCGCGCACGAAAATCGGATCGCCCTCGCCCAAGATGGCGTCGGCGGCATTGATCGCCCGCAGCGAATTGACGTGGCTGCCGTCATCACGCGTCGCGCATTCCCAGCTGCTGCCGTCATGGTCGACCAAGCGGATCGCGGTGGCACCGCCGGTCAGGGTATAGGCGAGGGAGACATGATCGGCCTCGCCGGCCATTTCGGCCAAGCAGACGTCAATCGCCGGCAGATAGTCGGCGAGATAATTGGCCCAGCGATCAATCGGCGCGGTTTCCATCGCGCAGCCGTTCATCTGTGCATCGCCGACTCGCACCGTCACGAAATAGGGATCGATGTCGCCATCGGAATTGTGACATGGCCCGGCCTGCAGCTGCACAAACACCGCCCGGCCATGATCGGTGACGCCGTCATAGCGCCGCACGCCGCCATCGAGATAAGGCATGGAAATCAGCAATTCGGCCCGGTCCGTCTCGCTCTCTGCCGCATCGAGGGTGAAATCAACCCGCGCTTCGCCGCTAACCGATTCAAACACCATCCGGCCCTGCCACTCATCGCCGGCGAGCCGGTAGCCGAAGCGTGTGTCAGCCGCCCGGCTGGCCCGCGCCGGCGCATAATCGAACGCGCTGCTCGCCACACCGCCGCCAATACCGGCCCCCGTGCCCGTTGTCGCGCAAGCCGTCAGACCCGCGCAAACCAGCGCGATTACGATCACATGTTTCATCGGTTTCCCCCGGGATGCGCGGCTGCTTTGAAGGCAGTTATATCACGAAGCAGCGCGGGGCCGAATGCCGAATGCCGGGGGTGGTATTTGGCGCGACGCGCGCCCCGTCCGCCTCCTTCTCCAAGAGAGAAGGCGCCCAAAGGGCGGATGAGGGGGAAACGCCGCCGGCGAGCGATTGAAGAGAGAGCCGCGTCAGCCCTGAGTCGTAGCGCTGGCCGCCTCACCCGCCCCTGCGGGACACCCTCGCCTCGCGGAGAGGAAAAGCGTTGCCCCAAAGCTCAGAGAGTTTTCCGCAGAATTGCCCACTGCTTATCCACAGCCCTAAACACTGTCAGTGAAATGCTCGGCGAGGTGATCCACAAACAGGCGCACCCGATGGGTGAGATAGCGGCTGGACGGGAAGACGGCCCAGAGATTGCGGTGGTCGGGTTGCCAGTCCGGCATCAGCGGCACAACGCGCCCAGCGGCCAGCGCGGCTTCGGCGGCATAGCGCGGCGAGCAGGCGATGCCGACGCCGGCGGCAGCGGCTTCGATGGCGGCACTGGCACCGTTCAGGGTTAGCCGACCGGTGACACGAACGTCGAATATCTCGTCGCCACGCGTGAATTTGAGTTGCTGCGGCGCCGGCTTGTTACGATCGATGATGACATCATGGGCCGCGAGCTCGGACGGGTGAAGCGGCGCACCCCTGGCGGCGAGATAGGCCGGTGACGCGACCAGGGCCATGCAGGCCGGGGCGAGGCGCCGCGCAATCAGAGCGCTGTCATCGAGATTGCCAATCCGCACGCCAACATCAAAACCGTCCTCGACCAGATCGACCATGCGATCCGCCAGCGAAAGCCGCACCTCAACGCCGGGCCAAAGCGTCATGAAAGCGGCAATCGGGCGCATTAATTGCCGCGCCCCGAAATCGACCGACGCCGTCACGCGCAACAGGCCGGCCGGAGCGGAACGGGCATCGGCGACGCCTTCTTCCAGCGCATCATATTCGGACAGCCAGGGCCGCACCCGGTCGAGCAGGGCAGCGCCTGCCTCAGTCAGCCGGACCGAGCGCGTCGTGCGCTCAAACAGGCGCGCCTGCAGCCGTGTCTCCAACGCCGTGATCTGCTTCGAGGCGGCGCCAGGCGTGATCCCCTCGCGCTCGGAGGCTTGGGTGAAGCTGCCCAGCTCGGCAACAGAGGAGAAAAGCCGCAAGGCGTCGATCCGGTCCATTTATTCCTCAAACGATAAAGCGAGGCCAATTCATGCCGCATTGCCCCAAATCGATCAAGAGAGGATCAGCCGCGAACCAGTTTGAAATTCTTCCGCGCCAGTCGTATCGGCAGGGTGAAATCAATCAATTTTGCTGCACCAATGCTGCGCAGCATTTTGTCGGCCCGCGCGCGCGCATCACCCTCCAGAGAGGCGAGATGATCGGTGACGCGTTGCAGCATCCAGAGCGGATAGGGGAAGATGGCGCGGTCAGTTTCAACGACATTGTCACCATGCCCGATCATCGCTTTATTGAAGCCCAACATGCGTGGCAATTCAGTGACTTCCGGGTTGGCGTCGGACCAGTCCGCGAGCGCCTTTGCGGTGTCGAGCAGAACTGGCAATTGCTGCGCCGCGAACATTTCCAATATCGGAAGCAATGTTGGCGAGAGTTCATCGTTTGCGACGAATTCGCCAGTCAATGCGTGCTGCGGTGCGTGGGTGCGCCGGGCCCAATCGGCGACGCGCGGCGCCAGTCTTTCCATGATCGCGCCGGAGGCCGGGTCGCGCAGCAAATGCGCATAGAGCGGGCCGAGAAAACCGTAATCGCCAATCGACGGCCGTGTTCCCAGCAGGAAGTCCTGCGTCCCAAGATGCGCCTCAAACGCGGCAAGGAAAGCCTCAAAGGCGGCCTCGACCGCGGCAACGCTATCCGGATTGATGCCCAACACCGGCAGGGCACCGGAAAAGAAGTCGACCGATTTCTGTACGGCTGCGCGTTGTTCGGCCGGCGGCAAATCGGGATAGGAGGTGGCGCCGAATTCGGCTTGAGCGAAGTCGCGATTATAGGCCCAGCGATAATGCATAGCCGGGATCACCAGCCATTCATCGCCAAACAATTCCAAGATCAAAGCTGCCAGCTTCTGTACCGGCCCGGCGGGATAAACCGAGGGGCCCGGCTCGCGGGCTTCGACATAATCGATGATCTCGGTCGTGTCCTGAACGGCGACGCCATGCTCGCTACCGTCTTCATGCAACAGCACCGGCACGACCGGCCAGCCGATGCGTGGCAGGATGATCGACTTGTAGATATCGACCGTCGAGAGCTGCTCGCGGAAGGGCACATTCTTCCAGCGCAGATAGCCGCGCGCCTTGCCTGTATAGAGCGAGACGGCGGTGCCGATCAGCGTATAGGTCATGATGAGACTCCCAAGCAGTTTCAGGAATTTGAACGCTTGCAACGGCCGGCGCAAGCGCTGGCCTGCCGTCAATCCGCCTTGCGCGCGATTGTTTCCAGCACCATCGGAGTGATCATCAGGCTGGCCGGGTCGGCTTGGCGTTCGGCGACGAAGGCGGCGAAACTGACGGCGTCTTCCGCGCCGAGAAAGCCCAGATCAACCAGACGCGCCGGCGCCTGTTCCAGCCAGGTCAGTGGCCATTGCCAGATCCAGTCGCCAGGGTTGCCGGCATGGACAATCGGCTTCAGGCTCAGCGTCTGCCAGCCCAGCGCCGCGAAGGCTTTGGGGAAGCGCTGCGCGACATTCGGGTCGCCGCCAAAATGGCGCCAACTCGCCTCGACTGCTGCGAGAAAGCGGTCAAACACCGGCGCGCGTGGCTCGAGCCGGAAGCTGCGATAATCGCCGTATTCCTGGGTGATGTAGCGTCCACCCGGTTTGAGGGCGCGATCAATCCCGGCCAGCACCGCATCCGGGTCGGGCACGAAGCAGAGGCACCAGCGTGACCAGATCGCGTCACAGCTCGCCTGCGGCCAATCATAATCGGCCAGATCGCATTCAACCGTTTCGATATTGCCCAGTCGGCGCGCCGCAGCCCCTTCGCGCAGGGCGTCAAGAAAAAGGGCCGACTGATCGACGGCAATCACGCGACCGCTCGGGCCAACCATGCGCGCCAGATCGAAACTGGCATAGCCGGGCCCGGCACCAACATCCATCACCGTCATGCCGGGGCGGATGCCGCCGCTCTGCCAAGCCTGCAGCGCCGCCTCGCGCCAGATCGCATGCTGCAAGCCGAGACGCTCGATCTCGGCCTGGTTGGCACCGATTATATAATCATCATCGTTGAGTGTGGCGGCTGACATCAAATTTCCTCCAAGGAGTGGAGGGAAAGCCTTAGGCCATCATGCGGCTAGCGCGCCACCCGATTCTTGGTCGCAATGATCTCGGCAGCGCTGGGCGCAGGCTGTAGGATCAACGCCGTATCAACTTGGGTCGAGCCATAGCCCGACAGGCCCGCCGATTGCTGGATCGCCGTCCACGCCTGCCAGCCCATCCCGCCGGTCAAGGCCAATGCCAAGGCCCACGAGGCCAAAGCAATTAGCCGTGCCGAAGACTGCCAGGAGATTTGACCGAAGCGGATCATGGGTATTCCCAGTCGACGACTCGCTTGTGCGAGACGGCTCATAGTCGCCGGATCGCCCGGGCGCGCATGTCATATTTGATGAATGAAAGGTTTACGGGCCGGTTGGAGAAACCAGGCAGTGCGCACAAAAAGGCCGGCCCGGATAACCGGACCGGCCTTTTCATTCAATGCATCATCGCCAATCAGGCGGCGACGGCGTCCTTGCCGAAGCGGCCGTAGAAAGTTTCGCCTTTCTTGGCCATTTCACGCAGCAGCGCCGGCACAGCGAATTGCTCGCCATAGGCCTTTGCCAGCTCATCGGCACGCTTCACGAAGACCTTCGCCCCAACCGTGTCGATGAAGCTCAGAGCGCCACCGGTATAGGGTGCGAAACCCCAGCCGAGGATGGAGCCGACATCGGCTTCGCGTGGATCTTGGACAATGCCCTCTTCCATGCAGCGCGCGGCTTCGAGCGCCTGGGTGTAGAGGATGCGATCCTTGATCTCGGCCGGTGTTGGCTGGACTTCGGCGTATTTGCCGTTCGGAGCAAATTGCTCCAGCTCGGGCCAAAGGCGCTTGGGCTGGCCTTTCTCGGCAGGGTAATCATAGAAGCCCTTGGAATTCTTGCGGCCCATACGATCATACTCTTCGACCATCTTGAACAGGATCGGCTCGGTCGGAGATGGTTTGTAGGCGTCGCCGAGGTCGAGCTTGGTCTGTTTGATCAGCTTCACGCCAAGATCGAGGGCGACCTCATCCTGCAGCGAGAGCGGACCAACCGGCATGCCGGCCATTTTGGTCGCATTCTCGATCAGGGCCGGCTTGATGCCTTCGGCGAGCATATTCATGCCCTCGCCGATGAAGCGCATCACGCAGCGATTGGCGTAGAAGCCACGCGTGTCGGCGACCACGATCGGGGTTTTGCGGATCTTGGTGACGAAATCGATCGCACGCGACAGGGCATAATCGCCCGTCTTGTCGCCCATGATGATCTCAACCAGATTCATCTTCTCGACCGGCGAGAAGAAATGGATGCCGATATACTGGTCCGGACGGGACGAGGCTTTGGCCAGCGAGGAGATCGGAATCGAGGAGGTGTTGGAGCCGAACACGGCGCCTTCCGGGATCACGGCTTCGGCCATTTTGGTGATCTTGTGCTTGAGTTCGGAGTTTTCGAACACGGCCTCAACGACCAAATCGACATCCTTCATCAGGGCGTAATCAGTGGTCGGCGTGATCATCGCGGCCAGCTTGTCGGCCTTGTCCTGGGTGATCTTGCCGCGCTTCACGCCGCCGGCAAAATGATCCATCGCATGCTGCTTGCCCTTTTCGGCGCCCTCTTGCGTGGCGTCGATCAGGACAATTTCGATCCCTGCCTGAACCGAAACCGTGGCAATGCCGGCGCCCATGAAGCCGGCACCGATGACGCCGACCTTCTTGATCTCGCCCTTTTTCTGGCTGGCCGGACGGCGGCCACCCTTGTCGAGCGCCTGCTTCGACAGGAAGATCGAGCGGATCATGTTGCGGCTTTCAGGCCGCAGCATCAGCTTGGTGAAATAGCGGCTCTCAATCTTGATCGCCTCATCCATCGAAACCTGCGCGCCTTCATAGACGCAGGACAGGATGTAGCGCTGAGCCGGGTAATTGCCGTAGGTGGTTTTGCGCAGCATCGGGCTGGCAGCGCCGAACATTTGCGCACCGGCTGGATGATAGGGGCCGCCACCGGGGAAGCGGAATTTGTCGGCGTCCCAGGGCTGTTTGGAATCGAGCTTGTTTTCCTTGACCAATTCCTTGGCCTTGGCGACCAGTTCGGCCATCGGCACGACGGCGTGGATGACGCCTTGTGCGAGCGCCGTATTGGCATCCATCTGCTTGCCTTGCAGCAAGATCGGCGCAGCATTCATCAGACCAACCAGGCGCGGCAGGCGCTGGGTGCCGCCACCGCCGGGCAGAACGCCGATCATGGCTTCGGGCAGGCCGAGCTGGGCTTTGGGATTGTCCGATGGCATGACGCGGTAATGACAGGCGAGCGCGATCTCGAAACCACCGCCAAGGGCGAGGCCATTGATCGCGGCCGCCACCGGCTTGCCGCAGGTTTCCAACGCCCGGAAAGTCTTGTTGAGACGGAAGCATTGCTCGAACAGCTTGGCCTTCATCTCGTCTTCGGGAAGCTTGGCATATTCGGCGGCAGAGCCACCCAATTCGGCCAGATCGGCACCGGCGCAGAACGCATCCTTGCCGGAGGTGATGACCGCACCTTTGACGCTGTCGTCAGAGGCAATCTTGGCTGTCAACGTGTCAAAATCCGTCATGACGTCGGCGGAAATGACATTCATCGACTTGCCGGGGCTGTCGAAAGTTATGAGGGCGATGCCGTCGCTATCGATCTCGAATGTGAAGTTTTTCATGGTGTTATCTCCTGATCGATCCGATTAGACGCGTTCAATAATGGTCGCGGTGCCCATGCCGCCGCCGACGCAGAGCGTGGCGAGGCCGGTTTCCTTGTCGGTGCGCTCGAGCTCGTCGAGCAGCGTGCCGAGGATCATCGCGCCGGTGGCACCGAGCGGGTGACCCATGGCGATGGCGCCGCCATTGACGTTCATGATGTCGTGCGGGATTTCATAAGCCTGCATCAGGCGCAGCACGACGGCGGCAAATGCCTCGTTGAGCTCCCACAGATCGATATCCTTGGACGACATGCCGGCTTTCTTCAAAGCCTTGGCCGTAACGGTGACCGGGCCGGTCAGCATGATGGTTGGCTCGGAGCCAATCGAGGCCATTGAGCGGATACGGGCGCGGGGCTTCAGGCCAGCCTTGATGCCAGCTTCCTTGGAACCGATCAGCACAGCCGAAGAGCCATCGACGATACCGGAGGAGTTGCCGCCGGTATGGACCCAGTTGAGATATTCGATCTCGGGATAGCGCTGCAGTGCGACGGCTTCAAAACCGACGAAATCCGACATGTCCTTGAAGGCCGATTTCAGGCTGCCGAGCGCCTGCATATCAGTGCCCGGACGCATGTGCTCATCCTTGTCGAGAATGGTCAGACCGAGTTGGTCCTTGACCGGCACGATGGACTTCTTGAACCGGCCTTCAGCCCAGGCCTGGGCCGAGCGGCGCTGGCTTTCCATCGCATAGGCATCGACATCATCACGGCTGAAACCGTGCTTGGTGGCGATCAGGTCGGCGGAAATGCCTTGCGGCACGATATAATGGTCGAAGCTCATCTCCGGATCGACGCCCATGGCGCCACCATCGGAACCCATCGGCACACGGCTCATCGATTCAACGCCGGAGCCAATCGCGAAATCGGCCTCGCCGCACATCACCTTGGCGGCGGCGACATTCACCGCTTCCAGACCCGAGGCACAGAAACGGTTGATCTGGTAGCCGGCGGTCGTCTCGGCATAGCCGGCATTGATCACGGCAGAGCGCGCGATGTCGGCGCCCTGCTCGCCGACCGGCGAGACGCAGCCCATGATGACATCATCAACGAGGGATGTGTCGAGCCCGTTGCGGTCGCGGATCGCGGCCAGCTGCTGGGTCGCCAGCTGCAGAGCGGTGACGGCATTGAGCGCCCCGTTCTTCTTCTTGCCGCGCGGCGTGCGAACGGCGTCATAGATGTAAGCCTCGGTCATGTTACGTCCTTTCCCGTTTTCGGGTTGAATGCTTTATCGACTTGGTTGTTTGGGCCCGACGAAGTCCGGGCCGATGGGGTAAATCTCTTCGGGGCGATCATTCCTCCGCCCCCACTTCGGTCATATGGTGAGCGACGGCGTTTTCGCCGCGTGCTTCGAGCGCCTTGGCGATCCGGAGGCGTTCGTCGGCTGGCTTGTTCTGCGACAGCTTGGCCTTGCCGACCAGGCGGACAATCTTGAATTCGAACGCCTGGATCGCGCTCTCGAGCCGAACGCGCTTGCCAAGCTCGATATTGGTAATGCGCCAATCGGATTCGAAATCGGCGATCTGCGAGGAAAGCGAACGTTCCGCCGCCTCGCCCTCAAGCGGAATGAAATGCCCGAACGCATGCACCGCCATGTAATTCCAGGTCGGGACATTCTTGTCCGGCTCGGAATACCAGGTCGGCGAGACATAGGCGTGCGGGCCAGAGAAGATCGCCACCGCTTCCTTGCCATCGCGGATCGCTTGGGAAATCGGATTGGCCTGGGCGACATGGCCGATCAGCATCTGGCGGCCATCATCGAGCTTGAGCGGGATATGCGTCGCCGCCAGGTCAGGCTCACCGGGCACCAGCACGATGGCGAAATCATAGGCGCGCATCAACGCGGAAAGCGAGGCCTGGTCTTCAATGCGGAAGTGTTTTGGCGTGTACATGGTTCGCGTCCAATAAGCCCTAAAGTGACCTGGCGATCAGCAGTTTCATGATCTCATTCGTGCCGCCATAAATACGCTGAACGCGGCTGTCGCGCCACATTTTGGCGATGGGATATTCATTCATGTAGCCATAGCCGCCATGCAGCTGCACGCATTCATCGACGACTTCGTTCTGGACATCGGAAACCCAGTATTTCGCCATCGAGGCGGTCGAGACATCGAGCGTGCCGGCCAGAAGGCGTTCGGAACAATGGTGGACGAAGACCTCGGCCAGGGTCGCCTTGGTCTTACACTCGGCGAGCTTGAACTGGGTGTTCTGGAATTTGATGATCGGCCGGCCAAAGGCCTCGCGCTCTTTCACATAGGCAATCGTCTCGATCAGGGCGCGCTTCATCACGCCGACACCCTGGACGGCGATTTGCAGGCGTTCCTGCGGCAATTGCTGCATCAGCTGGATAAAGCCCTGGCCCTCTTCCGGACCGAGCAGCGCACTGGCGGGAACCCAGACATTGTCGAAGAAAAGCTCGGCGGTGTCCTGGGCCTTGAGACCAACCTTGTCGAGCAGCTTGCCGCGGCGAAAACCTTCCAGCCCGTCGGTCTCGACGAGGAAAAGCGAGGTGCCGTCATAGCCCTTCGACGCATCGGTCTTGGCGACGACGATGATCAGATTGGCGGTGCCGCCATTGGTGATGAAAGTCTTGGCGCCATTGATGCGATAGCCATTGCCGTCCTTGACGGCGGTGGTCTTGATCGCCTGCAGGTCGGAACCGGCATGCGGCTCGGTCATCGCAATCGCGCCGACCAATTCACCCGACACCATTTGCGGCAGGAGGGCGTGTTTTTGCTCTTCCGAACCGTAATTCCAGATATAGGGCCCGATGATGGAGTTGTGCAGCGAGGCACCCCAGCCGCCGACGCCGCGCATCGAGGCCTGCATGTGGAACACATAATCATGGCGCCAATCACCACCGGCGCCGCCATATTCTTCCGGGCATGACGGCACCAGCAGGCCCGCCTCGCCGCCCTTGAACCAAAGTTCGCGATCGACAATGCCGGCCGCTTCCCAGCGTTCGGCATTGGGTGTGCATTCCTTCTCGATGAAGCCGGCGATGGCGTCAGAGAAAATATTGACGTCTTCGCGATCAAGCCAGGCCGGCTTGGGTACATTCAACGGATCCTGCATCTCACCCACTCTCCAGTTTCAGTCTTGTTGTGTCTGCGTCAGTCGGGCGGTGCGGCCTCAGAACTCCTCGGCCGTCAGCGCCATCATCGCATCGGCACCGGTCTTGACCTTGGCGAGATGCATCGCACCTTCAGGCACCCAGCGTTCGATGAAATAGGCACCGGTCTTGAGCTTGTTGGGATAGATCGGATCGCTGTCACCGGCGGCGATCTTGGCGGCCGAAACCTTGGCCATCCGCGCCCACATATAGGTCAGGCAAGTCAGACCGAAGAGCTGCAGATAATCATGTGAGGCGGCACCGGCATGGTCGAAATTCTTCAACCCGTTCTCGACCAGCCAATTAGTGGCTTCCTCAAGCTGGGCCTTGCAGCCGGCGACGGCGTCGAGATAGGGCTGCATCGTTTTGTCGCCACCTTCGGCGACAAAGGCGTCGAGCTCGGCAAAGAAGCTCATGATCGGACGCATACCGTTCATCGCCAGCTTGCGGCCGACCAGGTCGAGCGCCTGGATACCATTGGTGCCTTCATAGATCAGGGTGATGCGGGCATCGCGCAGCAATTGCGACGCGCCCCATTCCTCGGTGAAGCCAGATCCGCCGTGGACCTGCAGCCCGTTGGAGACCATGTCGAAGCCCTTGCCGGTCAGATAGCCCTTCACCACGGGAGTGAGCAGCGCCATGTAATCGCCGGCCTTCTCGCTGACGGCCGGATCGGTCGCCCGCTTCTCAAGATCGCCCTGCAGCGCCGTCCACAAACCGAAGCAACGCGCGCCTTCAACAAAGCTTTTCTGGTCCATCAACATGCGACGGACATCGGGATGCACGATGATCGGGTCGGCCGGGCCATCGGGATTTTTCGGTCCGGTCAGGGAGCGACCCTGGAGCCGATCCTTGGCGAAGCCGAGGGATTGTTGATAGGCGGCTTCAGCAACGGCATAGCCCTGCAGGCCAACGCCGAGACGGGCTTCATTCATCATGACGAACATGATCCGAAGGCCCTTATTCTCCTCGCCGACGAGCCAGCCCGTGGCGTCGTCATAATCCATCACGCAGGTGGCATTGCCGTGAATGCCCATTTTTTCTTCCAGCCCACCGCATTTCAGTGTGTTGCGGGTGCCCGGATTGCCGTCACTATCGGGAATGAATTTCGGGACCACGAAGAGGGAAATCCCCTTCATGCCTTCCGGCGCGCCTTCGATGCGGGCCAACACGAGGTGGATGATATTCTCAGCCAAGTCGTGCTCGCCGGAGGAAATCCAGATCTTCTGGCCGGTGATTTTGTAAGAGCCGTCAGCTTGGGGCACGGCCTTGGTGCGCAACATGCCCAGATCCGTGCCGCATTGTGGCTCGGTGAGATTCATCGTGCCGCCCCACTGGCAGGCAATCATCTTGGGCAGGTAAAGACGTTTCTGCTCGTCTGACCCGCCGGTATGCAAGGCGGCGGCGGCGCCGAGCGTCAGGCCGGGATACATGCCAAACGCCATATTGGCGGCCGAAACCATTTCATTGACTGCCAGATTGAGCACTTGCGGCAGGCCTTGGCCGCCATATTCCGGATCGGCGGACAGCGCTGTCCAGCCGCCGTCGGCCATCTGCTTGAAGGCATCCTTGAACCCGGTTGGGGTTTTGACATTGCCGTCCATATCGCGAACGCAGCCCTCGACATCACCGATATGCGAGAGCGGTGCGAGCACGCCCTCACAGAATTTCGCACCCTCTTCGAGGATGGCATCGATCGTGTCGGCATCGGCGTCGGCAAAGCCTGGCAGATCGCCATACTGGGCGATATTGAGCACATCATGGAGAACAAAACGTTGGTCACGAACCGGTGCGCGATAAGGGGTTGTCATGTTGGGATCTCCGAATGGCGTGAATGGGGTCAAAATGGCTTGGACTGGTCAGGCTATTCCGCGTTCAGGCTCGACCAAGGGTCGAGACGCGCCGAAGCCAGCGCTTCAAAGGCACGCGCGCGGCGGCGCACTTCGTCAGAGGGTTCACGATCCGCGAGGCGGTCGCGCATCCAGTCGAGTCCGGCCTGAAGCTCGGCGATGGCGTGGTCGACATCCTCGCGCTGTTGCAGGAGCACCCGGATGCGCGCCTCAAAGCGCTCAATCGCCGGCTCGATCCGCTCGCGGCCACCGCGATAGATCGGCTCAAGATCAAGGATTTCCTTGATCTCGTCGAGGGCGAAGCCAACGCGCTTGCCGCGCAGGATCAGCTCGATCCGGGCATGGTCAATCGCGGAATAGATTCGGCTGGCACCGCGACGCACCGGATGGATCATGCCCTTCTGCTCGTAAAAGCGCAGCGTGCGGGGCGTGACGTCGAACTCCTGGGCGAGTTCGCGGATGGTGAATTCGGAATCGGGGGCGACGGAATTAATCATGTCCCATTATAGCCACACGTTGACGCGAACGTCAACGTCATTTTTATCTTTCAGCGCCATAAGCAGGTGAATTTGGCTTCCCCCCTTCCCTCCGGCATCGTCACACGGCAATGTTGCACCATGATCCAATTGACCCGAATTTTCCGACTTGCCCTCACAGCCCTGGCGGCGATGTCCCTGCCTGCCTTGGCATACGCTCAGCCTGCAGCTGACGACCCGTTCTCCGTGCTTCAGGCCCACCCCGCGCCTGCATCGGAGCCGGTTACCGAAATCGCGATTTATACGCCTGCTGGCGCCTTCTTGTCGCGCGATGCCTATCTGGCCGCGCGCGGCGTGCATGACGAGCAGGTTTTGCGCACCCGCTGGCGCGTCGAACGCTTCGGACTTGATGGCGTCTCTCAGTCAAGCCGCACCGCCGAAGTTGTGATCGGCGACGGATATGTCACCGAAGTCACCGATCCGGGCGCCGCCGTGATTGATTTCGACCAGAACCGCATCCTGACGCGGGTCGCCAGCCTGACCGGTCCGGTGATGCGCAATCAGCCGGTGGTCGGTCATGTCCACCGTCAGATGGACACGTTTACCTTCTACACCCATAGCGGCGAACTGGCTGAGGTGACCGGGCCCGATGGCAGCCATTTCGAGCGCTTCTGGATCGAAGCGGCGATGGGCGTGCGCCTCGCTGACGTCCCGATGTTGGTGACGACCACAGACGAGGGCGAACAGGAAGTCCGCCGCAATGCCGATGGCGCGGTAATCTTTGGAATTCGACCGGGCAATGCCGGCACCGCCGTCGAGGCCGACCTGTTCCGGCGCTGGCTGCGTCACACGGCGCCAATCCATCCCGATGCGTTGAATGTCATGACCGGACTCAGCGGCATTCCCGAACGCTTTTCCTATATTGTGTTCAGCCCGAGCAGCCCGGACGGTCGCCGCGAAGTCTGGACCCGGCTGAGTGCTGGCGACAGCACGGCACGCTTCCCCTGGCCGGAGAATCTGCCCGCCGCACCGGCCGCAGATTATGACTGGCCAGACACGCATTTGGTGCCGTTGGTCCAGGCGGGTTTCGATGCCGCCGCCGTACCGGCCGCAAGCCCAGACGAACAGGCCTTTCTCGATGCGTCACGCGTCGCGCAAGACAAAGGCGATCAGGCTGGCGCCTTCCTGATCCTGTACCAGGCTTCGCACCATCTCGGCGCCTGCCCGGCCCGCTCGGCAAACCCCATTTGCACCCGCACTTCACAACTGGTCGCGGCGGGTCTTGGCGATGCCGAGTTCGAACAACTCCTGACGACACTTGCGGCTCTGCAGATCGACCGGATGGCCGCGCTCGACGGGCTGCGGCCCTATCTCGATCGTACCGATCTGGCAGGAGCGGCCGCCAATCTCCTCGCAGCCGAAACCTTGGCCACGTTGCGAACTGGCGATCCGGATATTGCACCGGACCTCGATCCGCTGATCCTGTTCGCCCACAGCGCCCAAGCAGATCCCTATTGTTCGCTGACCTATTGGCATGCTGGCCGTCTTGCCGCCAGCGACGGCGACGTCGAATCCGCTTGGATGTTGTTTGACCTCGCCGCTGGCCTTCCTGCCGCTGCCACAACCCTGCCGGTGCGCGAAACCGCAGTGATGAGCGCGCAATTACGCGCGATTGCGCCCAATTACTTCGGACCAATACTGGCCAACCCCAATGGTGAGTCCGCAACGGAGCCGCTGCCTGAGCCTGAACCTGAACCGGTCTCCAGTCCCGATTAACGTGGGCTGTCCACAGTTTTTACGGCGCGTTAACCGAGTCGGAGCCTTGTTCAGACTCAGCATTTCGACGTTTTGACGCCGAATTCCGAGATTGGGTGTGGAAACACTACATATAGCGTTCCCAACCTTGGTTTACACAATATTAACCGCCCGGTAGCTTGAGCTTGGGCAATTAGGTGAGCGATTCGCATGTCGTCTGCAGGTCCTTGGAGCGTCAAGGGAATTGATCCCCGCGCTCGGGCGCGTGCCAAGACGGCGGCGCGCCATGACGGGGTCACCTTGGGCGAGTGGCTCAACCGGGTCATTCTCGACGATTCCGATCCGGCCAATCCAACCTGGGACGACGCGCTCGAAGGCTTTCCGGGCTTTGGCGGCGGCGGCGCCCCTACCGACCTTGGCGAGGACCGCCTGCTGCGCGCCATGGTCAACCGGCTTACCGAGCGGATCGAAGCAGCCGAACACCAGTCTTCACAAACCCTTGGCAGCCTCGACAAAGCGATCAACCAGCTGGTCGACAAGGTCGGTCGCAGCAGCGAACGCCAATCGGAACAGCTCGACGAAACGCGCGAAGATCTGGTTCGCGTCCGCCAAGGTCAGGACGACCTCACCAGCCGCATTGCGCAGATCGAATCCGGTCAGGTTACGCCCCACCCCGAGGCCAACAAGGTGATCGAAACCACGATCATGAAGCTGGCCCGTCGCCTCTACGAACACGAAAACGACATTGCCGCGCAGCTGCACGACACCGGCCAGCAAGTGAAGGATCAGGGCGAAGCCGCGCACAAGGCGGCCGAGGCACTGGCGCTGAAGCTGGAGCGGGCCGAACACCGCGCCGCCGATATTGCCGACCAGGCCAAGCGCCGCGACGACCGCTCGAGCGAGGTGCTCAACGGTTTGAATCGCGCTACCGACAGCCTGCGTCTGCGGGTCGAGGGCGCCGAACGCCAGACCAATGACGCCGCCCGCACGCTCGACACCACAGTCTCGCGGCTCGAAGACCGGCTTAAAATGCTGGAGACGCGTAATTCCGGTGACAATATCGAGTTGGAACGCCGCTTCGACCGCCTGTCAGCCGAAGTCGCCAGCATCATCGCCGAAACCCGCGCCCAGGTCGCGACCGCCCTGACCAATGTCGCTGCCGAGCCGCGCGTCGACCGGCTCGAGACCGCCCTCACCCAAGCGCTCGGCCGTATTGATGCCGCCGAACGGCGCCAGGGCGACGGCATGCACAAGCTCGGCCATGAGCTGACCAAGTTAGCCGGCGCGATCGACCGCCGCCTGACCGAGAGCGAACGCCGCGCCCAGGATTCTCTGCGCGATGCCCGCGCAGAACAGAATATCGACCGCCGCCTCGACGAAGTCCGTCAGGAAGGCAAGGCATCGCTGCGCCAGATGGGCGATGAAGTCACCCGCATGGGCAAGGCCTTGGCCGACCGCATCGCCAGCTCTGAAGAGCGCGCCTCATCGAACGTCGCGGCCGCAACCGACCGCATGGCCGAGGTAATTGCCCGGCTCGACGAGAAGAAAGCGGCATCCGACGAAGCGCTCGCCGACCGTCTGCGCCAATCGGAAGAACGCACGGCTCAGCGGATCGAAGATGCGATGACCGGCGTCCATGAGCGTCTCGCCACCGCCCGCACCGACACTGAAGACGTGCTCTCGCCAGTCCAGCGCGCCATGTCGGCCCTTGCCGACCGGCTCGAGGCGATCGAAGCGCGTAAGATCGAGGACGAGGCAGAGGTAGAACCGGAAACACAGGAAGCGGCGGCCGAACCCGTGCCTGAGCCGATCGATTTCGACACGCCGCTCTCACCACCACCGCAAGCGGAAACGCCGCGCAGCCATTACGCACCCGAGGAGCTTGACCCATTCCTCGCCGCTGAGCCGGAGCCTCATATCGCAGCGCCGGTTCACATGCCGCATGTGAGCGCACCGACTCAGCCAGTTCCGGCACCGATTTTGCGCGCGCGTGAGCCGGCCCCAACCCCACAACCACAAACAGAGGCGCAAGCACCGGCACCGGTGCAGTCTCAACCGCAGCCCGCCCCGCCCCAGCGCAATATGGCCGCTGCCATCGCGCCGCAACCTGCCATTTCCCACCCAGTGCGTCAGGCACCGCTGCAGTCTGCACCGCAACCGGTTGTCCAGCCGACGCCGCAAGCTGCGCCGCAGCCAAGAGCACAGCGGATTGGCGCCACTGCCGATGCAGACTTCCTCGCAGCGGCACGCGAACGCACCCGCCAGCAAAGCGCGATGCCTGACTATGATCGCGACAGCCGCCCATCCAAATTCGGCCGCACCCTGCTGTTCGCCCTGCCTGTCGTGGCGCTGGTCATGCTGGCCGGTGCTGGCGCCATTCTGGTCTGGGAAGCCATTCGCGGCGATGCCGACACCCAAGCTGCCAATGCCGTGCAGGAGCGCAGCTTTGTCGCGTCCGTCGAGGCCGGCTTCGCCGCCGACGGGGCCGCTGTAGCGCCGGCCATTCCTGAAGCGCTGCCCGCAACATCACCTGCCGAGAGCGATACTGCGCCAGCCCAAACGGACACCGCACCTCGATCGTCGCCCACCCAGGCAGCTTCACAGACGCCGCCAGCCAACGCCGTCGCCGATACCAGCGGCATGACTCTTCCGGCCACACCGAGCGTCGAGCCCAGCCGGGCGGCACCACAACGGTCCACAGCAGGCACGGGCTCGGTGACGCTTGAAGGCGCCGCTGCCGACGGCAATCCGGTTGCACGTTATCTGCTTGGCATGCGCAGCTTGGAAGCGGGCGATGCGGCCACCGGCGTCATTCTGTTGCGCCGCGCCGCCGAACAGGGCGTGCCCGCCGCGCAATACCGCTACGCCAAACTGCTCGAAACCGGCGAAGGAGTCGCCATTGACCTCGAAGCGGCCCGCCGCTGGACCGAACGCGCCGCCAATGCCGGCCATCGTCGGGCGATGCATAATCTGGCGGTGATGAATTATTATGGCACCGGAACGGCGGTGAGTTTCGACGAGGCGGCGCGCTGGTTCCAAGAGGCCGCACTGCTGGGTCTGCGCGATTCTCAGTTCAATCTGGCGCTGCTGTTCGAGAGTGGCCAGGGCGTGCCGGAAAGCCTGCCCGACGCCTACACTTGGTACTCCATCGCTGCCAGCGACACCGATCCGACCGCTTCGCAGCGCGCCGCCGCGCTGGAGGACAGGCTCGATCCGGAAGCACTTGCCGAAGCGCGCCGCACCGTTGCGGCCTTCCGGCCGCGACCGATCAATCCCGAGGCCAATGGGCTGTATCATGATCTGCCCTGGGAGCAGGTACCGCTGGCCGATTCCAACACCATCTACCGCGCCCAGAGTTTCCTGGCGGCCTTGGGTTATTCTCCCGGACCGGTGGACGGCGTGATTGGCGGCCAGACCCATGATGCGATCATGGCTTTCGAAGCCGACCAGGGATTGCCGCAAACCGGGCGCATCGATGCCGGCCTGCTCGATCAGCTCGAACGCGCAGCTGCGGGGTAGCGGGGCGGTGCAAATATACCTCCCGATCGCCGAGATTTCGGTAAACATCTTCTTGTTGTTGGGATTGGGGACGGGTGTGGGGTTCCTGTCCGGCATGTTCGGTGTCGGCGGCGGCTTCCTGCTCACTCCCCTGCTCTTCTTCATCGGTATCCCGCCGGCTGTTGCCGTCTCGAGCCAAGCCAACCAGATCGTCGCCTCATCGGCCTCCGGCGCGCTCGCCCATTGGCGGCGCCAGACACTCGACCCGAAAATGGGTGGATTGCTGCTTGTCGGCGGTGCCGCCGGCTCGATCATCGGCGTCCAGATCTTCACCGCCCTGCGCCAGCTGGGGCAGATCGACCTGTTCATTTCACTGACCTATGTCGGCTTTCTTGGCACAATCGGCCTGTTGATGTTCATCGAGAGCGCGCGCTCCATCCTGCGCCGCAATCGTCCTGCGCCCCGGCGCGAAGGCGGCGTCGGGCACTCCAAGCGTGGCTGGATTGACGCCCTGCCCTTCAAGATGCGCTTCCCGCGTTCGGGCCTCTATATCTCGGTGATCCCGCCGCTGGTGATCGGATTATTCGTCGGGACACTTTCGGCGATCATGGGCGTCGGCGGCGGTTTCGTGATCGTGCCGGCGATGATCTATATCCTGCGCATGCCGACCAATGTCGTCGTCGGCACCTCACTATTTCAGATCCTGTTCGTCACCGCCCTGACCACCTTCCTGCAGGCGGCCCAAAACCAGACCGTTGATGTCGTCTTGGCGATGATGCTGACTGTGGGCGGCGTCGTCGGAGCCCAGTTCGGGGCCCGTGCCGGTCGCCATGTCAAAGCGGAAGAATTGCGCGCCCTGCTGGCGATCATGGTCATCGGCGTCTGCATCAAGATCGGACTCGACCTCGTCGTGACTCCGGCCGACCTGTTTGTCGTGCTGCCGCACGGCGGAGGGCTGCCGCAATGATCCTGCTTGCCCTCGCCCTCATACTCCAACCCAACATTCCCAACGAAGCGCCCGGCATCATGGCAGCGCTGACCCAGGAAACCGTCGAGATCCGCGAGAATTTCGCCGGCACGTCATTGGTGCTCTATGGCGCCACGCGTGGCCTGACCCTGCGGGATGAAATTGTTGTCGTATTGCGCGGGCCGAACCAGGATTTGCGCGTCATGCGCAAGCGTCGCAGTTTCGGCATCTGGGTCAATGCGGCCCCGATCGAATTCGATACCGTGCCGAGCTATTACGCGATCGCCAGCTCGCTGCCGCTCGATGTCATCGCGCCGCCCGAAGCTCTGGCCCGCAATGGGATCGGGCTGGAGACTCTGCTCGACCCGGCCATCGATCCCAATCACGAACCACCCGATGAAAGCGTCGTGGCGAGCTATCGCGCGGCCGTGCTGCGGGCCGGTAGCCGTCACGCGCTTTATGCGGAAACGCCCGGCGGCGTCGATGTGCTCGATGGCGGCCTGTTCCGCGCCGTGCTCAAACTGCCGCCCCGCACGCCGGTCGGCAATTACAATGCCGAGGTCTATCTGTTCCGCGATGGCCGCCCAGTGGCGAGCCGGACCACCAGCCTTCGGGTTGAAAAGGCCGGCTTCGAGCGCGTCGTCTATGAGTTCGCCCATGATGCGCCGATGATTTACGGCCTGTTTTGCGTCGCCTTGGCGATGCTGGCCGGCTATCTCGCCTCGGTGCTTTTCGGACGCGACTGAGCCCTGTCCGGGATCAGCTTCGCCGCCCGCACCGGATAGACCGCGTTCTGACCCATGATCAGCGCATCTGGCGTGGCGCCAAAGCAGCGCCCGAAGGCCGCGTCGCAAACATTCAGCCCGCCGGTGAAGGCGCCGAAAGCCGGCATCACCAGACGCGTCCCGTCGGTGGCGAAACAGCGCGCGCGCACGGCGCGACCCTTGCCCCTCACCTTGGCGCAGGGATGCAAATGCCCGGCAATCTCGCCCGGTGCCAAGCCTTCGAATGGCAGATGTCGCAAGGTCAGCGCTCCCAGCGCCAGTTCATGCAGGATCGTGCCGCCAAAGCGTAGTGGCGGTGCCGGATCATGATTGCCCTCGATCCAGACCCAGTCCTCGACCGCGGCGACCAGCGCCTGCAGTTCGCCGGCATCGACCGCATCCATCCGGCCATCGGCACCGAGATCATGAAAACTGTCGCCCAGCGCGATCACACGCTGCGGCTGATGGCGCGCGATACACTCAGCCAGTCGGCGCAGGGTCGAGCGCGTATCATAGGGCGGGATGAGCTGGCCACGCGCGGCATAGGCCGAGCCTTTTTCGAAATGCAAGTCCGAGACGATCAGGGTCGCCAGATCGGGCAGCACCAACACCCCGGCAACATCGGCGCGCGCGGCCATGCCCTGGATCTGGAAGTCGTGTAGCTGGGGCCGGTTAGTCAAGGCGAGTCGCCTCCGCAATCAGATCATCGGCGGCATCGATCAGAATGCTCTCCTGCCCCTCACCCCGAACGGATTCGCGGCCGATTTCCAGCATCACCGGCACCGCCAACGGCGAGATCCGGTCCAGCGCCTGATGCGTGATATGGCCCTGAATGCGCGTCAGCGCCTCGCCGAGCCGGTGGATGTCGAGCAGGCCGGTGCCGGCATCGATCCAGGCCGCGCGTAACAGGATGTGATCGCTCTCGTGCTCGCGCAGAACATTATAGATCAGATCGGTCGAGAAAGTGATCTGGCGGCCGGACTTCTCCTGACCGGGAAAGCGGCGCTCGATCAGGCCGGCGATGATGGCGCAATTGCGGAAAGTCCGCTTCATCAGATCGCTCTCGGCCAACCAGGCTTCGAGGTCATCGCCGAGCATGTCCTGGGCAAATAGTGCATCGAGATCGAGCCCCGACATATCGCGCAACCCCCAGACTGCGAGCGCATATTCATTAGCGACAAAGCCCATCGGCCGCATCCGCAGACGCTCCAGCCGCCGCGTCAGCAACATGCCCAAAGTCTGGTGCGCCAGCCGGCCCTCGAAGGGATAGCAGACAAGATAGAAGTGCGCCGCGCGCGGGAAGGTCTCGACCAAGAGGCCATCCGCCTTGGGCAGTTCCGAGCGCAGACGCTGGATCCGCAGCCAGTCGCGTACCTGGTCCGGCAGGCTGGCCCACAGCGCCGGGTCCTGCACGATCTCGCGCACCCGGGCCGCGAGATAAGTCGAGAGCGGGAATTTGCCGCCATTATAGGACGGGATTTTCGGCGTCGTATCGGTGGAGCGCGTCACCCGTGCCGTCATTTCCTCGATGGCCTCAAAGCGCAAAACCTGGCCGGCGAACAGGAAGGTATCGCCCGGCGCCAATTGCTCGATGAAATACTCTTCCACCTGGCCCAGCCTCTGGCCGCCACGGCCGCGCGAGGAGACCACCACTTCCAACATCGGTGCTTCAACGATGGTGCCGACATTGAGCCGGTGACGCTGGGCAATCTGCGGCGTGCGCGCGGCCCACAGCCCCTCGCGGGTTTTCACCATGCGGCGGAAGCGCTCATAGGAATTGAGCGCATAGCCGCCCGTCGCGGCGAAATCGAGCACACGGTCGAAGGTGTCGCGAGCGATGCCGGAATAGGGCGTCGCGGTGCGGATCTCGTCATAGAGGGCATCGGCTGCAAACGGCTCGCCGCAGGCGCGGCCCATGATGTGCTGGGCCAGCACGTCGAGCGCGCCGGTCTGTAGCGGTTCGCCATCGAGCGCATTGGTGGCGACAGCCTCGCGCGCCGCTTCGCATTCGAGATGCTCGAAGCGATTGCTTGGTGCCAGCAACGCGCGGGACGGGGTATCCAGCTGGTGATTGGAGCGGCCAAGTCGCTGGATCAGGCGCGAGGAACCTTTTGGCGCCCCCATCTGGATCACCAGATCGACATCACCCCAGTCAATCCCGAGATCGAGCGTCGAGGTACACACGACGGCATCGAGCTTGCCGGCCGCCATCGCCGCCTCGACCTTGCGCCTCTGCTCCGGCGCCAGCGAGCCGTGATGCAGCGCGATGGCGAGCTTGTCTTCATTGAGCCGCCACAGCTCCTGGAAAGTGAACTCAGCCTGGGAGCGCGTATTGACGAAGACCAGCGCCAGGCGCGCCGCCTTGATGCGCTGATAGACATCGCCCATCGCATGACGCGTCGAATGGCCAGCCCATGGGATGCGCTCCTTGGGATCGAGAATCTCAACCTGCGGCCGCGCGCCGGGGGCACCGCGAATGATCACCGCCTGGCGCTCGCTTTCCCCGGGCCGCTGGGCCGCCAGCCAGCGCGCCAGTTCCGCCTCATCCTTGATCGTCGCCGACAGGCCCACGCGCTGCGCGCCCGGTGCCCAGCGCGAGATCGCCGCCAAAGCCAGGCAGAGCAGATCGCCACGCTTTTGCGGCGCCAGGGCATGGATTTCATCGATCACGATATGCCGGAGGTCGGCGAAGAAGGTGCAGGCATTGGGCGAGGCGCAGAACAGGGCCAATTGCTCCGGCGTCGTCAGCAATATGTCGGGCGGGGAAGCGCGCTGGCGCTGACGCTTGGACGGCGACGTATCACCCGTGCGTGTCTCGATGCGCAGATCGAGCCCCATCTCGGTGACCGGCGCGGTCAGATTGCGCGCGACATCGACCGAGAGGGCTTTGAGCGGTGAGATATAGAGCGTGTGCAGGCGGTGCGGGCGGTTTTTCGGGGTGGCTGCAGCCAGTCCTGCCAGTTCGATCAGGCTCGGCAGAAAGCCGCCGAGCGTCTTGCCGCCACCGGTTGGGGCGATCAACAGCGCATCCTCACCGCGCTTGGCGGCTGCGATCATCGCCAGCTGGTGTGGTCGCACCGTCCAACCACGCGCCGCGAACCAGGCCTCGAAGGCAGGCGGCAGGAGGGTGGGCGCATCGCTGAGGCTCATGGTCGAGACTTAGCGCGCGCGCCAAGGGGGACAAAGCACAAAACCATCCCCCTGCCCGGCCGGCGCCATCTGCGCCATTATGGGGGCTTGAATGATATCATTGAGGGATAATGCGGCATGGAACATGCGATTTTGGCGCGCTTTGGCGCCCTCGACACCGCCTTTCACGCCCGCGCACCGCGCGGCGAAGTGTTGCAGGCGCGCTTCGCGGCGCTGGCAGCTCTCAACGCCCCGCTCGATGTCGAAACCCTGATCGAGAAGAGCTTCGAGACCCGCGATCAACTCAATGCCGGGCTCGGCCCCTGGCGTTCGCCGAGCCGCCCGATGCGGCTGGTGTTCGCAGCGGCGCTGGTGGCCGGGGGCCGCACGGCGCAGCAATTTCTTGAAACCCGCCGAGCCCTTGCGCTGCAGCGCAAGGCGCGCGGTGCGCGCGGCCTCGCCCATGGCGGCTCCTGTGCGGCACTGTCGCTGGTCACTGCCGGTGGCCAAGCCTGGCAGGCCGACCAATTCTATGACGTGCTCGACGCCATCGCCGCGCCCTGGTGGCAGCGCGATGCGCCGCGCGAGGAAGTGCTCGCCGCCGCCTTCACCGCAATGGGCGAAACCCCCGAGGACGCCGTCAATCACCTCACCCGCGCCCGCCAGGCCCTGATCACCGCCGGCGTTCCACACCCTCACGCCATGGCCGCGGCCTATGAAGTCGCCACCACCGCGATGGACCCGGCTGCCCTCGCCGGTGCCTGGACCAGCCTCAATATCGCCGTGCGCGGCCGCTCCGCTTTGCGCCATGGCACCGGCAAGACCGGCCTCGCCATCCTCGCCGCCAGCGGCAATGGTCCCGCCATGGCCGACGCCCTGGTGCAGGCCTTCGAGGCGGTCGGAGAGCTCAAACCCAAACCCACCAGCCAAACCGCCGCCCGCCTCGCCCTGCGCCTCGCCCAAGCCCAGGCCGGCCTGGCGAAGCCAATCGCCGCAGCCGGCGATCTGGCCGCAATCCTGGCAGCCCAGGCGGCGATGGTTGCGGCGGTGACGGCGAGTACGGGAGCGGTGGCGGTGGGGGCGCATTGAGGCCAGTCTCAGTCCTCAGCATCCGCAGACTTGCCCTCGACGAGGCTGCCGGCACCGTCCCGCGTCGCGCGGGTAATTCGGGCGAGGTCGTCGGCGAAGGTCAACACCTGTTCGGCGCGCTGCAGCGCGAGGCCTGACCGCCGCTCCGCCGCCTTGCGTAGGTCCGCTTCGTGCGCCCGCGCCAACAGGCTGTAGGATTTCTGCAGTCGAATCCCGACTTCCACCGCGTTGACACCATCCTTCTCGGTCGCGGCAAAGGCGTCCTCCAGCAAATCGTCCGGGCACAGCGCCGGAACACGGATACGGCTGCAACGCGGCGCCTTTGCGTCCTCGCAGTGCGCCGCTGAGTCCCGGTCAAGCAGGAGATGGGTCAGCTTGTTGATGATATCGATCGCGGTGCCCGGATCATTGACCGCCGGCGACAGGGCGCGGGATGCGATCTCCGACAACACGATCAGACCGAAGCGCGGATCCTCGTCAAAGGTGCGCTTGTTGCCAACGACAAAGGCACGCACCAGGCACTCCCGATCCGCATCCTCGAGGTCACGGACTGGTCCTTGCCAATCAACCGTCAGCAGGGCCCGCGCTGGCGAAACAAACGCGCCCGGGACGGAACGCACATCGAGCTTGACGTCCTGCGCCTCGGCCCAGCTCTGCAGGCTGTCGGTATCGATATGCTGGATATAGCCAAACGTCGTCGGGCACACGGGCGTCCCGGCCTCAGGCATATCCGAGACCGCCACACCGCCCAGAGCCCTGTCACCGGTCCAGGGCCGAAAGGCCAATGCCGTCGCCGCCTCGACTTTCTCAATCGTATTTCCGAGCCGGCCAAGCCGGGCGATATTGTCGACCCATCGCACGAATGTCAGCACGACCCAGCTGAAAATACCAAGCGTTATCAGAAATATACTGAAACGACCGGCAATGTCGTAAAAGCCGACGCGGATCGCAACAATGCCGACAATCGAATAGATGAAGGCACCGATGAAACTGGACAGCGCGGTCTGCGAGACCCGGTCGGCAATCACCAGCGAGAAGGCGCGCGGTGTAGCGCTGCTGCCGGCGGCGGCATAGGCCGACACCATTGATGCAACAGCGAATGTTGCGACGCCGAGCATGCTCGCCGAGATCACCGTCAACAGTTTTTCGATCGTATCGGCGCTGATATCGGGCAGTGGCAGGCTGTCGGGCAGCCGATCTGCGGCCTGCGCCAGAAAGATCAAGCCGACCGCCATCGCCGCATAAGTCAGCGGCCGCACCCACAGGCGCTCGCGCAAAGCCTTGAGCGAGAAAATGAGCCGACTTCCAAACATAGCAGTCCTCACGCATCGCGCCGCACGGTCTCCAGCTTACGGGATAGCGGGCCAGACACAATCAGACCGCCGATGCAAACCGCGCCCAGGGGGCATCCTCGCTCCCCATTTCCCTTTCACACAAACTTTGCTACCCGTCGGCACGTAACAGCCGAACAGGACGCACCTCATGATTCCCGAAGACTTCTTGAACCCCGAAACCATTGCCGTGCTGACGCAGCGCGCGCTCGATGCCAGCACCAATCTTTTGCTCGCTGCGGCGATCCTGATTGCCGGGATGATTGTCGCAGGCTCTATGCGCAAGGCGATTGTCCGCGCGGTCCACAAGAGCTCCCGGATTGACGACACGCTCGGCGCTTTCTTTGCCTCGCTGGCCTATTGGGCCCTGATGATTGTGGTGCTGATCGCAGTGCTGTCGCGCTTCGGGGTCGAGACCACCAGCCTGGTGGCGACACTCGGTGCGGCGACGCTGGCGATCGGTCTGGCGCTGCAGGGGACTTTGTCCAATCTCGCCGCCGGCGTGATGATCGTGATGTTCCGACCCTACGGGCTGGGCGACTGGGTTGAAGTGGCTGGGCAATCGGGCACGGTGAAGGACATCAATCTCTTCACCACCATTCTGGCGACCGGCGACAACAAGAAGATCATTGTGCCCAATGGCGAAGGCTGGGGCAGTGTCATCGTCAACTACTCCGCCAATGCGACGCGCCGCGTCGATCTGGGTTTCTCGATCGATTATGGCGATGATATCGACAAGGCGATGGCCGTGATCACGGCCGTGCTCGAAGCCGATGAACGCGTTCTGAAAGATCCGGCCGTATTCACCGCCGTCAAGGCGCATGGCAGTTCCTCGATCGATATTGTCTGCCGTGCCTGGTGTGCGACGGGCGATTATTGGGGCGTGTTTTTCGACGCGATGAAGGACGTGAAACTGGCCTTCGACAAGGACGGGATTTCAATTCCCTACCCGCATCAGGTCAATGTCGCCCGCAAATCCTGAGCCCTGGCAGCCATCGGGGCTGCGGCCCCGATTGCGCCGCATTTTCAGTTAGAGTGAGCCCATGACCGAACGACAAGAACCACGAGCCGAGACCACCCCAGCGCCGCGCCGCACATTTGTGCAGCGACTGCTGCGCTTTGCGCCGACCGATCTGGTGCGACTGGTTTTCCTGTGTGTTCTGGCCGGCTTCTTCCTGGCGGCCTTCCACGTCAATCCGCGCCGGCTCTGGGTCGATTTCTTCGGAACGCTGGCAGAATCCTGGAGCCGTTTCATCGGCTTTATCAGCGACAGCGCCTTGTGGGCGGTCGATTATCTCCTGCTCGGCGCCGTTCTGGTGGTGCCAATCTGGATCGTGATCCGGGTGATCCGCGCTTTGCGCCGTGACTGAAAATCCTTGCAAAGCAGAGATTTAAACCAGTCTTAACCAAATTTCTTGGCAGGATTGAAACCTTCCGCGCGTAAAGCTGTGGCGATGAGCGCTGCACAGATCACATTTGCCGATCCGGCGAACGAGCCCCCCGCCACCCGCGACTGGGGCCGGCAGCCAGCGCTCGTGCTCCATTCCAACAGCTTCATGCGCAATCTGGTGATTGGCCTGCTACGTGATGCCGGTGTGCGCGACATTCTCGTCGCGACGCAAGCCGGTGCCGCGCTGCGCCTGATGCAGGAATCCGCCCCGGCCCTGGTCGTCGCTGACTGGAGTGACCACAGCGATGCCACCGAGGATCGCGTCAAACTGCTGCAGCGCATCCGCACCTCCGGACATAGCGAATATCGCGACACACCGATCATCCTGCTCTCCTCACCGCGTTCGCGGCCCGAGATCGAGCGCGCGCGCGACGCCGGTGCGAGCGAATTCCTGATCACGCCGCTGGCACCGATCACCATGATCAACCGGCTCAAATCGATGCGGGCACAACCGCGTACCTTCATCGAAGCCTCGCGCTTTACCGGCCCCGATCGCCGCCGCCGCCCGCGTCCAAAAATGGGCCCGAGCCTGAAGCGCGTGGTCGATGTCGAGACCGGGCGGACCACATCGATGGCGGCCGCGCGCAGTGCTGCCGTGGCATTGGCGCATGAGACCAAGCTCACCGGCGACCCGCTCGCCATCCGCGTCGGGCGTTCGTTGCAACGGTTCATCGCGTCGCTGTCGAGCTATACCCCGGTTGAGGCAGAAGTTGTCGAGATGCATCGCGCCGCGCTGGCGCAGCTGGTGCGGATGGCCGAGGCCGGAAATCCGCTGCGCGATCCCGTCGTCAGCGGGCTGGAACAGATTGTCACCCAGCGTTTGCAGGCGCGCTGAATCGCGTCTGGTGAGCCTCACCGCGCTGGCCTAAAATAACCGCATGTCCCACACCGACAATCCCGATGACCTGCAGGCCCTGCTCGACGAGTTGGCACCGCTTCTGGTCGACGGCTCGCCCCACGCTGTTGCCCTGGGGCTGAAACTGGTTTCGCTCAAGCCCGGCCATGCCGTGATGTGCGCGCCCTATTCGCCCGATCTGGTCGGCGATCCGGAAACTGGCATCCTGCATGGCGGCGTTATCACCGCTCTGCTCGACCATGTCTGCGGCCTGGCCGCATTCAGCGGCTTTGGCGGCCATGACACGCCGGCGACGCTCGATCTGCGGCTCGACTATATGCGTCCGGCCAAGCCAGGGCTCGACGTCACCGCCGAAGCCGTCAGCCTCAAATCCCACGGCCTCGTCGCCTTCGTGCGCGCCACCGCCCATGATGGCGATATCAATGACCCGGTCGCGACCGCCCAAGCCGCCTTTATGATCACCAAAGCATCGCAAGCTGCCCAGGACCGCGCCATGAAGGCGCTCCAAAACGGACAAGCGTTATGAGCCGCGAGCTGATCGAAACCCTGCTGGCGGCGCCTTATGTGGCCCGGTTTGGCGTCCGGCTGGAGCAGAAGGGCGATGAGCTGACCGGCGTTTTGCCTTACGCGGAAATCCTGGTCGGCAATCCGTTGATCCCGGCTCTGCATGGCGGTGCCATTGGTGCCTTTCTCGAAATCGTCGCCTCGGCCTCACTGCTGGCCGGTCAATCGCTGGAGCGTCTGCCGCGGCCGATCGATGTCGCCATTGATTATCTGCGCCCGGCCCGCGCGGCCGATGTCTATGCCCGCGCCATCATCAATCGTAGTGGCCGTCGCGTCGCCAATGTCCGCGTCGAGGCCTGGCAGGGTCGCAGCCGCGCGCCCGTCGCGACCTTGCATGGCCATTTCCTGATCACGCCCAGCAGCGCTGACCCGGCTGGCTGAAGCCGGACGACGGGTCGGCAATATGTCCGGTTGATTACCCCCTCGACACTAACTGGACAACGGGTTTCCAATTGTTACGTCAATGCCCAGCTCGCGGCCATGGAGGGCATGCCAGCCTCTCAAAGTCAGTGGCCGACCGACGCGCAGACAGCCGGCGGCCTCGTTTCGATGAGGGACTTCCGATGATCAAACACTCCATTCTCGCCGCCACACTCGCCCTGTCCGCCGGCTCAATCACCGCCGCCCAGGACCAGGAATCAAGAATCATCCGGTTCAATTCCAGCACCCTGGGCGATGCCGATGACCGCCGCAAACTTGAAGCCGATATCCGCCTCGCTGCACGGGATATCTGCCGTGTACCCGGCGTACGCGGAGCACGTGCCATGCACCAGCAGCGCCAATGCGAGACCGAGGCGGTGACAACGGCCATGCGCCGGGTCGATGTCCGCCTGGCACAGTTGCGCCAGGACCGGCGCAGCCCTGGCGCCGAGGTCAGCTAGGAGCCTACAGATCAGGCCCATGCCAGCCCAACCCCGGCCGGCCCGGCCCTGGCTGGGTCGTGGCCGCCGGGCGGGCTTGCGACGAACTGTCCACTGGCTACCCGCGGCGACGGGTCTAATCTGGTTTGCATGGACACCATCGGACCCTTGATCGCCTATTACGACGCGGCCTGCCCGATCTGCCGCCGAGAGATGGGGCATTACGTCCGTCATAGCGATCACATCATTCGTATGCACGATGCGAATGGTGACCTGCCCGATGATGTCAACCGGGAGGCGGCGCTGGCATCCCTCCATGTCCGCCTCCCCGATGGAAAGCTGGTCGACGGCTGGGCCGCTTTCATTGCGATCTGGGAACGTGTGCCCGGCTGGGGCCTGCTCGCTTGGCTGACACGACCGGCGCCGATCCGGATCCCGCTCGACGCCCTCTATCGCTGGCTCGCCCCGATGCGTCCGCGCGACCGCTGCCGCGACGGCGTGTGCGGCATCTAGCTGTCGAATTGAGCGACTGGCGGGATCAAAATCACGCCCACTCGCGCAAGCGCTTGCCAGCCGTGCCGGGCCGGGATAGTGGCGAGCGATGTCCAGCCCTTCTGAAACCAGCCGCCCTGCACTCACCCGTATCGACGTCATCAAGCGCGCTCTGCCGCTGGTGATCGCCAATGCGACGGTGCCGCTGGCCGGCGTCGTCGACACCTTCGTGCTCGGCCTGTCGGGCGATAAGGGCGATCTGGGCGGGGTGGCGCTGGGCGGCGCGATCTTTTCCATCTTCTATTGGAGCTTCTATTTCCTGCGCATGGGCACGACGGGGCTGACGGCCCAGGCCGATGGCGCGCACCAGCGCGCCGAGACCCAGCGCATCCTGATCCGCGCCGTCGCCATCGCCGCACTGCTCGGCATCACCGTCTGGCTGCTGCGTTATCCCATCGCTTGGGGCGGGTTTGCCGTGCTGCAGGGCGAGCCCGGCGTCGAGACCAAGGGCGCCTCCTATCTGCTCGCCCGTGCCTGGGGGGCGCCGGCAGCGCTGGCGACCTTCGCATTGACCGGCTGGCTGATCGGGCTGGGTCGCAACACTGCGACATTGGCCATCTATGCCGTTTTCAGCGGTATCAATATCGCGCTCGACCTCTGGTTTGTGCTTGGGCTCGGCTATGGGCCCGGCGGCGTCGGTGCGGCGACGGCGATCGCCGAATGGGCCGGTCTGCTCGTCGGCCTCGGCTTCGTCGCCCACACGCTGAAGCGCCAGGGCGGCTGGGCCAGCGAGGTCCTTAACCGCGCCAGCCTGCTCAATCCGGGCGCCATCGCGGAAATGTTCAACGTCAACATCAATCTGATGATCCGCACCTGGAGCCTGATTGTCGGCTTCACCTGGTTTGCCAATGCCGGCGCGCGCCAGGGCACCGCCATCCTCGCCGGCAATCACGTGTTGCTGCAGGTCATCACGTTATGGGCCTTTGTGCTCGACGCCTTCGCCTTTATCGCCGAGACCGAGGCAGGCCGCGCCTTTGGCCGCCGCTCGCTGAGCGGTCTGCGCCGAGCCGTGCGCCTGACCGGCGAGCCAATGTTTGCCGCCGGTGCGATCTTCGCAGTGCTGACCTGGCTGTTCGGCGCCGATATTCTGGGTCTGCTGATTGCTGATCCCGAAGCACGCGCTTCCGCGATCCGCTATCTGCCCTGGTGCGCCGTCATCCCCTTCCTCGGGGCGGGCGCCTGGTTGATGGACGGGGTCTTCATCGGCACCACCAGCGGCAAGATTTTGCGCAATGCCGGTGTTGCCGCCGTGGCGATCTATCTCGCCGCCGACGCGGCTCTGTCTCCGGCCTTCGGCAATACCGGCGTCTGGATGGCGTTTCTGATTTTCTATATCGCGCGCGGCGGCACGCTCATTCTCGCCTACCCGTCGCTTGAGCGCAGATTGCAATCAATGCCGACCGCTTCAGTGATCGAGGCGAAACCATCGGCCTGAAGCCGTTTGACGAGGCCAGACTTGATGCGCTGCACCAAGCCAGGCCCGCGATAGACGAGGCCTGTATAAAGCTGGACCGCATTGGCACCGGCGCGAATCTTGGCATAGGCCGCATCGGCGCTATCAATGCCACCAACCCCGATAACCGCCAGATCCGGACCCGCAATGCGTCGGAACAGACGCACCAGCTCGGTTGAGCGTTCGAAAATCGGCGGACCCGACAGGCCGCCACCCTCACCCATCAGGGGGCTGGTCAGGCTCTCGGGCCTCAGGATGGTGGTGTTGGAGACGATAATCCCGTCGAGCCCGTGACGGCCGATCGCCTCGATCATGCCGGGCACGTCTTCGTCAGCGATATCCGGGGCGATCTTGAGGAAGACCGGCGCCGGACCACGCACTTGCGCCACCGCTGTGAGCAGATCATCGAGCGCGCCATGAGCCTGAAGATTGCGCAGGCCGGGCGTATTGGGCGAGGAAATATTGACGGTGAAGAATTGCGCCAGATCCTTCAGCCGTTCCAGACAGGCGACATAATCGGCGATGCGATCCTCGCTATCGAGATTGGCGCCAAGATTGACCCCGACCATGCCGCCGCGCCTCTGGCGCCGGCGCAGTCGCGCTTCGAACGCATCGAGGCCGAGATTGGGGAAACCCATCCGGTTGATCACCGCTTGGTCGGAAGCGAGCCGGAAAATGCGCGGACGCGGCTTGCCCTCCTGCGCGCGCGGGGTCACGGCGCCCAGTTCGACAAAGCCGAAGCCGGCCGCCAGCAACGCATCGGGGGCCTCGGCATTCTTGTCGAAACCGGCTGCCAGCCCGACCGGATTGGGCAGATCGAGCCCGGCAATACGGGTCGCCAACATCGCATGGTCAGCGAAGATCTGCCGGGGTCCGAGCCCGGCCTTGAGGCCGAGTATCCCGAAGCGGTGGGCCGTCTCAGGCTCAAACACATGCAGCGCGCGTGCGATCAGATCGTGGATCACCACTGGCCTCCCAGATCGGACGGCAAGACCCAGTCGCCCTCCTCATTGCGGCGCACATGGCGCACGCCGCGCACGGCGCTGACGGGAATGTCGCCATAGACGTGCGGAAACAGCTCGCCGCCGCGCGATTTTTCCCACTTCACACGGGCCCCCAGCGCTTCAAGATCAATCTCGGCGAGGAGTAGGCGCGGATGCTCATTATAGTGTTTGAGCAGCGTGCCCTCGACCTGTGCCGCGGCGGAGAGATGGATGAATCCATCGGCGATATCGTACGACTCGCCGTGAAACACGCCGGCCATCATCACTGCGGCCCAGCCCTCAGGCGTCGCGAGTCGGTATGCAATCTTGTCGCTCATCAGCTGGGGTTAACCCGCGCACGAAGACCGCGCAAGGTTCTCTGGTTCATGGGCTTATTTTCCTATAACTTTCCTTGTTCAGGGACGTATCGCCATGTTCACGCACGACCAGATCTGGCGCGGGATCGACCGCCTCGCCGCCCATGCCCAGACCAGCCCCTCCGGGCTGGCGCGGCGCGCTGGTCTGGACTCGACCACGTTCAATCCGTCCAAGCGGATCTCCAGTGACGGCAAATTGCGCTGGCCCTCAACCGAGAGCCTGACCAAGGCGCTCAGCGCAGCCCATCTCGGCTTCGCTGATTTCGCAGCCCTGGTCAGCGGTGAGAGCCGGGCGCGCTCCTTGCCAGCGCTTGATCTGGCGGATGGCGACAGGGCCGCCGCTTTCGATGCGATCGGTCTGCCGACCGGGCCGGGCTGGGCCCGTGTGCCTTTTCCCGATCTCGGAGAGAGCGACGCCTACGCCCTGCGGGTGGAAGGCGAGGCGATGCTGCCGATCTACCGGCCAGGCGATCAGCTGATCATTGCGCCTGATGAGAAGCCGCGTCCGGGCGACCGCGTGATGGTGAAAACCCGCGATGGCGAGATTTCCGGCTGGCAGCTGGGCCACAGCACGGTGCAGGAGGTGGCGCTCAAATCGCTCAACCCATCAGGTCCGGACCGGATCATCAAACTGGTCGAGATTGCCTGGATCGCCCGCATCGTCTGGGCCAGCCAATAGGCCTATTGCGTCATCTGCGCGACGGCCCAGGCCGTGGCCGCATGGCGATCACCGCTGAGGCCTTCCAATTGCACCGCCTCGGCCAGCAACCCGGCTTCGAAAGCATCGCGCGGTTCCAGCCCGAGCGCGATATCGAGCTGTTGCCACGCCATCAACGTCCGGTCCGGATCGTCCAGCGCGATCAGGCCGAGCGCGAGAAAATAGCGTAGCGCTGGATTGCCGGGATCAAGTGCGATGGCCTGGCTGTAAAACCCGGTGCCGGCTTCGACCGAGGCGCCGAGCATCTCCATGCCGCGCGTGCCGCCGCGCCGCGCCACTTCGAGATTCCAAGCCCCCAGCGTGCCGAGCGCCCAGACATTGCCCGGATCCTCCATCACGACGGATTCCAGCAGTGCGCGCCCGCGTTGTGGCACGCGCAGGAACAGGGCTCGCATCGTGCTGGTATAGCGGCCCTGATAGCCCAGCGAGATCGCCAGTCGCAGTCGCGCCTCGGCGCTCTCATTATCGGCGCGGTAGGCAGCCTCAGCCAGATCAAGCGCATCGCGCGTCAGCGCGCGGCGGTCGGGATTGTCCGGTTCGAGCATCAACTGCGCCACCAGCGCGCGGGCCGCATAGGCATACCCCTCCGCACCGCCAGCCTGTTCCGCCTGGCTCGCGGCCTCCTGCCAGTGACCACTGGCAAAGGCCTGTCGCGCCCGGTCCATATCGGCCTGGGCCGGGGCGGTAAGAAGGACGAGGGCAAGCAGGGTGAGGATTCGCATTCGCGCAATGTAGATCAGTTGCATGACGGAATGAAGCGGGAGTTTGCCCCCCGGCCCGCGCGCAGGCCGCGCCGCCATGCCGCGACCATTTGCGCATTGGCCAGAGCGCCAATGACGCGCAGAGTCCGCACCATGGCTGGGGCCGTTGCGGAGTGAAGACGTGATCAGCGACAAGGCCTTCCAACCGCCCAAACCGCCCTATGCCCGCTATAGCCAAGTCGGCCGGCTGACCGTGTCAGACTATTGGACCTATTTTCGGGCGATGAATCGCAATCCGCTCGAGATCTGGGGCGAGCATCATTTCGAGTTTCTGATCGCGCCCTTCCGCTTCCTCGGCCGCGACAGCCTGTTGATCAATGATCCCGCCGCCATCCATCACTGCTTTGTCACCAATGCCGCCAATTACCGCATGAATCCCGTGCGCCAGGCGGTGTTGAAGCCCTTCTTGCGCGATGGGTTGCTGACAGCAGAGGGCGAGGTCTGGAAGACCGCCCGTCACGCCGTCGCTCCAGTCTTCACCCCGCGCACGGTCAATAGTTTCGCGCCCAAAATCCGCAGCGTTTGCGACGAGGCCGCCGAGGCTTTCCTCGCCGTAGATGGCCGCACGATCTCGCTTTCCGATGCGATGGTCGATCTGACGCTGGATGTGTTGATCGAGACGCTGTTCTCCGGCGATGAGGCGCTAGACAAGGCGCGCTTCAGCGCTGGCATTTGCCGCCTGATCGAGATCACCGGCATCCCGCACCCGTTTGATCTGATGCATTTGCCCGGCTGGCTCCCGCGTGTTGGCCATGGCGCGGCGCGGCATGTGATCGCCGATCTGCGCCGCCAAGTCGCCCATGTCGCCGCGGTGCGCCGGGCCCAGCCCGATGCCGAAACCGCTGGCCGCACGCCGGACTTTCTCGATCTCCTGCTCGGCGCCGGGCTCGACGAGACCGCCATTGTCGACAATCTCCTCACCTTCCTTGCCGCCGGCCACGAGACCACGGCCCGCTCGCTGGCCTGGACGCTGTATCTGCTATCTCAATCGCCCGATGTATTGCACCGCCTCGAAGCGGAAATCGATGCCGCACCGCTCGACACCGCCGATCCGGCCAACTGGATGGACGCCCTGCCCTGGACGACGGCAGTCATCAAGGAGAGCCTGCGCCTCTACCCCTCGGCCCCGATCCTGGCCCGCACCTCGATCGCCGCCGACACCGTTGCCGGTCTGCCGGTGGCGCCCAATACCGATGTGCTGGTCTCGACCTGGCTGTTGCACCGCCAGCGCGATTTCTGGCCGCAGCCCGACAGCTTCCAGCCGGAACGCTTTTTCGGCGCGGCGGCCGAGGCCATCCCGCGCCACGCCTGGCTGCCGTTCGGCCTCGGTCCACGGGTGTGTATCGGCGCCCGTTTCGCGATGATGGAAATGGTGATCGTACTCGCCTGCCTGCTGGGCAAGCTGCGCTTCGACTTCGCCAGCGAGCGCCACCCTGTCCCGGTAATGCGCATCACGCTGCAGCCCGATACAGAAGTCCCGATGCGCGTCACCCGGCGTCAGACGTTGGGATATTGAAACACCTGTTCCAGCGGCACTTTGAACGTCGCCGCTATCCTGAAAGCGACCTCAAGCGAGGGTGAATACTTGCCCTGCTCGATGGCGAGAATAGTCTGACGCGTCACACCGACACGCCGCGCCAGCTCGGCCTGGGTCATCTCATCGGCGGCAAAGCGTAATTGCCGGATGGCATTGGTGATCCGGGTTGGTTTGACCATGTTCAGAACCCCCGGCGATAGGCAATCAACATCCAGACCGACTTGGCCATTTCCGACAGGACCAGTGCCACCAGCAAGGTGTGCGCGACCCAGAAGCCCTGCCAGCCGGCCATCACTTCAAACATCGCCGCCACAGCGCCAATCGCGACGACATAGCCGCCCAGCGCATCGCCGCGTGTGGAGATCGCTTTGTCGCGCTCATCGGCCTCGCTAGCGATATCATCGGCCAGCTCCAGACCTTTTTCGACCGAACTCGCGGCATAAATGCCAATCCCGACCTGACCGACAATGATCAACGCCACCAGCACGCCGACCATGATGTAGAGCCGCGCCTGATAATCGATCTCGGCGACCGGCTGGCTGTTCACCGCGCCCATCAGGTCGAGGAAATACCAGCCATAAACTGCGATCATCGCCAACAACGTGACCCATGCGCCTTGTTCCCGAAATGCCATGTCAAAAACTCCCAACTTCGTGTTAAATATTTTGTACAAACACGATGTAGGAAAAACCAGACCTTATGTCAATAATTATGTACATTTATCTCACGTGTAACGACAAGCGGCGCGCCGCCCCGCCGCATCGCGGAAAAACTTCAGCCCACTGCGACAGGTTTTCAAGTTCCGCGCGTTGATGGAGGGAGACACGGACGCCAAATCCCCCCGGACGGCTGCGTTCCCCACGGATCTGCGCGGCCCTGGCGCTCCGTGTCTCACGCCGCCCAGTCGGCGGGATGAAAGGCCTCGCCCCCCCGGAGCTTTTCATCCAGACACTGCAACTCACGCTGACGGGCGAGACCCTAACCAAGCAATTCGCCCGTCAGTGCCTTGCGGATCAGGGCGATGGTTTCGTCAATACCGTAAATTGCCACGAAGGAGCCGAAACGCGGCCCCTGTGACTGGCCCAGCAGAACCTCATACAGCGCCCTGAACCAATCGCGCAGATTGTCGAACTCTGCCGCCTTGCCCGCTGCATAGACCTCGTTCTGGATCATATCCGGATCGCGGCAATCGGCGCCCAGCACTTCGAGCCGCGCGATCAGATCCAGCATCGCCGCGCGTTCGCGATCATCGGCGGCGCGGAAGGATTTGTTCGGCTCGACGAAGTCCTGGAAATACTTCACCGCATAGCCGGCCAGCTGGTCCATCATCGGATGGGTCTGCGGCGAGGCACCGTCGCAATAGCGGCCGATAAAGCCCCACATCACATCGGTATTATGCGCACTGCCGGCCGACGCCAGATTGAGCATCAGGGCAAAGCTGATCGGCAGGCTATCGGTTGGCGGATTGCCGTTATGGATATGCCAGACAGGGTTTTCCATCTGCTGCGCCGGCGTCTGGCCCGGATAGGCCGCCAAATGCTGCATATACTCATCGACCGCCTTGGGAATGACGTCAAAAAACAGGCGCTTGGCCGTCTTCGGTTTGACGAAATTATAATAGGTCAGGCTCTCTTGCGGCGCATATTTCAGCCACTCCTCGACGGAGAGCCCATTGCCCTTCGACTTGGAGATCTTCTCGCCCTGCTGGTCGAGAAACAGCTCGTAGACAAATTGCGTCGGCGGCTCGGCGCCCAGGATACGGCAGATGCGCGAATAGATCGGCGCATTGGTCTGGTGATCCTTGCCGAACATCTCGAAATCAACCCCGAGCGCGGCCCAGCGCATCCCGAAATCGGGCTTCCATTGCAGCTTCACCTGACCGCCGGTGACCGGCAGGGTCGTCTCGGTTCCGTCCTCATCATCGAAGGTGATCGTGCCGGCCTTGGCGTCGATCGATTTCATCGGCACATAGAGCACGCGGCCGGATTTCGGCGAGATCGGCAAAAACGGCGAATACGTCGCCTGGCGATCAGCCCCCAGCGTTGGCAGCATCACTTTCATGATGTCGTCATAACGCTCCAGCGCCCGGATCAGGATCGCGTCATAAACGCCAGATTTGTAGAGCGCCGTCGCCGACTCAAACTCGTAATCAAAGCCAAAACTGTCGAGGAAGGCCCGCAGGCGCGCATTCATGTGGGCGCCATAGCTGTCATGCGTGCCGAACGGATCGGGCACCACGGTCAGCGGCATTTGCAAATAATTCGCCAGCATCGCCTGATTGGGCAGATTGTCGGGAATCTTGCGCATCCCGTCCATATCGTCGGAGACACAGATCATCCGCGTCTGATACTTCCCCTCGGTCAGCGCCTCGAAGGCATGCCGCACCATCGTCGTGCGCACCACTTCGCCAAACGTCCCCATATGCGGCAGCCCCGACGGCCCGTAACCGGTCTCAAACACCACCGGTTTATTGCCCAGCCCGGCCTGCTCGATCCGCTTCAAAAGCAGACGCGCCTGTTCGAACGGCCAGGCTTTGGCATTGAGGGCGAGTTGCGCGGTCATGATGGTGGCTTTCAGTGAAGAACTGCGAAGCCGCCGAGGTAGGCTGTGCGGGCGTGGGCGTCAAGCGGCGCGGGGGAGATGGGATGTGGTGAGCCCCGGAACAGGTCTGGGGAAGGCGGGTTGCAGGGAAATGGTGTGGCGATCATGCGCCGCCGCGCAGCAGACCCAAAAAAAGGCCCCGGTCCGCGCGAGGCGGCCGGGGCGTTTTCAGCATTGCCATGAAGCCAATCAGGCGGCGCGAACCGTTTCCAAAAACTGCCTGACTTCGCTCTGCAGCTTGTCGGAATGATCCCGCAGCGCTGCAGCAGCGGCATCAACGGTTCCGGCGACGGCGGCGGATTCGGAGACCGATATCTGCACGCCGCTAATGTCTTCCGACACCGAGCGGGCGCCGGCGGCGGCCTGCTGGGCGGCGGCGGAGATTTCCGACGTCGCTGCGGTCTGTTCCTCGACTGCGCCGGCCAGGGCCGTCGTGGTGCGGTCAATCTCGTCGACGCGGCCAATGATTTCGCGCGTCGAGGCGATGGCGTCATTGGACGACTGGCCGATCTTCTGCAGCTGGCTTTCGATCTGCACCGTCAGCTGCTGCGTCTGCTCGGCGAGGGCCTTCACTTCACTGGCCACGACGGCAAAACCCTTGCCGGCATCGCCGGCCCGGGCAGCTTCAATGGTGGCGTTGAGGGCGAGCAGATTGGTCTGCTCGGCGACACCGGTGATGGCGCGCACAATCTCGTCGACGCCGTTGACGGCCTCAGTGAGGCTGTCGAGATTGGCCGAACTGACCTTGGCGTGATCGCTTGAGGACCGCGCGGCGGTGGCGGAAGCCGCGACCTGCGAGGAGACTTCCAGGATGGAGGCGGTCAGTTCTTCCGAAGCGGCGGCAATGGACTCAACGCCGGCACTGGCCTGTTCGGCGGCGGCGGCGACCGAGGTCGAGCGGGCACCGGTTGATTCGACCGAGCCATTTAGCTCACGGGCATTGCCCTGCAGCGCCGCCGAGGCATCGGCCAGGGCCTGGATGACGGTTCCGACCGATTGCTCGAACATGTCAGCCATTTGCCGGGTAGCTTCGCGTCGGGATTCAACGGTACGGGCTTCGGCTTCGGCATTTTCTGCCCGCACCCTGTCCATCTCGATCGAGTTGTCCCGGAAGACCTGCAACGCCCGCGCCATGTCGCCGATTTCATCGCTGGCTTTGACACCATTGATTTCGAAAGTGTTGTCGCCATCCGCGAGGCGACGCATATCGCGGGTGATTCGTGTGATCGCGCCGCTGATCTGGCCAGAGAAGAACAGACCCAGCACGACAGCCAGCACCACTCCAACGCCAACGGAAACCAGTACCGTCATCTCGGTGCGCCCGACATCCGCCTGGGCCTGAGGCCCGAGTGTATTCTGGGTCGCAACACTCTGGTCACGCTTGGCGGCTGCGGCGGCTGCGATCTGGGGGCCAATCGTATCCATTGCGGCAAGGTGGGAATTGCGCGTTGAGATCGCTTGGACTGCGGCGTCGAAACCCACATTGAACGTCCCAAAAGAGGCCTCCGCCTGTCGTAACAGTGCCTGACGTTGAGGGTTTTCGATCCGGCCTTCCAGATCGGTGAAGGCCTGACGTACGGCCTCGGTCTCGTTACGAACCCTGTCAGAGTCTTCGGCGGTATTTGAGGTCAGGAAACGATCAGCATAGAGCCGCGCCAGCAGAAGTTTTTCCTGCACTATCGAGGCATAGTAGGCTGCTTCGCCGTCGCCATCACGATAGGCTGACGCGATCACTTCGCTCAACACTTCGCGCACATTGCGTCCCGCCTCCGAGAAATCGGCCACGGCCGCTTCACGCAGGTCCTGCTGTTCCACAGCCGCGCGGAAGGCATCACGATATTGAACGGCCTGCTCGCCCGCATCAGACAGGCCGGCTGTGTCGAGTGCGCCAACCAGGCCCTCCAGCGTCGTCTCAAAACTCGCTACCCGCTCGGGAGCGCCGCTGGCGCGCCAGCGAAACCCTTCCAGCCGGGCCGCGCCGAGATCGACATTGACCGCATTAACCGCAAGGCTCTCTCGCGCAGCGCCGCGATACTGGGTGAATATACTGCCCAGAGCCTGGGTCCCGAAATAGCCGAACATTCCAATTGTGATCGAAATCGCGGCGAGCAATAGAAATGCACCAAGCATTTTCTGGCGAAGGCTGAGTTTGAACATGAGACACTTTCCTAAAATTTAGTGCAAAATGAAGGACGCCTCCTAGCAATATATTAACGGTCATATTATATTACTTAAGGGTTATCGAGACTTGCTTCTCGTTTCGTCAGACGCACTCAACCGAGTCCGGAGCATCCAGGTCAGCACCAAGCTCGACACAATCAGCCCATGAAGGCCATCGCGGCACAAATCGAGGCGCCGATCAAAAGATCGAACACGATCCACTGACTCCACCACGACAGGGCGCCAACCGGTTGGGAGCGGCGGTCGCCCAAAATCGGCGCCGCGAGGCCGTCACCCGTTTCGACGCTTGTCGCACCACCTTTTTCAGCAAGAAAGAGGAGGGAGATAGTCGATGCAGCTCAAACCAAACTCCTTCCTTTTCCTTGTGTCCTGATCGGAGACATAGGTAATAGAAGCTCGGGGGCAGGCTCGACGCCTGTCAGTACAACGCAGCGCCGGATTACTCCTCCGCTACCCGACCGAACAGATCGCCAAAGAAATCACCTTCATTCCAGGATACACCCTCGTCGGAATCCGCGATTTCGCGGGCGATGAGATAGTTGATGTCGGCGAATTTGGCGCCCTGGTCGAACAGGACATTCAGGCCGCCATCGAGCTGGTCGGAGGGTTGGTGATAATGGGTTTGCACGAAGCCCATCAGACCGCGGCCCTCATCCCAGCGTGGATCGGGTGAGGCGAAGCCGGTCGAGAGCATGATCGCGGGAATGCCCTGGCGGACAAAGCTGTAATGGTCCGAGCGCACGAACAGGTTTTGTTGCGGGATCGGGTCGGGGCTGACGACAACGCCAAGCCGGGCGGCGGCGCGCGTCGTGATCGCGCCGAGATTGGAATGCTCGGCGCCAAAGGCCAGCACATCGCCAAACTCATAGGTGATCACCGGCATGTCGAGATTGACGTCGGCGATCATTGAACCGGCGGGAATGGTCGGATTGCGGGCGAAATGTTCCGAGCCGAGCAGGCCTGTCTCCTCACCGGCCAAAGCGATGAACAGGACCGAACGGCGCGGCGTGCCGAGCTCGACGAAGCTGCGCGCGGTTTCAAGCAGGACCGCTACCCCGGCGGCGTTGTCGAGCGCGCCATTGCAGATCGCGTCGCCGCTCTCATCGGCGCGGCAACCCTGATCGGGCTTTCCCGGATCGGAAACCGTGCCGATATGATCGAGATGCGCGCTCAACACCACCACTTGGGCGGCGAGTTCCGGGTCAGCGCCGCGCAAAATACTCACGACATTGGGGTCGGAGAATTGTTGCGAGATGGAGCGCTGGCGAATGGTCACCGTGTGCGGCAGGACGAAATGTGGATAGCGCGCACCGGCCTCGTCATTCATCGCGGCGCGCACCTCTTCCAGGCTCATCTCGGCGCCGTCGAACAGGGCCGCGCTGAGCTCGGCATCGAGCGTCGCCGAAGCGCGCAGTTGGTCGTAATTGGATGGGCCGGTCGCCGATGTCAGACGAATGCTCGGAAGCGCCGCCGGGCCATTGGTGAATTCGGCCGCATCCTCATCACTCCAGTCACTCAGCGAGATCATGCCGATCGCGCCATGCGCCGCCGCCGTATCGCGTTTGACCGAACGGTGATGCGCCGCCTCTTCGCTCGGCAGGCCGTCAGGAATGCCGTCAACCACGACGACGATCTTGCCGGTGATATCGAGGCCGGCATAATCATCATGGCCCCGCGCCGGCGCCGAAACGCCATAACCGACAAAGACCGGCTCGCCCGTGACGGACGATTCCGCCAATGCCGGATTTAATTGCACATAGACCGAATGGCCCTGGTCATAGGTGACACCGTCCATGGTGAATTGATCATAATCCCGATCGGCCTGGATTTGCTGCATCGGCACGGCCGCAAAATAAGTGCCGTCATCGCCGGCCGGCTCAAGCCCGAGCAGGCGCATCTGCGCCGCAACATAATTGGCCGCGATCGCGTAGCCCACGGTTCCGGTGCCACGCCCCGCCAGTTCATCGGACGCCAGAAAGCGGATATGCGCCTCGATATTCTCCGCCGCGATATGCGGCATCGCCACACCAACCGCCGCCCCCGTGTTCGCCTGCGCAAGCGTATCCGCCTGCGCGACCGGGTCCGTCTGGAGGATGGACGGATCCAGGGCACAGGCAGAAAGCGCCAGACCGGCGATGATCGGTGTGAGATGTTTCATGATGCTCCCTCAAGCAATTTTTGCTGTGTATTTCGCAACTGCAGCACAATGGTGCAGGAAACCCCAAAACCTTGAAATCTCCGTCCCCGATGGAGCATGATTGGAATAAGGCCTCCACAGACACAACTTAATTTCCCGAAACCTGCGCGCAATCGTGGGCGGGGGGAGCGGGCAGATGGAGAAAGTCAGCTCTCCGCCAGCCCCCAGCCGCCCTTGCCCGTCAGTTTGCGGCCGACGAGGTAAATCGCCAGCCCGATCGGGCCGAACATCAGGGTGAAGAACAGGCTCGGCGCCATCAGCCAGTAGGGGATATCGCGGCGTAAAGCGTCGCGGCTGAGCCAGGCGCCGATGAAGAGGTCGAAGACGAGATAGTGGGTCCAGCCCGTCAGGGCGCCGACCGGGCGGGCGAATAGGGCCATCACGCCGGCGAGGGTCGAGAAGCCGGCGCCTTCGCTCGCCTGCCCGAAGAAGACCCCGGCGGACAGGAAGCTCAGATAGATCACGCCGAGCAAGAGCGGGAAGAAGGCGGTGTGGACGAGGCGCTGCGTCCATGTCCAACGCGGCGCGAACAGCAGCAGCGCCCAGGCCGGGAAGATGATCAGGTGAAGGGCGAAGTAGATAGTTTCATACATGGCGGGTCTCCGTGGTGTGGATGGAGCCTGTGACAGGCGGCGGCGTCAAGCTTTGGCGGCCCTCCCCGGGACATGCTCCGGCTTTGCCGGTGCGTGTCCCGACTCGCGACGGTCCAGGCGGGACGGCTGCAGGGCTGATCGGCGGTGGCGCGAAGCCGGAGACGAGCTTATCCCCCACCGCCTCCAATGAGCGCACGTCATCCTGACGCCAGTCAGGACCTCGACGTAGCAGGTGCGGAGCCTGTGATATCGAGGTCCCGGCGTTCCCCGGGATGACGGGTTTTAGGCAAACTTATCCCCACCCCCTCCACCTGCGCGTATGCTTCAGCTGTTCCGGTCGCACGGGAGGCACGAGCTCAGTCAGTCGCGGCGATCGGGAGCGTGCAGCCTGTCCGGGCGAAGGGGTGACATCCCGAGCGCTGGCAGGGCGTCCATTAAGGTCTGACGGCACTAAACGACCGACCTGAGTACCTTTCTGGATTGGAACCGGGGTGGAGACAGCCCGAGAAAACTGCACGTGCGGGACGTCACGAATGTCACGCTACTTACATTACCGGTTACCGGCATTCGCCGGCGTCCCGCACCCTCCTATCCCTCCAGCCGCTCGCGGCGTGGAGATTTTGGTGCAACCTAAAAAGGGGACAGGTATATTTAACGCGCCCGCGCCACGGCGCCATTGCTGCGCAAGCCGGTTGGCGGCGCGTTAAATATACCTGTCCCCTTTTAACTTGCTACTGACTGACCGGTCAGTTACATACGAATCATGATCCGCAAACCCAGCCATCGCCGCCGCCCGGAAGCGCGTCCCGAGGAAATCCTCGAAGCGGCGCTGGCGGTGTTTGTCGAGCAGGGCTTTGCCACGGCGCGGGTCGAAGATATCGCCCGGCGGGCCGGGCTCTCCAAGGGCGCGCTCTATCTTTATTTTCCCTCCAAGGAAGCGATGCTCAATGCGCTGGTGGAGCAATCCGCCGGGGCGCTGGCGCGATCGGTCGAGCAACACGTGGCCCACAGTGCCGCGGTTGATCCCGAGGCGGCGCTGCGTGGCCTGTTGCGGATCCTGATCACCGCCATGTCATCACCGAAAATCTCGGCAGCGCCGCGTCTGATGCTGACCGAGGCGCACCGCTTTCCCGAACTCGCCGCCTTCTACCGCGAACACGTGCTTGATGTGATGCGCCGCTCGGTGAGCGCCCTGCTCGCAGCAGCCGTTGAAAAGGGTGTGTTCCGCAAGGTCGATACCGACGCCTTCATGCGCGTCATGATCGGCCCCGGCATCGTGCATATGGTGTTGACAACAATTTTCGAACTCAAGCCGGAAAAGCTGACCGATCCAGGCGACCTCGCCGATGCGATTGCCGATATCGTGCTTTACGGCCTCATACCGCGCCAGGAGAGCCTGCCTTCATGACCCGTTTCATCGCGCCCGCTTTTGTTTTGGTCCTGCTCAGCGCCTGTTCGCCGCCCATCGAGCCTGGCCTGCACGGCTATGTCGAGGGGGATTTCATCGCATTGGCGCCGGATATGCCCGGCCGGATTATCGAAACCAGCCTGCTCGAAGGCGGCCCAGCCACCGCTGGCCAGATCGCCTTCCGGGTCGACGATACCGACGCCCAAGCCGCCCTCGCCGCCGCAACGGCCCAGCTTGCAGTCGCAACGGCGCAGTTCGATGATGCGGCAGCCGGCGCGCGGGCTCCGGAAATCGGTGCCGCTCGCGACCAGCTCGCTCAAGCAACAGCCGCGCAAGCGCAAGCCGGTGACGATTTGACCCGCACCCGCGAGCTGTTCCAGCAGGGCCATGTCAGCCAAGCCAGGCTCGACCAGGCCGAGGCGGCAGCGGAGACCGCCAATGCCCGCGTCAGTGAGATGCGCCAACGCCTCAACCTGGTGCAATTACCGGCGCGCGAGAACCAGTTGCGCGCGCTGCAGGCGGCGATCGCAGCGGCACAGTCCAGCGTCGACCGCGCCGAATTTACCCTCAGCCAGCGCCACATTACTGTGCCCTCCAATGGTCATGTCGAACGCCAGATCCGCTATGCGGGCGAACAGGCCGGACCAGCCCAGCCGGTCTATTCCCTGCTACCCGAAGGCGCAGTTCACGCGGTCGTCTTCATCCCGGAAGGCGAACTGGCAGCGACCCCGTCTGGCACACGCCTCGCCGTCAATTGCGATGGCTGCGCGTCCGGCCTGATGGCAACCATCACCCGGATTGATGATGAGGCGCAATTCACCGCGCCCTTCATCTATTCCGACAGCGAACGTTCCCGGCTGGTCTATCGCGCCGAAGCCCGGTTTGATGCCAACCCACCGCCCCCGGGCACGCCGCTGCGGCTCGAGGTACGCTAGCATGGATGGCGAACTCGTCATTGATGTCCACGGGCTGACCAAGAGTTTCGGCAACACCAGGGTGGTCGACGATTTCTCGATCCAGGTCCCCAAGGGCGCGATCTATGGATTTCTTGGCCCCAATGGTTCGGGCAAGACGACAACGATCCGGCTGATGTGCGGTCTGTTGAAGCCCGATGGCGGCGGCGGCACGGCGCTGGGTTATGACATCGTCACCCAGAGCCGCGAGATCAAATCGCGCGTCGGCTATATGACGCAGAAATTCTCCCTCTATGGCGATCTGACAGTGCGCGAGAATCTCGACTTCATGGCCCGCCTGCACGCGGTACCAAACCAGACACAGACCGTGCTCGCCACCCTTGCGGAGTATGATCTGGAACCGCGGGCCAAACAGCTCGCCGCCAATCTGTCTGGCGGCTGGAAACAGCGCCTGGCGCTCGCCGCAGCGACCATGCACAAGCCCGGCCTGCTGATGCTCGACGAGCCGACCGCCGGGGTTGATCCCAAAGCGAGGCGCGATTTCTGGGACCGCATCCGGCGCCTGTCGCAACAGGGCGTCACCGTGCTGGTCTCGACCCACTACATGGATGAAGCCGTGCAGTGCGATTCCATCGCCTATATCGCCTATGGCAAGAAGCTGATCGATGCGCCCTCGGCCGATATTGCCGGCATTGTCGGCCTCACCACCTGGCGCATTGAGGGCAAGGGCCTGCAGCCCGTTTATGACGCTCTGCAACACGCGCCCGGCGTCGACCAGATCGCCCGTTTCGGCTCGGCTCTACATGTCTCGGGGCGCGACGAGGCGCTGTTGGAGCGCGCGATTGCGCCCTGGCGCGAGCGTCCGGAATTTGATGTCAGCAAGGCGAAGACCGGACTCGAAGAAGCCTTCATCTGGCTGATGACCGGCGCGCAGGACAATTTCCAATGAACCGCTTCGCTTCCTTCAACCGCATCATCGCCATCCTGCGCAAGGAATTCATCCAGATGACGCGCGACCGGCTGACCTTCGGCATGATGGTCGGGATCCCGGTGATGCAGCTTTTGCTGTTTGGCTATGCGATCAATACCGATGCGCGCCATTTGCCGACCCTGGTGGAAATGGGCGATAGCGGCCCGGCCAGCCGCGCCATCATACAGGCGATGGAGACGTCGGAATTCTTCGACATCACTGGTATCGTTGCCTCGCCCGAAGAGGCTGATATGGCGCTGCGCGATGGGAGAGCCTCCTTCGTGGTGGCGATCCCGCCAAATTTCGAACGCGATCTGGCGCGCGGCGAGCGGCCGCAAATCCTGCTCGACTCTGACGGCTCCGATCCGGTTGCCGCCGGGGCCGGCAGCGGCGCCTTTGCCGGCATCGTCCAGCGGGCGCTTGAGCCTTATCTCGGTGAGATGACGCCGCCGGTCGAGACCGTGATTCACCGCCGCTACAACCCGGCCGGACGCACTGCGCTCAATATCGTTCCCGGCCTGCTCGGAACCATCCTGACCCTGACGATGGCGATGATGACGTCGATTTCGCTGACGCGCGAAGCCGAACGCGGCACACTCGAGGCCTTGCTCTCAACGCCGACCGAGGCCTTCGAGGTGATGATCGGCAAGATCACGCCCTATGTCTTTGTCGGATCCTTGCAGGTCGCCATCATGCTGGCCGGGGCACGCTATCTGTTCGGGGTGCCGTTTCTGGGCAGCCCGTTCGCTTTCATCATCGCCAGCGCGCTCTTCATCGTCGTGAACCTGGCCTTGGGCTTTTTGTTCTCGACCGTGGCGCGGAGCCAGATGCAAGCGATGCAGCTGACCATGTTCCTGTTCATGCCCTCCTTCCTGCTCTCCGGCTTCATGTTCCCCTTCGCCGCCATGCCGCATTGGGCCCAGGCGTTGGGCCAGCTCATTCCTACCACGCATTACATCCGGGTGGTCCGCGCCGTGATGCTCAAGGGCGCCGCTCTGCCCGACGTCTGGCCGAGCATCTGGCCGCTGATGGTGATGTTCATCGTCATCGCCGTGGTCGCGATCCGGCGCTATCGCCGGACACTGGATTAGGGTTTGGCGTCGTCGTCGAAGATCTGTTCGATCTTCAGTTTGAACAGCCGACCAAGCTTGAATGCGAGCGGCAGCGAGGGATCATATCTGCCTGTCTCCAGCGCATTGACGGTCTGCCGCGAGACATCGAGACGACCTGCCAAGGCCTGCTGGCTCCAGCCAAGCTCGCCCCGCAGCTCGCGCAGACGGTTTCTCATGCGTCAGCCCCGCCGATGATCTGCAGGGCCACGCCGTATCCCAGGGCAAAGCCCGGCAGAAGCAGATAGGCCGGCAAATCGGGGGCATCCAGCAGCTGAGCGAACAGCCCCCAGATCGTGGCCAACAGGAGCACGGTTCCAGCTGACAACGCGACCGCCCGAATTCTGAGGTCGCGCATCATCTCGTCGGATGACTGGATCATGGCACTAAACGCCCAGACCCAACCGGCCAGGAATAGCGATGGCAAGGCAAGCAGGCCGATGCGCCAGAATGGCGGGGTTACGCTGTCGAGCCAGGACATCGCCAGAACCAGGCTCAACACATAGCCCAGCACCAGCAGTGTGTTGCGCAGGGTGAAGCTGCCGAATGCCCGGTCGACGAGATTGACTGACGCCCGTCTCGCCCTCTCCAGCCGCCATAGCCATGCGGCGAGCGACAGGACGCCAACGGCGGCAGCGATGATCGGCCAGATCAGACCTTGTGACCGCACAAATAGCTGAGCTGCGACTATCAAGCTGACGATCCAGACCAGCAAGAGCAGGAAATCAATCCCAGACGGTGCGCGATGCCCCGCATCCGCCTTGTTCAACCTGTCTGTCATCGCCCTATCCCCGTCCCACGCTGCAAGTCCGGGTGGTCAGGAAGCGCGTGGGTCTGGATTTTGCGGCTCATGACCAGATTCGCCCGGGCCAACTTGTCCGCCCCCGCAATCGGGTCGGATAAACTGGGTGTCAGCAAATGCCTGCCGAATGAGCCTCCCGGAAGAGGCACAGTCCTCGCCGATGTGTTTCTCTGCCGCGCCGCGCACGGTCTGTGGTCAAGTTCAAAATCGCGCCGGCCCGGTTCCATGACAACACCCTGTCTGTAAAGCGTACTTGTCATTTATATGTAAAGGATCCTTGTCGTCAAGTTTGAAACATTTCCTCCCACGCAAGGCCTGGCCCCGCCTGGTCGAACAAAAAAGGGGCGCCCGGTCTGTCCGGACGCCCCTGTTCATGGGCTCAACTGCAAGGCACGGCACCATCAGGTGCCGGATCTCGCCTAACCCTTATTCGGCTGTTTCGTCGTGCGCAGATACGGTTTGATCTTCTTGTAGCCGGCCGGGAAGAGCTTGTCGGCATCAGCATCCGAGAGCGTCGGCACGATGATGACATCCTCGCCATCGACCCAATTGACCGGGGTCGCGACCTTGTAATTATCGGTCAGCTGCAGGCTGTCGATCAGGCGCAGGATTTCGTTGAAATTGCGGCCCGCGCTTGGTGGATAGGTGAAGGTGGCGCGGATCTTCTTGTTAGCGTCGATGACGTAGACAGCGCGGACCGTGACGGCAGACGCCGCATTCGGATGGATCATCGAATAGAGGGTCGAAACCTTGCGATCCACGTCCGCGATAATCGGGAAATTCATCGCGACATTCTGGGTTTCCTCGATATCCTTGATCCAGGCCTTATGGTCTTCGGCACTGTCGACCGACAGGGCAATCGCCTTGGTATTGCGCTTGGCAAATTCGTCCTTCAGCTTGGCGGTGAAGCCGAGCTCAGTGGTGCAAACCGGTGTAAAATCAGCCGGATGCGAGAAGAACACCACCCAGTTATCGCCGATCCAGTCGTGAAAGCTGATCGGACCTTCATTGGTGACGGCATCAAAATTCGGGGCAATATCGCCCAGCAACAAACCCATATTCGTCTCCTTGGTTCAAAAGCGTGAAAAAACACACTAGGACAAAGGTGCGCTTTGCCGCGCGCCATTTCAAGATGCGCGGCAGAGGGCGTGACAGGATGAACACTCAACAGGGCAGGCCTTGATGAACCGGATTTTGATTTTGATGCGCCACGCCAAAGCCGTAGACCGGATGGACGCCGATGACGATTTTCAGCGTGGCCTGACAGCGCGCGGTCATGAGGATAGCCGCCGGGCCGGCGAGATGCTCGCGGGGCTCGGCCTGCCCGTCGATCGGGCACTGGTCTCCCCGGCCTGGCGTACGCGTCAGACCTTCGACCATCTTGGCCCCCTCATCGGCACACCGCCCATCGAGGATCCGATGGCGCTCTATCATGCCAGCACCGAAATGCTGGAACGCGCGGCGCTGGCTGCCTTCCAACAGGTGCAGCGCATCGTCATGGTCGGGCATAATCCCGGCATTGGTGGATTGGCCCACAAGCTTGCGGCACGTTGCGGCGCCCGCGAAGCCTTGCCGATGGGCTATCCGACAGCGACCGCAACCGTGTTTTCACTTGTGGGCGAAACGCTGGATTCGCCGACCCTGATCGGCGTGTTCAATCCGGGCGATTGACTCCCCCAAAAGTTGTGTTTCTATAGCATAAACCAAAAACACAACCTTGATGGGCATCGCCATGGATGGTGGCCAAAGCAAACACATTCCCGCTGCATCCGGTCAACCAAGCGGCCCCGCCGCCCACAGGGTTGGCACACCGGACATTCTGTCACGCCTATGGGCCCACGATGCGGCGGACGGTCTGGCTTCGCGCACACCGGGCTACAGCGCCAAGGCGGGCCTGAATCCAAGCCAAGGCGCAAGCGTCAATTTGGCCCTGAGCGTCCTGATCCTGCTGGCCGCGCGACGCCTCACGCTTGATGCCGACCTGCTCACCGGTCTCGGCGCGGTGGTGTTCGCCAGTCTGATCGGTCTTCGCTTGACCGCCTGTCTGGTGCCACCCGCTTGGGCCGCGCGGCGCACATTGGCTCCCAGCGCTCTGCCCCGCGCCAGCGTGATTATTGCGCTCTACCGGGAAAGCGCTGTCTTGCCAGTCCTGATCGCGGCGCTGGAGGCGATCGACTACCCCGCCGACCGCCTCGAAATCCGTCTGGCGCTCGAAGCCGATGACCACGACACGATTGCCGCCGCACGGGCGCTGAAGCTCGACCAGAAATACCGGGTCATACTGGTCCCCGAGGGCGGTCCACGCACCAAGCCGCGCGCGCTCAATTACGCGCTGCGTTTTTGCTCCGGCGAGATCATCACCGTGCACGATGCCGAGGACAGGCCGCATCCACGGCAATTGCGCATCGCAGCAGAGAGTTTTGCCGCGGCGGGGCCGGACCTGGCCTGTTTGCAGGCGCCGCTCAACTGGTTCAATCGCGAGGAATGCTGGCTGACACGGCAGTTTGCGCTGGAATATGCGGCTCATTTTCACGCCCTGCTGCCGCTCTATGCCCGACTTGGCTGGCCGCTGCCACTGGGCGGAACCAGCAATCATTTCCGCGCCGCCGCGCTGCGCCGGGCGGGCGGTTGGGATGCCTGGAATGTCACCGAGGATGCCGATCTGGGCTTTCGCCTGTACGCGCTGGGTTATCGCAGCAATGTGATCGCGCCCATGACACTGGAAGAAGCGCCAACCCGCATCTGGCCCTGGATCTGCCAGCGCAGCCGCTGGCTCAAGGGCTATGCCCAGACGTTGGCGGTACACAGTCGCAGCGATAGCGCCAGTTCCGGTCCGCGCAGCGGATTGGGGTTGGGAATGACGCTCGGGGCCGCACTCATCTCGGCCCTGTTACACGCGCCGTTGGCGGCGGCCTGCTTGTTTGGCTTGGTCAGCGGCCAATTCGGGGGCAGTGCTTGCCTGCTGTATGGCGGGTTTCTGGTCGCCGGCTACGGTGCTGCCGCGCTGAGCGCCGCGACTGGCATGCGGCGCGCCGGCCTGAGCGTGCGCTTGGGCGATTTGCTGACCATGCCGCTCTACTGGCCGCTACAGAGCTGGGCTGCAGTGCGGGCTCTGTACCAGCTGGCGACCAGACCCTATTTTTGGGACAAGACCGAACACGGCATCAGCAGACTGGCGGACCCCGCATGTATCTCTCCCTCACCGCCACCCTCATCGGTCTGGCCTGTTGCAGCGCGCTCTTCTTCGTCGGACGCTGGCGCGCCGGCCAGCCCGCGCGGCCCGAACGCGGACCGCGTCTGATCCCTTGGACACTGGTCGCCATCATGGCCGCCGCCGTCGGCGTCATCCTGATCGCTCACCTCGCCGAACTCGGCGGATTGGATCTGAGCCAGTTGCGGCGGCGCTAATTCGCCGGGAAATTCTCGTCGAGAAAGGCCTGGCTTTCGCGCAAGACGGTCGCACGAGCTTGGGGATTGCTCAGATAATGATCCTCGCCCGGCAGCGTCACGAAGCGGGCGTTCGACCGGCCCTCCATCGCATTGTACATCAGCCGAAACTGGCCATAGGGCACCGTCGTATCGAGCTCGCCATGCATAATCAGCAGCGGGGCCCGGAAATCGGCGGCGCGTTCAGCCGGCGTGATTGTCCCCTGTTGCGCGCGATTGCCATATCGGTCGCCCATGAACTGCTCCCAATAGCGCACGGATATCTCCAGGCTATTGCGGCTTTCCAGGATCGCAAACGGGTCGGTGACGCCGGCGAAGGAGATTGCGCAGGCGACATTCTCCGGATCACGCAAGGCCACCATAAGAGCCGCATAGCCGCCATAACTCCAGCCGGACGCACAATACGCACCCGGCCGGGCGAGACCGCTTTGCTGCAGGGCGTGAGCACCGTCGATGATGTCGTCGATCATGCGCGTGCCGAAGCCGCCATAACCGGCTTCGAGGAAGTCATAGCCATAGCCGTCGGAGCCGCGGAAATTCGGTTGCAACACCGCATAGCCAAGCGAGGCGTAAAACGAGGACCACCATCCATATCCGGCCGTATCGCGTGCCTGCGGGCCGCCATGCGGCATGACGATCAGCGGGAAAGGTCCATCGGCCTGCGTCTGCCCCGGCGGCAGCGTGACATAGGCCTCGATCGCCAGCCCGTCGGAGGCGGTGTAATCAAAGCGATTGCGCGGTGACGGCGCCTGCCCCTCCGGCAGGACCGTCTCGACATCGAGCAGGCCAAGCCCACCGCTTGTCAGGTCGAGCAGGTAGATATTGGCCGGCTGGCCGGAATCCTCGCCGACCACGACCAGCTTGGTCCAGTCGCGGTTCCAGGCCGTGATCGTGATCGAATCCTCGGTCAGGATCTGGCGCAGTTCGGCGTGCACCGCCGCGAGTTCCGGATTGGTGAATATCTGGCGCCGCAGGTCGTCGACATAGGTAAACCCGACCACATCCATCGCGTAATCATCGACGATCGGGTCCATCAGGGAGACATCGACATCGCCGACGTCGAACCGGGAAACTTCACCACTGGCAATATCAAGCCGGCGCAGGCCGAGCCCCGGAATTCGCACTGCCGTCGCCCGGCCTCCGTCGGCCAGGCCGTAAATCGCCGGGATCTCGCCATTGAAAATGCCCGAATAGATCGCCTCATGCGACCCACGCCCCGAACGGTTGATCGTATATTGTCCGGTCTCATCGACAAAGCGCGCCTCCAGCACCGCCTCACCGGCCTGGTTCATGACGTAGTCAAAAGCTGAATCGGTGGAGACGTGGAGACGGCGCACGCGGCGGCCATTTTGGAGATTCATCTCGTACACTACAGTGCCGAAATCATCACGGCTCTCGATCCGTGAACCGGTGCGCGCCCGGGTATCGAGGGCGTAGGTGATCTGGACGGCAATCCGGTCGTCGTCGCCGATCAGCGGCGAAACCATGTTCGAGCCGACCATCAGCATTTCCGAGCGCCCGGTCGCCACCGAATAGGCAATCGGCTGGTTCAGAGTCCAGGTTCTCAATCCCTCGCGGGTCGGCAGCGTTTGAACCGAGGTGACATAATAGACCAGGTAGGAATCACTCGGCCAGGAGAAGCCGGTCATCCGGCCGCCCTCGGGGGCGGGAATGACGATCGGTGCCGCACCGCTCTCCAGGTCGTAAATGCAGATCTCGCGCAGCCCGCGCGGACTGCATCCGGTCGCCAGATGCGAACCATCGGGTGAGATATCCGCCGACCATATCCGCGGCATGGCAGCATAGGTCTCGACTTGCGCCGCTCCCGGCCCAGACAAGATCAACGCCAGAACAAGCCCAACAAAAATCGGCATGATTTCCCCCCGAAACAGGTCGGCGCAAACCCCCTCGATCACACGCGAACCATGTATCAGATTGGGTCGCGATATATTTGCGTGTCAATTGGAAATGCAGCCTCAGATAGACTGCCTTGCGTCAATTGGAGCTGGTCGGTGAAGGGACTGGAGCGGGTGAAGGGAATCGAACCCTCGTCGTAAGCTTGGGAAGCTTCTGCTCTACCATTGAGCTACACCCGCGAAGTGGCGACTATAGACGGAGCGGTTGGCGGCGGGAATGGCTTCGTGCACGCAGGCCGGGCGGGTGAGCAGCAGCATGGGCCAGTCTATCGACCGGCCCTTGCCCATCCGTTCGTGCCATCAAGCGCTACGGCGCCGGATCCGGCGGATTATGTTCCAGCAGGAAGCGTTCCAGGTTGGTGTAGAGCTGGAGTTTATCCCCGACCGTCATTTGATTGGAATAATGCCGGCCACCCTCAATCGATATGAGTTCATAGGGCCGCCCGACCGCTTCCATCGCCTCGGCCATGATTTCCGCCTGATGATAATCGACAACGATGTCCTCAGTGCCGTGGATAATCATCAAGGGCGCGGACACATCACTCGCATGTTTCGCTGGTGAAACGGCATTGATCGCAGCCTCGTGCGCACCGCGCCAGTCGCCGATATTCCGGGCCCAATAGAGTTGGGAAGACCCGCGATTGCGGCCTTGCTCATAGCCCATCATCGCGACGATATCCGAGACCCCTGCGCCGGCGATGCCGCAGCGATACCGATCCGGTGTCAGCGTCATGCCTGCCAGGGTCGCGTAACCGCCATAGCTCCAGCCGAAAATACAGACCCGGTCGGGATCGATAATCCCGCGTGCGGCGAGCGCGTCGACACCGTCATCGAGATCGTTCTGCATCGCGTGACCCCATTGCCCATAGCCAAGCTCGGCGAGCTCAACACCATAGCCGCCGGAGCCACGAAACTGGGGCTGGAACACGGCATAGCCGCGCGAAGCGAGCAATTGGGACCACTCGTCAAAGCCGTAATAGTCCCGCGATTCCGGGCCGCCATGCGGCATCAGGACCAGAGGCAGATCATGCGCATCGCGTCCGACCGGAAGCGTCAGATAGCCAAACAGGCCGAGCCCGTCGCGCGCATCGTAATGCACAATCTCGACCGGCGAAACCTGCGCATCGGCGATGCGGGGCCGTGAGCGTGCCAGAAGCCTGACATCGCCAGTTCCCGGATTGATCAGATAATACGCGCCCGAGGTTTCGCCGCCCTCGACGTGAAGGACAACCTTGTCGAAAGCCCGATCCCAATTAACGATATTGACATTCGACTGCGGGAAAGCCGCTTCGATATCAGATTGCAATTGCTGGAATTGCGGATCGAAATACACCTGACGTGGCCGCTCTTCCTCAACCCTCGCACCAATCACCGCATTCGTGCGCCAATCCGTGATCAAGCCGCCGACATCGGCGATGTCTGAGCTGAGAATCGGCCCTTCAATCCGCTCCTCGACAAGATCGAACCGAAACAGCGCGCGCCGTCGGCCCGGCAAGGTGTTTGCCGCATCACGATCAGCATCGGAGCGAAAATAGGCATAGCGCCCGGTCGGATCGACGCCCGACACCCAAGGCAGTGCGGCTGTCCACTCCTGCCAATTGCGGGCCGCGAAGTGGAATTCGCGATCGAGTGTCTGACGCTCGGAATAAACCCTGTGCCATTCGCCGGTCCCTTGGGTGGTCCATAGCTCGTAGGGATCAGCACCCTCGCCTCCCCCTCGCTGTCGAATGATCGGCTGATCTTGCGCATTCAAAATATATTCGAAATCACGTGTGCCGAGAAATTCGCGGCTTCGCGCGGTTTTGCGGTCCAACCCCTGTTGGAAGAGGCTGTAACCTTCACCGCCGCGGCGGCGCGACGAAGCGCTGTTGGGTGTGTTCCGATCGGCCGGCACCCAAGTCAAAACCGAGTCCGCGTCCTGCTCATTAATCGATGCAAATTCAGTTCCGTAATCAAGCTCGACCACATGCTGGTCCGAAATCCGAAGCAGATATTCGCGCCAAATATAATTCTCTTCGCCCATACCCCAAAAGGTGCCGCGATACATGTAGGTCAGCCACAGATGAGTATTGCTGGCAAACCTCATCGAATTGACGACCTGATCGTCTCCAACATCGATAACAACCGGCTGTTCGGAACCGTCCAACGTGACGATGACGATATTGCGCTCCTCCCAGCTCTCACCGGAGATGAAGGCAAGGTGGCTGCCATCCGGGGATATCCGGACCAGCGCCATGTTGGGCAAGGCGGCAAAGTCTTCGATCGACGGAGGCGCTTGGCCGATGGCCGCCGGCTGCAGGCTGACCAATGCCAGTATGATCAGTAAAAAGCGCATCGAATCCCCCCATTCAAGCAATTTGAAGTTGCTACACTCCTTGACGCGACACAACCAGAAATTCAGATCACGAACGTCTGCGACGATTTTCGTGGCGGCGAGTCTCATCGCAACATAGAAAAAAGGCCGGTCAATAGACCGGCCTTTCTCTTCATTTGCAGTCCTGAACGGCTACGGCGCCGGATCCGGCGGATTGTGCTCCAACAGGAAGCGTTCCAGATTGGTGTAGAGCTCGCGCTGATTATCGACCGTCATCCTATAGGACTGGTGGGGTCCGTCCTGGATCGCCACCATCTCATAGGGTTTACCGGCGGCATCCATCGCCCGCGCCATATATTCGGCCTGGGTGAAAGGCACGATCAGATCATCTGTGCCGTGGATGATCATCATCGGTGCCGTGATATTATTCACCTGCTGCGCTGGTGAAATCGCCGCGATATGGGCAGGGTCCCGGCGCCAATCGCCAATATTTCGAGCCCAATAGGCCTGGGAACCACCGCCGAGCCGACCGCGTTCATAATCCATCATGGTCAGAATGTCGGACACGCCGGCCCCTGCGATGACACAGCGATACAGGTCAGGTGTCAGTGTCGCGCCGGCATAAGCCGCATAGCCGCCATAGCTCCAGCCGAAAATGCAGACCCGGCCAGGATCAACAATGCCCTGATCGACCAGAACCTGCATGCCGTCCCAAAGGTCGGTCTGCATCGCCTCGCCCCAGTGCTCATAGCCAAGCTCGGCAAACTCGACGCCAAACCCGCCGGAACCGCGAAACTCCGGCTGGAAAACGGCATAGCCACGGGCAGCCAGGAATTGGGCCCACGGGTCAACGCCATAAAAATCACGTGCCTCAGGGCCGCCATGCGGCAGCAGCACGGCGGGCAGGTCCCGCGCGTTCCGGCCCGGTGGCAGGGTCAGATAGCCAAATAACTGGAGACCGTCCTGGGCTGTATAATGGATGATTTCCACCGGTGCCATGGCATCATCGGGAATGCGCGGCCGAGAGGGCGCCAACAGCGAGACATCACCGGAAACACGATCAAGCAGGTAATAGGCGCCCGAGGTGTGTCCACCGGAAATATTGACCACAACCTTTCGGAACGCGGCATCCCAGCTGACGATGTGAACGTTCGAGTCCGGAAAGAAGCCGACCAATTGGTCGTAGAGTTCCTGGAATTCCGGGTCGAAATATTCGACATGCCGGCGCTCCTCATCCCATGACACACCAATGACGGCGTGCGTGCGCCAATCGGTCATGAAATTGTCGACGTCCGAGATATCCGAAGACACCAGCGGTCCCTCGATTGTTTCTTCCTGGAAGTCATAGCGGAAAACGGCACGGCGGCGGCCCGGTGTCTCGGTGCCATGCTCGCCCATGGTTTCCGACGAGAAATAGCCGTAGCGCCCGGTCGCATCAAGCCCATCAATCCCCTCGATGACCCCGACCCAGTCGCGCGTGGTGCGGCTTGCAAACTGGAATTCGCGCTTCAGTTCAAACCGTTCGGTGTGAACGCGATGCCAGCTTCCGGTGCCATATTTGGTCCAGAGCTCGAATGTGTCGCCCCAACCGCCCTTGTAACGAACGAAGGGTTCGCCTTCGGCGTTGAGGACATAATTATAGCCCTCGTCAGAGGGAAAAACCCGCCGGGACCGCTCGCGGTCGAGAGCCTGACGTTGGAAAACGACCCCACCGCTGGAATAGGGCACGGTGACGAGAACATTGTCCTCGTCGTCCATATCGATATCGACAATGCGCGTGTTGAGCGGCAATTCGACGACATTCTGGTCTGCCACGCGAATGATGTAGGGCCGACCGACATCAACCCGTTCACCAAGCGAGGCAATCCGCCGTCTCTGGCTGTAGGAAACCAGAATGTGCTCATTGCTGAGCCAAGAGGTGCCAACCACAATCTGGTCGTCACCGCCATCAATCACGATTGGGGCACCGCCCACAAGAGACGCCACGATGATGTTGCGATCCGAACGCCGCTCACCGGCAATGAACACGATCCGCTCACCATTCGGCGAAATGCTGACCGATGTCATGTTCGCAAGCGCCGCATAATCATCGACGCTCGGCACGGGTTGCGCCTGTGCCGGTGCCATGAGCGCGAACGCCAAGCCCACTAGAATTGCCAAATTTCGCATGATTGACCCCTTCCCCAATTGCGACTGTGACCTGCGGGTCACCTCCCGGTAAAGTCAACTACCAGCGCACCGGGATCAAGCCCTGCGGGCATCATCCCTGCAATCATTTCAATCGGAGAAGAATTTCGACAGCTTGAGCCCTTGCGCCTGGTAGTTTGACGCCACAGCGCCATAGGCACGCACCGGCGGTCCAAACATCGGCTCATACACCAAGCGTGCGATCGCCTGGCCGTGATCCAGAATGAAAGGCACATCATAGCCGCGGACCTCCAGAACCGCCCGACTACCCGAGCCACCGGTCTCGGCAATCCCGAAACCGGGGTCAAAAAACCCGGCATAATGGGCGCGGAATTCACCGATTTCCGGCGCAATCGGTGCCATTTCGGCGGCTTCGTTGAGCCCGATCGAGACCGCTTCGCGTGAGGCGAGAATGTAGAACTCGCCCGGATCGAGCACCAAGCGCTTGTCCGGCGCCGTCATCGGCTCCCAGAAGCGGGCACTGGGATGGCCACCAAGCTTCGACAGGTCAACCAAGCCGGCATGGCGGCGGGCCCGATAACCGACAATCCCGTCACCAAACCCGGCCAGATCGACGCTCACCGTTACTTCGCGCAAGCGAGTGTGGGCACCGCGGCGAAACCGGATCTGGCTCAACCGGTCGCCCTCGCGCGCCAAAATGGAAAAGGTACGCGGGCAAATTTCCGCGTAGAGCGGCCCCTCATAACCGACAGGGGCCTGGTCGAAAGCAATGCCGTGGTCAGTGATGACGCGGGTGAAGACATCGATCCGCCCGGTTGAGCTTTTCGGATTCATCGCCGCGGTGAGGCCCGCTGGCAGTTTGAGACTTTCCTGCAGCGGTGCGAGATAAACACATCCGGTTTCCAGCACGGCACCGCCGCGCAGATCGACCGTGTGCATCACCAAATCGTCGGCGAGGCGCTCGGCGACCGTCATCGCCTTGCCAGGCAGAAAACTGGCGCGCAGACGGAAAGCTTTGCTGCCGAGCCGCAAATCGATGCTGGCCGGCTGGATCTGTGCCGCGTCGGGCGGTATGTCCGCCGCGATCACACCCTGGTCGAACAGGGCTTTAAGCTGATGGTCTGGAAGAATACCGGAAGCGGACATGACGGGATCAGGATAGCTGCGAAAGGGGCTCAGATGTCCGACATCCACCGCCGCCTGTCCAGCCATGCTGACCGTAGGGGGTTGAGCGATGTCGCGGGCGGGCGGATGATGGGCCTGAGTTGAACCCGGTCGCGAAGCGATCCGGCGGCAATGGACGGATATGACACCATGTATGAACACGAAACCGATGGTGTGAAAATCTGTGTCAGCCCGGACTATCTTGAAGACGAGTCCGAGCCCGATGAAGGCCGTTATGTCTGGGCCTATACCGTCGAGATTGAAAACACATCGGCTCAACCGGTACAGCTGATCTCGCGCCAATGGGTGATTACCGATTCAATGGGCCGTAGCGAACATGTGCAGGGCCCCGGCGTCGTCGGCGAGCAACCGGTGATTCGCCCTGGCGAACGCTTTCGCTACACCAGCGGTGCACCCCTCTCGACGCCGTCCGGCTTCATGAGCGGCAGTTATGAAATGCGCCGCGAAGGCGGCGACAGCTTTGCCGCCATCATTCCCGATTTTCCGCTGGACCGGCCCTATGACCGCCTCAGCCTCCACTAACACCCCGCTCGTCACGCGCCCCTCACTGCGGAGTGCGTTGCATTGAATATGTCCTTGCGGCCCGTCGTCTTCATGATCGGCATGATGGTCACGGTATTGTCGGCCGGCATGCTGGTGCCGGGGATTGTCGATCTGATCGCCGAGGAAACCGAAAGCGCCCGCGCCTTTTTCCTGTCCTCGGTTCTGGGCCTGTTTTTCGGCGGCTCGATCTCGCTGGCCAATCGCGGGCCGGTCGACTTCATCACGCCGCGCGGCGTTTTCCTGTTGATGGTCGGCGCCTGGATTGCGCTGTCGATCACGGCAGCCCTTCCGCTACGGCTCGCCGGCGAGGGCATGAACTGGACCGATGCCCTGTTCGAAGCCGTCTCGGGCCTGACGACAACCGGCGCGACCGTGCTGACCGGGCTGGATTTCCGGCCGCCCGGCTTTCTGCTCTGGCGCGCCATCCTGCAATGGCTCGGCGGGATCGGCATCATCGTCACCGCGATGGCCTTCTGGCCGATGCTTGGAGTGGGCGGGATGCAGCTCTTCCTGCTCGAAACCGGCGACAAGACCGACAAGGTCCTGCCCAAGGCAACCCAGATTGCCGCCAATATCTCAGCCGTCTACGCGCTGCTGACGCTGATCTGCGCGGTGGCCTATTTGATCTCTGGCATGAATTTGCTCGACGCCACGGCCCATGCAATGGCGACACTTTCAACCGGCGGCTTCTCGACCTCGGATCAGTCGATGGGCAAATTCATGCACACCGGCGCCGACATGATCACCCTGGTCTTCATGATCGCCGCCGCCCTGCCCTTCACGCTGCTGGTGATGGCCTTGCGCGGCAAGCCGCAAGTGATCCTGAAGGACGCCCAGGCGCGCGGCTTCCTGTTTGTCGTGCTGCTGTCCACAGCCATCCTGACCGGCGTGCTGGTTGCGACCGGGGTCCATGGCGATGAGGCCGCCTGGCGGATGGCAAGTTTCAACGCCGTCTCGATCATCACCGGCACCGGCTATGCGACCACCGATTACGGCAGTTGGGGCGCGGCGGCGGAAGCGACCTTCTTCGTCTTCATGTTCATCGGCGGCTGCGCCGGATCGACCAGTTGCAGCATCAAGATCTTCCGCTACCAGATTGCCGGAACCGCAATCCGCCGCTATCTCGCGCACTTGCTGCGACCCAACGCGATTTTCCCGATGCGCTATAATGGCCGGCCGGTCGCCGACAGTGCGCTGCACTCGGTGCTCGGCTTTTTCTTTGTCTTCTTCGCCGTCTACGCGATCAGCGCCGCCCTGCTTTCGGCGATCGGGCTTGATCTGACAACGGCGCTCTCCGGTGCAGCCACATCACTGGCCAATGTCGGGCCCGGTCTGGGCGACATTATCGGCCCGGCGGGGACATTCCAGACCCTGCCTGACACCGCCAAATGGATCCTCACCGGCAATATGCTGATCGGCCGGCTGGAAGTGCTCGCCGTGCTGGTGGTGATCATGCCGCGCTTCTGGCGGTCCTGATCCGACGGGGTCAGCGCTCGACTGCCGCCACTTCATCGGGCAGGAAATTCCAGTCGCGATTGCAGTATTCGCAGGTCATGACGATCTTGCCGTCGCGGGTCATGTGTTCCTGATCGTCAGCGGGAAAGCTGGCGACGATCCGCAACAGGCGTTCGCGTTCACACGAACAGCGCCGCTGCAGCACTTCGGGATCAAGCAGACGCACGCCATCTTCATGGAAGAGACGATAGAGCAGCCCGCCCGCTGAGAGCAGAGGATCGAGCAATTCGTCATCGCTGATGGTTTCGAACAGGGCGCGGACATGGTCCCAATCATCCTTGGCCGAGCCACGGCTTTCATCGCCGGCGACCGCCTGCAACAGCGCCCCACCGCCGCGCCACTGCTTGCCACCCTCTTGCGTCCACACTTCGCCAACCGCCATGCGCAGCCGCGTCGGTGTCTGTTCGGACTGGGTGAAGTAATGCTCGGCGATCACGGCCAAGCTGCCGCCCTCGAGCGGCACGACGCCCTGATACTGGTCCATCTCGGGGCCCTGATCGATCGTCATCGCGAAATACCCCTCGCCGAGCAGGGTCTTGATCGTCGGTGTGTCCTTGTCGGCAGCCGCAAGGGCTGCCAGCACGGCATCGCGATCCATCTTGGCGAAACCGCGTACGCCTTCGCCCGTGGTGTATTCAGCGACGATGAAGGAGACCGGGCCGGTGCCATTGGCCTGAATGATCAGACGCCCATCGAATTTGAGCGCCGGGCCCACCAGGCCAGCCAGCACAACGGCCTCGCCCAACAGGCGCGCGACCGGCTCGGGGAAATCATGGGCCGACAGGATCTGGTCAAGCGTGCCGGCGGAGCGGAGGACACGCCCCCGCACCGCACGGCCTTCAACCTGGAAGCCCGCGATAAAATCACCCGGCTCGCCGGGTATTGCGGGCGTGATATCGGTCATGAAGTTCGCCTAAAGTGCGCCCAGTGCCTCGTCGAGGATCGCAATGGCCTCGCTGGCATCCTCACGGGTGATGACCAGTGGCGGCGCCATCCGGGCGACATTGTCGCCGGCAGCGCCGATCAGCAGATGGCGATCACGCGCCAGCACAAGAAGCTTTTTGGGATCGAAGCCTGGCTTCAGCTTGATACCGAGCAACAGGCCCTTGCCGCGTACTTCCTCGATCTTGTCGGGATGACGGTCGGCGAGACCATGCAATTGCTGCTGCATGAAATTCGCCATCTCGACGACATGCTCGAGGAAGCCGTCCGAGGTCAGCTCGTCAAACACGACATTGCCGACGGCCATGGCCAGAGGCCCACCGCCATAGGTGGAGCCGTGCGTACCGACGACCATGCCCTGGGCAGCCGCTTCGGTCGCCAGGCAAGCGCCCATCGGGAAGCCGCCGCCAAGGCCCTTGGCCGAGGCCATGATATCGGGATCGGCGCCCTCAACCCATTGGTGAGCGAACAGCTTGCCGGTACGGCCCGCGCCACACTGGACTTCATCATAAATCAGCATCAGGCCGTTTTCATCGCAGATCTGACGCAGGCCGCGCAGGAAGGCGTCATCGCCCGCGCGCACACCGCCCTCGCCCTGGACCGGCTCGACACAGATCGCAGCGGTTTCTTCGGAAAGGACGGCGCGCACAGCATCAAGATTGCCGAATTCGACATGGTCGAACCCTTCCATCGCCGGGCCGAAGCCTTCGAGGTATTTCGGATTACCGCCGGCATTGATGGCGCCATAGGTGCGGCCATGAAAGGCACCGGTGAAGGTGATGATGCGATAGCGCTGCGGATTGCCGGTGACGAACTGATAGCGCCGCGCCGTTTTCAGCGCGCACTCGACGGCTTCCGTGCCGGAATTGGTGAAGAAGACGCGGTCCGCAAAGGTCGCGCCGGTCAATTTGTCGGCCAGTTCGACCCCGGCCGGAACGCGGAACATGTTGGACAAATGCCATAATTTTCCGGCCTGTTCGGTCAGCGCAGCGACCGCTTTGGGGTGCGCATGACCGAGGCAGTTCACAGCGATACCGGCGATGAAATCGAGATAACTGTCACCGGCTTCGGTGTACAGCCGAACGCCTTTGCCGTGGTCGAAAACGAGTTCTGGCGGAGCGTAGGTATCCATCATAGGCGCAGGCATCGGGTCTCTCCGGATTGTGTGAACGCGCCGCGTATCAGCGCAATGACGGTCTAGGCCGGTCTGTTCAGCTCTTCAAGCGCCAGCCTGCACGCAGCAGCACGTAGCAGACAATCGCCAGCGCCAGATTGATGGCACCGACCAGCAGGACACCGACCGTCAAGGAACCGTCGGCGACGCCGGTGAAGCCGTAGCGAAACCCGTCAATCATGTAGAAAAACGGGTTGAACTGGCTGATCAAACGGATGGATTCCGGCAGGCGGTTGATCGAGTAAAAAGTGCCAGACAGGAAGGTGAGCGGCGTGATGACAAATGTCGTGACCGCCGCCATGTGATCGAATTTCTCCGCCCACAGCCCACCGAGAATGCCGATCATCCCCAGCATCGCTGCAGCACCGACGCCGAAATAGGCCACCGCCCAATAGTGCACCGGGATGACATCGACGAAGGGCACAAGCGTCAGCGCCGTGACCAGTGCGACCAGCAAACCGCGCGTCACGGCCCCGCCAATGAAGGCAATCTCCAGCTCAAGCGCAGACAGGGGCGGCATCAGGAAATCGACGGCATTGCCCTGCACTTTGCTCACCAGGATGGAGGAGGAGGTGTTGGCGAAAGCATTATTCAGCAGCCCCATCATGATCAGGCCCGGTGCGAGGAATTCGACGAAGGAAATGCCGTGAATTGCAGCACGGCCTGACCCCAGCGCGACGGCGAAAACTGTCATATACAGCAAGGTCGTCGCAACCGGCGCCAACACGGTTTGCGTTGTGACTTTAAGAAAGCGGCGGACTTCCTTTTTATACAGCGTCCACAGGCCGAGCCCGTTAATCGCACCGAATGTGCGCGGACTGGCGACGGGTCTGGAAGCAGCAGGACTCATAACGGATTACCCTTAAGGTTTCAGTAACCATCAACGTTAACGATTTGGCTTGCAAGTGAGCTTTCCACAGGATTGGTGCGAGCCTGATCTTGTGGTTTTTGTCTCGTTGGCTACAATATATAGTGTAATTAATCATGAATTGAGGTGTGCGCTGTTTACCATCATCAAGGTGGCTAGTGCATCCCAACCGGGAGAGAGTTGCGATGGCCTGGACTGACGAACGTGTCGAAGAACTCAAGAAACTTTGGTCGGAAGGCCTGAGTGCGAGTCAGATTGCCAAACAGCTGGGCGGTGTCACCCGTAACGCTGTGATTGGCAAGGTCCACCGGCTGGGTTTATCGGGGCGTGCGACACCGTCTCGGCCGGCCCGCCGACCAGCAAAGCCCTCGCGGCCACGCACTACGGCCACCTTGACCGAACCGGCCCGCGCCGCTCGTCCCGCCCCTTCGGCACCGGCGACGATCCCATCGGCCCCCGTGGAGCCAGCTGTTCTGCCATCCGGCGAATTTGCCACAGTCCTCACCTTGAAGGACAGCATGTGCAAATGGCCAATCGGCGACCCGGCTCAAGCCAGCTTCCGCTTCTGCGGCCGCAAGACCGGCGCCAGCAATGCTTACTGCGATGCTCACGCCAATATGGCCTATCAGCCCAGCCAGAAACGCCGCCGCAGCGGCGAAGCGACGGCCGCACTGAACTCCATCACCGCAACACGACGTTATAATTTCTGATCGGATCGCATTTTTTCAGATCCCGTCATGCAGCGGCCGCCCCTCGGGGCGGCCGTTCTGTTTTGCAGGCTTGTTTGGCGAGCGCGACCGGTTCGGCGATCAGTCGCCGTTGATCTCGAACGCATAGCCGGCAGAGCGAACGGTCCGGATCGGATCGACCTCCCCGGGCTTGTTCAACGCCTTGCGCAAACGGCCGACATGGACATCGACGGTTCGCGCCTCGACATAGACATCCGAGCCCCAGACCGCATCGAGCAATTGCTCGCGCGAGAAGACCCGTCTTGGGTGTTGCATCAAATAGTCCAGCATGCGGAATTCGGTCGGACCGAGATGAATCTCGCGTTGCCCTCTTCTGACCCGGTGCGCGACCCGATCGATTGCGATATCGCCGCCGGTCGTGACATCCTCCGCCAGACCCGGACGGATCCGGCGTAGCACCGCGCGAATCCGGGCAAATAATTCGGTCATCGAGAAGGGTTTGACGATGTAATCATCGGCACCAATATCGAGTCCGCGGACCCGGTCGGATTCCTCACCGCGCGCCGTCAGCATTATGATCGGAATATTGCTGGTCTCCTGGCGCCCTCGCAGGCGGCGGCATACCTCAATTCCCGACACTTTCGGCAGCATCCAGTCCACCAGAACGAGATCGGGCGTGGCCTCAGCGGCAAGCATCAGCGCTTCCTCGCCATCGCGGGCGATGGTGACCTGATAGCCTTCCCGGTCCAGATTATACTGAAGCAGGGTGGCCAATGCGTCCTCGTCTTCCACGACAAGTATTTGAGGCTGCATGATCGACTCTCCTGATCAGCTCATCAAGCCGGTGGATGGTCAGTGGATTCAAGCGCTTCGCCCGTGACGATATAGTGCAAGGCCTCCGCGATATTGGTCGCATGATCACCAACGCGTTCGAGGTTTTTGGCGACAAACAGGATGTGCGCGCCCGGCCCGACCAAGCTGGGGTCTTTGGACATGGCCAGCAACATTTCGCGGATCAGACCGTTATAGTGGTCATCGACCTCATCATCATTGCGCCAAACACGAACCGCCGGCTCAATGTCGAAGGATGACAGGGCATCAAGCACTTCGTGCAATTGCTTGCCGACGATCACGCCGAGCCGCTCAACACTGTGCATCAGTTCCAAGGGTGCGAAACCGACCAGCTTCTTGGACCGGTAAGCGATATTCTTGGCGAGATCGCCAACCCGTTCCAGATCGCTGGCGATCTTGAGGGAGGAAATTGTCATCCGCAAATCCGTCGCGAGCGGCTGGCGCAGGGCGAAGAGCCGGATCACCCGCTTCTCGATATCGACCTGCATCGCATTGACCTGAACCTCGCGCTTGCGAACCTCCGGGATCACCGATGCATCGCGCCGTACAACAGCGGCAACCGCCGCCTCGAGCTGCATCTCCACAAGACCGCCCATGCGCGCAAGTTCGTCGGCGAGCTTGTCCAGCTCCTCACCATAGGCCGTCACGATATGTGTATGCTTGGATAGCGCCATTTGGCCCTCCTGGGACAATCGCCTCGTTAGCCGAAGCGTCCGGTGATGTAGTCCTGAGTTCGCGATTCGAGGGGATTGGTGAAAATCTCCTCGGTCGGGCCCACTTCAATCAGCGAGCCCATGTGGAAAAATGCGGTCATTTGTGACACCCGCGCCGCCTGTTGCATCGAGTGGGTCACGATGATGATGCAATAGTTTTCGCGCAACTCATCGATCAATTCCTCGATCTTCGCGGTCGCGATCGGGTCGAGCGCCGAACAGGGCTCATCCATCAAAATGACTTCCGGACTCACCGCAATCGCGCGGGCGATCACCAGCCGCTGTTGCTGGCCGCCAGAAAGCCCCGTGCCGGGATCCTGCAGGCGGTCCGAGACCTCGGCCCAGAGCCCGGCCTTGCGCAGACTGTGCTCTACAACGTCGTCAAGTTCGGATCGGCTGGAGGCCAGCCCGTGGATGCGGGGGCCGTAAGCAACATTGTCATAGATCGATTTCGGAAACGGATTGGGCTTCTGGAACACCATGCCGACGCTGGCACGCAACACCACCGGATCGACCGCGCGGTCGTTGATCTCGGCACCATCGATCTTGAGAGAACCGGTAACGCGCGCGCCCTCGATCGTATCATTCATCCGGTTCATGCAGCGCAGAAAGGTCGACTTGCCGCAACCCGACGGTCCGATGAAAGCAGTCACGCTGTGATCTGGGATGTCGAGCGAGACATTGAACAAGGCCTGCTTCTCGCCGTAGGACACGCTGACATCGCGCACCTCCACCTTGACCGGCGAGGAGCCAAGCGAATTCTTGTGATAGACGGTTGGTTGGATTTCGGTGTCAAACATGACGCTACCACCTTCGTTCGAAGCGGCGGCGCAGATAGATCGCAACAGCATTGAAGCTGATCATCAGCGCCAGAAGAATGAGAATGGCCGCAGCAGTGCGCGCTTCGAAAGCGCGCTCCGCGCCATCTGACCACAGGAAAATTTGAACAGGCATCACGGTCGCGGGCTCGGTGAAACCGGCCAGGCCGAGGCTCGGCGCATCGGCGATGAAGGCGACCATGCCGATCATCAACAAGGGCGCCGTTTCACCCAGCGCTTGGGCAAGGCCAATGATCGAGCCGGTGAGAATGCCCGGCGCCGCCAAGGGCAGGACATGGTGAAACACCGATTGCGTCTTGGAGGCGCCAATCCCGAGCGCCGCCTGACGAATTGACGGTGGCACCGCTTTGAGGGCGGCCCGGGTCGCGATGATCACCGTTGGCAAAGTCATCAAGGAGAGCACCAACCCACCGACCAGTGGCGCGGATCGCGGCAGACCGAAGGCATTGATGAACACCGCCAGACCCAGCAGGCCGAACACGATTGACGGGACGGCGGCCAGATTATTGATGTTGACCTCAATCAGATCGGTGAAGCGGTTCTTCGGCGCATATTCCTCAAGATAAACTGCGGTGAAAACCCCGATGGGAACCGACAGGAACATGGTGATAATCATGGTGAGGATCGAGCCATACAAAGCGCCCTTCACCCCGGCCAGTTCCGGCTCGCGCGAGTCGGCATTGGTGAACAGATAGGTATTGAAGCCGGCTTTGATCACGCCGCGTGCGACCAGCGAACGTGTCCAGACAATCAGCTGATCAGACACCCGGCGGCTCGCCTCCGGCGTATCGATCACATAGAGCGTCCAAGCGCTTGCGTCGGCAACCTCACCATTGCCCAACAGGGCGACACCGCGAGCCGTGCTGCCATCCACCGCCAATTCGTTGATCCTGAAAGCCTGCCCATCCGCTTCAACAATAATGCTCGGCATTTCTGTCGTGATCGGCAGAAACCCGTTTGCCGCCAACGCGGCCTGCCGCAATCGCTCGGCGGCGGCGGCGTGGCGGTCGCCTTCGGCTTGCAGTCGCGCCGCATCCTCGATCGGCGCCTGTTCGACCGCCTCGCCCACCTGCTGAGACCGCAATTCCAATATCCGCGCCTCAGCGCCCATCGATTGTCCGATCTCGCGCGCCAGCGCCGCGAAATCGCCCGTGCTCGAGCGCAGGACAACGCCCTCGCCCTCCGGCGCGACGGATAGAAGTCCGCCGACCGGCAGGGTGCGGTCCTCGACGAGCCGGCCTTTGAGATACAGGTCGAGATCGTCGGCCAAGGGCATTGTGAAGACGTAATTCGTACCGATCAGCCCGGGGTCTTGCAGCACCGCATCCATCAAACGGGTTGCGTTCAGCGGGGTGTAAAGTCGGAACAGCGTGCGCACATCACCGCGTGACGTGACGCCAGGAAACTCTTCGCGCAAGGCGTTCTGGAGAACACGGTTATAGGAGCCGCGACGCAGTGAAGCTTCCGATCCATCGCCTTCCGGATCGACCAGCTCACGATCTAGCGAGACAGGCAGTACGAGCTCATGGGCCGTGAAGGCCGGCAGGCCCTCGCTGGCGATCGATCCGATCAGAATGAACAGGATCGCGACCGCAAGACCGATTGCCGTCAGTCCGGCAGACCGGAAGCGCAGCTCGGCGCGGTAACGCTTGGCCAATCGCTTTTCGACGCGCTCACGTACGGGGAAGGCAGGGCTCGTATCAGTCATATTTTTCCCGATACTTCTGGACCACGCGCAGCGCGACGATATTCATGATCAAAGTCATCACAAACAGCACCAGGCCAAGCGCGAAGGCCGACAGGGTTTTGGGACTGTCGAATTCCTGGTCGCCCGTCAGGAGCATCACGATCTGCACGGTGATCGTCGTAACAGACTCCAGCGGGTTCGCCGTCAGATTGGCACCCTGTCCGGCCGCCATGACCACGATCATCGTCTCGCCGACAGCACGGCTGACCGCCAGCAAAATCGCACCGACAATGCCCGGCAGGGCCGCCGGCATCACGATTTGCGTGATCGTCTCGGAGCGGGTGGCCCCCATCGCAAACGAGCCGTCGCGCAGCGATTGCGGTACAGCATTGATGACGTCATCGCTAAGCGAGGAAATGAAGGGGATAATCATCACCCCCATCACGAGACCTGCCGAAAGCGCGCTTTGAGTCACGACACTTTCAAAGCCCAGGGCGCTAAACAGGACGCGGATCGCCGGGCCAACCGCCAGCAAGGCGAAAAATCCATACACAACGGTCGGGATTCCCGCGAGTATTTCGAGCACGGGTTTGGCGATTTGGCGAAAATTCGGGCCGGCATATTCCGACAGATAAATCGCGGAAAACAGACCGATCGGCACGGCCACCACCATGGCAATAACCGTGATCATCGCGGTGCCCGCAAACAGGGGCACAGCCCCGAAGGCACCGGACTGGCCGACCTGGTCGGCGCGGATCGCCATCTGGGGGCTCCACTGCAGACCAAACAGGAAATCGAGCACGGGCACCGATGCAAAGAAGCGAAGGCTCTCGAACAAGAGCGACAGAACGATGCCAACCGTGGTGAGAATGGCGATCACTGATGAGACAAACAATGCCGCCGTCACCAACCGTTCGACATTATTGCGGGCCCTGAACTGGCCGGAAACCTGGGCGCGGGTCACGGCAAAGCCAACCACAGCAACCAGCAAGGCCATTATTGCCGCACCGTATTTCAGCCAAACGCTGTAATGCGTGATGGCCTGGGCCGCAGCGCGCAATTGCGGCGATTGCCGGCTGGCCAACTCGCCGCGAGCAATCCGCCGGCTGTCCGACAGAAATAACTGCCGCCGTTCGCGTGGCGCTTGCTCGAGTTCATAGCCAGCCAGAGCCCGGTCACTGGCGCCATTGGCCACTGCGCCGGATTCGACTTCGTCGACAACAGCCTGCCGCCGAAGTCGCGCCGCATCCTCCGCCGCGGTCGACAGATTCAAAGCTTCAATCTGTTCGGCCTGTAGTTGATTGAGACGGTCGGGATCTCGCTGGTCACCGCGGGCATTGCGCAGATCCAGGATATCCTGGTTCAAACCCTCGACGCGAACCCTCAACCCGGTGGCAGCTTGGGTGAGTTCGGTAAAGTCGGCGTCACCGGCGAGCTGATCGTCCAGCACCGCATTGATCGATACGGCGTCGGCTTGCAGGCTGCCGATGGCGAGACGTTCGACCAGTTGGCCGCCAAAAATCGCATAAATCGCCAACAGCAGAAGCGCCGGAACGCCAGTCCAGATCGCAACAAAATAGCCGTGATAATTCGGCAGCGAGTGCAATCCGGCCGTGGCACCTTTCACCGACGCGATCGCACGAGACCGGCCGACATAGAAGCCACCAGCGACCATGACGAGGAGTGCGAAGGAAACGATGGCGATAATCGACATGCAGAGCTCAAGCCTTCGGTCGTTCGGCGCAATGCCGCAGATAGCAGGAGGTCATCAGCAAGTCACCGGATGCCCAGCGAGACTTTATGACAGGTAGACAACAGTTTTATGACAGCCGAACGAGCCGGTATTTCGTTGGCGATGATCGGCCGTCATGGCCTGTCTGCTTCCACGCCCGCCTTGGTCACGGTCGGGAAAAAGACAGAAAATACAGAGCCGCCGCCCGGAACACTTTCAACGGTCAAGCCGCCGCGATGACGATTGACGATGTGTTTGACGATCGCCAGTCCAAGCCCGGTGCCCTCGCTGGCTCCGCTCTTCTGGCCGCTAACCCGATAAAAACGTTCTGACAATCGCAGCAAATCGCGACGTTTGATTCCAGGTCCTGAATCGCGAACCCGCACCGCAATATAGCGCTCGCCCGGCCCCGATTTCGGCGCCGCCAACGTCAACCGGCCGGCATCATCGCCCAGTATCGGAGCTGGCCGCTCGACCTGATCACGGCTCTGCGCGGGCTCAATCCGAACCAGCACACCGGAATCAACCGGCGCGTATTTGATCGCGTTTTCGATCAGATTCTGGAGAACCTCCATCAACTGGTCCCGATCGCCGACCACGCGCGCTGGCTCTGGCGCTTCGAGGCTCAGAACGATCTTTTTGTCGGCGGTCTGGGGCCCCAAGAGAGCGATGACTTCACCAGCAAGCACCGTCAGATCGACGTCGCCGATGGGCGGAACATGCTCATCCATCTCGATGCGCGACAGGGACAGTAAGTCATTGATCAAGCGGCTCATCCGCTCGGTCTGGTCGAACATGATCGCCAGAAACCGCTCCCGCGCCTCCGGATCATCCTTGGCGTGCCCGCGCAGGGTCTCGATAAACCCGGCCAGCGAGGTGAGGGGCGTCCGCAATTCATGGCTCGCATTCGCCAGAAAATCGGCCCGCATGCGATCCGCCCGCTTGATCGAGGTTTCGTCGGCGAGGACCAGCATCGCGCGCCAGTGGGGAACTGAATCACCCGTGGGCTGTATCGGTGCAATGATGGCGCGGACATGGCTTTCAACCGGCGCCAGCGTGGCATATTCCACCGGCTGCACCTTCTCGCCCTGCAAGGCGGCGCCGACGGCCTCAATCACACGCGGTTGCCGGAGCACCGACGATAAATGCCCCTCCAATGCACCGAGGCCAAGAAATTCGCGCGCGGCCGGATTGGCCATCTCGATCCGGCCGCCCGGCCCGATCAACATCACCGGGATCGGCAGATGCTGCAGCATGACATCCGCTGACGCGGCGACAGCATCCGTCGGGTGAGCAACACGGACTGCAGACGGCATGGAGGATGCGTTCAACGTCGTGCTGACCGTCAGATAGTAGAAGGTCGACAAGCCGGCGAACGTGGTGATCGCCACGAAGGTCTCGACGAAGCCGAGTTCGCCGAACAGCCAAAACAGAACGAGCACCAGGGAGCCCATTGTCGCGACGATGGCTGTGTCGCGGCGGCGAATTCGGATTGATGGCTGGCTGTCCACGTCGACCTTTCTCAAGTTTCATTCGCCTTGTGCATCGCGACTAGGCATATAACACCGCCCGATCCGGAGCGGATATGGGCACTCTACACACTGATATCGCACATTCCGGGGCTGCGACGAAGCCGATCCCAAAATGACGTTTATTGGCTGTATTTTACATCTCGAAAATCGAGAGGGTTTTCATGTCATTCGCTAATGTTTTAGTGTTTTTCGATAAAAATCTGTTGACATTCGCTATGGGCTCCCTAGTTTGGCGGAAATCAGGAAATCACCACACGCAGGAACATCGCATGCAGAAAAGCCTACTGATCGTCGCGACGGCCCTGACAGTGGCCTCTTGCGCCAACATTCCGGCTTTTCAGCCTGATACCCTCCTGCCACCAACGCCGGAAGCATGGTCGGCAATCGCCGATGGTGCCGGCGAGATTGAAACCCAAGACTGGATTCAATCGCTGGGCGCGCCGCAACTGGCAGCCCTCGTCGATGAGGCGCTGATCGCCAATCCAGGCATGGCGCAGTCTCTCGCTCGATATGATGCCGCCCGCGCCGGTGCGCGGATTGCTGGCGCCGGCCGCTTGCCAACACTGAACCTTGGATCGGAAGTTTCGCGGACCGAACCCTATCGGGGCGCCGGTTCCGACAGCTTCTCACTTGGGCTATCTTCCTCTTGGGAAGTCGATTTGTGGGGCCGGGTTCGCAATGGTGCCGATGCCGGTTCGCTCGATGCCGAAGCGGCAGCCGACGATTTGCGCGGTGCCAGACTTTCAGTCGCTGGCTTCGTAGCCAAAGGTTGGCTGGCGCTGATCGAGGCGCGCCAACAAGGCGAGCTTGCAGCCCGCGATGTCCAGCGTAGCCAGAACGCACTCGACCTGACCGACAGGCGTTTCACGCGCGGTCTGGCACGCAGCTCAGATGTTCGCACGGCACGTAGTGCCTTGGCCTCGTCGCAGGCCGCCCTCGCCTCACGGCAGAGAGCCGAAGCCGTCGCGGCGCGCAGCCTTGAAACATTGTTGGGACGCTATCCGTCCGGACAGATTTCACGGGACGGCGACTTCCCGCAAATTGACACCCTCGCCAGCGTCGGTTCACCCGCTGATTTGCTGAGCCGTCGGCCTGATGTCCGGGCCGCCGAACGCCGACTGGTCGCCGCCGGATTGCGCGCCGATGCCGCCGGAAAGGCCCTGTTCCCGAGACTGTCCCTCAGCGGCAGCACTGGCAGCGGCGGCGTCGATGTCGCTGACATGTTCGATCTCGACACCCTGGTATCCAATCTGACGGCGTCGATTGCCGCCCCGATTTTCGCCGGCGGGAGCCTGCGGGCCCAACGCGACCAGGCCGAGGCAAATGCCCGGCTACAGGCCGCTGCCTATGTCTCCACTGTGCTGAATGCCTGGCAGGAGGCCGAGAATGCGATTTATGCCGACGCCATCCTCGCCCGGCGCGTCGACAGCCTGCAGCGGGCCTTTAACGAAGCCGCCGAGGCAGAGTCGCTGGTGATCCGCCAGTATGCGAGCGGCGTCGCTACAATTTTCGATCTTTTGAATGCCCAAAGCCGGCGTATCAGCGCCGAGAGCCAATATGTTTCGGCTCGTCGTGATCGCGCGACGAACCGTGTCGATCTTTACCTCGCCATCGCCGGCGACTTCTCCGCGGCCCCTTCCGCAGACCCGGCCGCGCAGACAGGAGAATAATCATGGGACGTTTCATCATTTTCGGCATCGCCGGCATCGTTGTGGTTCTCGCAGTGGTCGCCCTCATCGCCACGAAGCCAGAGCCCCAGCGTGCGAACGCAACGCCGCAGCCGATTGCTGTCTTCGTTGATGAAGCGCGGCAGGAGACCGTGGCTCTGGTGGTTCACTCCCAAGGCCAGGCCCGGCCGCGCACCCAGATCAATCTGGTGCCGCAGGTTTCCGGCCGTATCACCTACGTCAATCCGAACTTCATCGAAGGTGGGTTTTTTGAAGCTGGTGAAACACTGATCCAGATCGAAGCCGCCGACTACCACCTCGCCGTAACCCGCGCGGAAGCCCTCGTGGCGCAAGCGCAGCAGGGATTGGTTCGCGAACAGGCCGAAGCCGAGCTGGCCGAAAGCGAATGGGCAGATCTGGGTGACGGTCCCGCTTCGGCACTGACGCTGCGCGAGCCCCAGCTCGCCGAGGCCCGGGCACAACTCGCCAGCGCCCAAGCCAGCCTGCAGTCGGCCCGGCTTGATCTCGGACGCACACGTGTGTCCGCCCCGTTTGACGGCCGCGTGCGGGTCAAGAGCGCCGATGTCGGCCAATTCGTGACCATTGGCACGCAGCTCGGCGAAGTCTTCTCGACGGATGCCATCCTGGTGCGCTTGCCACTGACCGATAATGATCTCGGCCTGCTGGGTATTCCAATTGCCTTCGAAGCAACCAACCAGGCGGACCGGATTCCCGTGACACTGACGGCCGTGCTGGCCGGCGAAGCGCGGACCTGGACCGGCTACATCACCCGCACCGAGGGCGCGATCGATCCACAAACCCGCGTCCTCTACGCCACCGCCCAAGTGGATGACCCCTATGGTGCTGCAGCGAGCGGCGGCGCTCCCCTGGCTGTCGGCCTCTTCGTTGATGCCGAAATCGAGGGACGCAGCGTTGATGGTGCGGTGGTTTTACCGCGTTCTGCCCTTCGCGGCGAAAACAGCGTCTATGTCGTCAACGAAGGCGGCACGCTGGATATCCGCACCGTGAATGTTGTGACTTCGACCGCCGACCGGCTGGTCGTCTCCTCCGGGGTTGTGGACGGAGAAATGGTTGTGGTCTCACCGATCCGCGGGGCCAATACCGGCATGCGTTTGCGCTCACTCGACACGACCGGCGAGGTCATTTCGGCCTATTCGGCAGTCATCGAGTCCGAGAGTGATGACGACCAACCCGAAACTGATGCCAATGGCAGCGACGGTGAAACCGTTGCGAGCGCCGGCTAGTTCGACGATCCGACCAGGAGACGGCCATGACCGACCCGAACACGACACAAGACGACGCACCGCGCGGCATTATTGGCTGGTGGGCCCGCAATTCCGTCGCGGCCAACCTGCTCATGGTCGTCGCCCTGATTGGTGGCATTTTCGGCTATTCCGAGCTGAACCGTGAAGTCTACCCGACCATTCCGGTCAATGGCGCCTCGATCTCGGTCGCCTGGCCGGGGGCCTCGCCGCGGGAGATTGAAGAACAGATCATCGTGCGCATTGAGGAGGCCTTGGCCGACCTCGAAGGCGTCGACACGATCACGTCAACGGCGCGCGAGGGCAGTGGCAATGTCAATGTCGAAGGCTTGCCCTCGGTCGATATCGGCGAGTTCATCGACAACATCAAACTCAAGGTCGACTCCGTCAGCAACCTGCCGCAATCCTCCTACCGGCCAGTGGTGCAGCCCTGGATTAATCAGGATCAGGTGATCGGGTTTGCCGTCCACGGATTCGTTGATCGCCGCGATCTGCAGCAGATTGCCCGTGAAATTCGGGACGAAGTGGCTCAACTGCCCGGCTCCTCCCTGGTCAATGTCTGGGCGACCCTCAATGAAGAAGTCTCGGTCGAGCTGTCTGAGGACAATCTGCAGCGCTATAATCTCAGCTTCGACGAAGTCGTACGCGCCATCCGCTCCAGCTCGCTCAATGCCTCGGCCGGACGCGTGCGGACAGATCAGGGCGAAGTCAGCCTGACCTCACGCCAGCAGGCGAACTCACAGAGCGATTTCGAGGACATCATCGTTCGCCAAACTGCCGCTGGCGGCACTTTGCGGGTGCGCGACGTGGCGCATGTTACCGACGGCTTCGTCGACGCCAATCTGGCTGCGACCTTCGACGGCGAGCCGATGGCGCTGATCGTCGTGCTGACGACGCCAGGCATTGATGTGGTCGATGTTTCGAAGAGCGTGCGTGACTATATTGATCGCAAGCAGCTGGAATTGCCGGACGGCGTCGGGCTGTCGCTGTGGTGGGACAATTCCACCGCTTACAATGCGCGTATGTCGATCATCCTCAACTCGGCGCTTTCGGGCGGACTGCTGGTGCTGATCGTACTTTTTCTCTTCTTGCGCCCGATTGTCGCCTTCTGGGTGACCGGTGGCATTTTCGTCGCCTTCGGTGGCGCCTTCCTGCTGTTGCCCATGCTCGGCGTGACGCTGAACATGCTGTCGCTATTCGCCTTCCTGTTGGTGATCGGCATCGTCGTCGATGACGCGATCGTCGTCGGGGAGAATATTCACGACCGCGTCGAGCGCGGAGAGAACGGGCTGACGGCCTCAATTGTTGGCACGCAAATGGTGCTCAAGCCGGTCATTTTCGCGATCATCACGACGGCGATGATGTTCATGCCCTTCATGCTGTTGTCCGGTCCAATGGTGCAATTCACCAAGCAAATCGCGCTCGTGGTGATTGCGGCCCTAGCCTTCTCGCTGATCGAGTCCCTGCTGATCCTGCCGGCTCACTTGGCCCACATGAAGCCACAAAAGACGACCGGCTTCTTTGGCCCGCTAATCAAGTTCCAGCGCGTCATCGCTGAGTCCATGATCTGGTTTGCTCGCACTATTTATCGTCCGATGATCAAGTTTGCGATCCGCAACCGCTACGCCACGCTGGTCGTATTCTTCGGCATATTCGCCTTCTCGATCGCGCTGATGATGACCAATCGCGTCGGTTCGGTCTTCATGCCGCAGATCGAAAGTGAGACCGTCCAGGTCAATATCCAGCTCGCCGAAGGCACGCCATGGAGCCGCACCGAACTCGTTCGGCAACAGCTTGACGATGCCCAGGACGAGGCGATGCATTACTATCGCGACCTGTTTCCGGGTGAGGGCGACATGATCCTCAGCCGATCGACAATCGCGTCTGATGGCCGCGTCCGGGCCTGGATCACGCTGGCGGAACCGGAAGTCCGGCCTGGCCTGCTTGCCACTTCGGAAGTCGCACTAAAGATCCGCGAATTCCTCGGCCCGATTCCCGATGCTGAGGAAGTCACCCTTGACTCGACCTTCAATGATGGCGGCGACGAAGTTGATTTCGCGATTTCTCACCCGGACCTCGCGGTCCTGCGAGCTGCAGCCGACGATCTGAAAACGCAATTGCGCAGCTATGACACGCTCTACGACGTCGTGGACTCGCTGCAGACCTCGACCGAGGAATTGCAATTCAGCCTGCGTCCCGATGCCCAGTCTCTTGGGCTGACGCTGCAGGACGTGACGCGCCAGGTCCGTCAGGCTTTCTATGGCGAGGAGGCCCAACGCAATCCGCGCGACGGCCAGGATGTCCGGGTCATGGTCCGGCTGGAAGAAGGCGCCCGCCGTTCGCTCGATACGCTGCGCGAGCTGCGCATCCGCACCAGTGATGGACGGGAAGTCCCGCTCTCGGCTGTGGCTGACGTCAATTTTGCCCCCGGCCTCAACCGGATCAATCGTCGCAATGGCATGCGCACCGTTACCGTCAGCGCGCAATTATCTGATCCGGCCGCACGCGGCGATATCTCAACCAGTCTCGATGAGGAATTCTGGGACGGATGGGAAGCGCGCTTCCCCGGCATTAGCCGCGACGAAATTGGCCAGTCCGAAGGTCAGGCCGAGTTCATGAGCGAATTGACCGGCCTGCTCGGAATGGCACTGGTAGCGATGTATATCCTGCTCGCCGTTGCCTTCCGCAGTTATACCCAGCCGATCCTGATCATGATCGCCATCCCGTTCGCACTGACCGGTGCCATTTTCGGCCACTATATGTTCGGAATCCCGATCGCCCTCTTTTCCTATTTCGGAGTTGGCGCGGCGGCAGGGGTCGTCATCAACGACAATCTCGTGCTGATGGATTTCGTCAACCGGCTTCGTGAGGAGGGCGTCGGCGCCTTTCAGGCGCTGGTCGACGCCGGGGTGCAACGCTTCCGTCCGATCCTGCTGACGTCGGTCACGACTTTCCTCGGCATCCTGCCGATGATGTCGGCGCGGTCGACCCAAGCGGAATTCCTCAAGCCCATGGTCGTCGCACTCGGCTTTGCCGTTATCTTCGCCCTGTTTTTGACCTTGCTGCTGATCCCGGCCCTCTACGCCATCGGAGTGGACGTCATTCGTCTGTTCCGCGGCCTGTGGACCGGCAAGAAACAGCCCCGGTTGGGCGAGGATTATGCCGACACCGATTTCGCCCACGGCGAAATGCCCGGTCATCTCGACCATTCGCCAGCCGAGTAGCCAGAACGGACCCCGCGCGATAACCTGCGCGGGGTTCTTTTTTTAAATAGCCAGGGGATTTATCTATGAAAAAGTTATTGTTGAGCAGCGCGATGTGCGTGCTCCTTGCGGCCTGCAACCAGGCTGGTGTGTCCAGCGTCGACACCGAGTTGAGCGCCAATACTGCGACCCAAGCCGCGCCGCAGCTCGGCGATTGGGGTTTCGACCAAGACGGTATGGACTTGGCATATGCGCCGGGCGACGACTTCTTCCGCTTTGCCAATGGCCATTGGCTCGACACAACCGAAATTCCAGCGGATCTGTCCAATTACGGCATGTTCACCGAGCTGGCGCTGGAAGCCGAAGAGGATGTCCAAGAGATCATTCTCGACCTCGCTGCCGATCACCCCGCCCAGGGGACAATCGAGCAAAAAGTCGGCGATCTCTATGGCAGCTGGATGGATACCGAGACCGTTGAGACGCGGGGCCTCACGCCCGCGCAGCCTTACCTCGATGCCATCGCAGCCGCGACCACGCATGAAGATATCCGGGCCTTGTTCGCCGATATCCACCAAAACGCTCCGCTCGGCGTCGGGGTTATCCCGGACCCGGCGGATACCACGCGCTATACGGTCTTTGTCGGCCAGGGCGGGTTGGGCCTGCCGGACCGCGATTATTATGTCGATCTGGAAAACGAGAACTACGCCCGCTACCGCGAAGCCTATGTCGCCTTCATCGCACAGATGCTCGATCTGGCTGGCATTGACGGCGGCACCGACAAGGCGGACGCCATCATGGCGCTCGAAACCCGGCTGGCCGAGGTGCATTGGACGCAGGCACGCTCGCGCAATATCCAGGAAATCTACAATCCAATGCCGCTGGAGCAGCTCAGCGAGCTGGCGCCACAGCTCGACCTGACCACCGCCATGACCACGCTCGGCCTCGACGGCGTTGCGACCTATCTCGTCGCGCAGCCGAGCGCCATCGAGGGCACGGGACGCATCTTCGAGGAAACGCCGGTCAGTGTCTGGCAGGATTATCTGACCTTCCATTTCCTGCAGAACAATGCCGGCAATCTGCCGGCAGCATTCGACCAGGCCGATTTCGACTTCTACGGCCACATCCTCAATGGCACGGACGAACAACGCCCGCGCGACCGGCGTGGCGTCAATATTGTCGGCCAGCAACTCGGTGAAGCCGTCGGCCAAATCTATGTCGAGCGCCATTTCCCGGCCTCGTCGAAAGCGGCGATGGAAGGCCTGGTCGCCAATCTCGTCACCGCGTTGGAAGGCCGGCTCAACGCTTCGGAATGGATGGATGACGAGACGCGTGCCAACGCACTTCGCAAGCTCTCCACCTTCGAGCCGCGTATTGGCTATCCCGACGAATGGCAGGATTATTCCGATCTGCAGATCACCTCTGACGATCTGTTCGGCAATATGATGCGCGTCAATGACTTCGTCTGGAACCAGCAATTGGAAGATCTGGCCGGGCCGGTCGACCGCGGTCAATGGCCCTACCCGCCGCAGACCATCAATGCCTCCTATAATCCGTTGATGAACCAGATCACCTTCCCGGCCGGCATACTTCAGCCGCCCTTCTTTGATCCAAATGCAGATGCTGCCGTCAATTATGGCGCAATCGGTGCGGTGATCGGACACGAAATCGGACATGGCTTCGACGATCAGGGCCGCCGCTTCGATTTTGACGGTTCGATCCGCGATTGGTGGACCCCCGCCACCGACGCACGCTTCGAGGAGCGTGCCGGACGGCTGGAAGCCCAGTATAATGGTTATTCTCCGATCGAAGGCATGTTCGTGAATGGTGAATTCACCATGGGCGAGAATATCGGCGATCTGGGTGGGGTTCAGATGGCCTATACCGCCTACCACCAGTATCTCGACTCCTGCTGCGGCGGTGAAGCGCCGGTGATTGACGGTTATACCGGTGATCAGCGCTTCTTCCTGGCCTGGGCTCAGGTCTGGCGCCGGCTGTATCGTGAGGACAATCTCGTCTCGCGCCTGACAACCGATCCGCACAGCCCGTCACAATACCGGACCAATGGCGTCCTGCGGAATCTGGACGCTTGGTATGCAGCGTTCGATATTCAGGAGGGCGACGCCCTCTACCTGCCGCCTGAAGAGCGCGTCTCGATCTGGTGATCGGGCCAGCCGAGCATTGAAGACTGACAAAACCATGCGGCTCGGGGAAACCCGGGCCGCACCGGTTTAGGGCTGGGGTTTGCGCCAAAAACTAACAGAACCGTCAGTTGCTTCCTGGTGACAGCGGATTATTGTCCAAAGTTAACGTAAATTTCCCGGGGAATTCGAGAATGAGAAAATATCTACTCAGCGGCGCCTGCCTTGCCTTGCTTGCCGCCTGCAATCCGGCGGCCGAAGCGCCGGCGACAGACGCATCGGCAACCGAGACACCAGCGGCTGAGACCCCAACGATGACGGGCGAAGCCTCGCTCGGCAGTTGGGGCATCGAGACACAATATGTCAGCGACAGCGTCAATGCGGGCGATGATTTCTTCACCTACGTCAATCAGGGCTGGCTCGACACCGCTGAAATCCCGACCGGCTTCAGCTCGGCCGGTGCCTTCATCGATCTCTATCTCACCTCCGAACAACGCGTAAATTCGATCATCGAGGACGCCGCAGCGACTGAATCGGCTGCCGGAACGCCCGAGCAGCAGATCGGTGACCTCTATCGCAGCTATATGGATACCGACCGGATCGAAGCGCTCGGTCTGACCCCGATCCAGGACGAACTGGATGCCGTGCTGGCCTCGACAACGCATGAGGACATCGCCCGCTGGTTTGGCCGTCCGGTGCACCAGTCGATGATCGGTCTTTATGTCAGCCAGGATTCCGGCAATCCGCAGCGCTATCTCACCCATGTCTCGCAAGGCGGGCTAGGCCTGCCAAATCGGGATTATTATCTCGATGAGGGTGAGCGTTACGTCGCCTATCGTGCGGCTTATGTCGCCTATATCACCAATATTCTAACCATGTCCGGCGTCGATAACCCCGAAGGTCGCGCCGCCGATGTGATGGCGCTGGAAACGGCGCTTGCGCAGGTTCAATGGCCGGCCGAACTGGCTCGCGAATCCGTGCCGAATTATCACCTGATGACCCTGACCGAGCTCGAGGCCTATGCGCCGGGCTTTGAATGGTCAGCCTTCCTGGAAGAGCTGGGCATTTCCGACATCACCGAAGTGGTCGTCAATACCGACACCGCCGTCCAAGCCTCTGCACAACTGTTCGCAGAAACGCCGGTTGATGTGCTGGCCTCCTATCTGGCCTTCCACTTCGTCGACAATCAGACGGGGCAGCTGCCGGCGCGCTTCGATGATGCGAGCTTCGACTTCTACTCCCGCACCCTGCGTGGGGTCGATGAGCAACGGACCCGTGATTTGCGGGCGATCCAGTTCGTTAATGGCCGCTTCGGCGAGAATATCGGCAAGGTTTATGTCGAGCGCTACTTCCCGCCTGAATACAAGGCGCAGATGGAAGATCTGGTCGGCTATCTGCGCGCCGCTTTCGCGGCCCGTATCGCGACGCTCGAATGGATGGACGACGCCACGCGCGCCGAAGCCCAGGCGAAGCTCGAAAGTTTCCTGCCAAAAATTGGCTATCCCGATGTCTGGCGTGACTATTCCAGCATCGAGGTTGCGCCCGATAATTTGATCGGTAATGCCCGCGCGATCTCCGCTTGGAACTGGGCCGACCAAGTCGCCCAACTGCATGAATCCAAGCGTGACTGGATGTGGTATATGAGCCCACAGACGATCAATGCTTACTATAATCCCGACAGCAATGAGATCGTCTTCCCGGCCGCCATTCTCCAGGCTCCCTTCTTCGATCCCTTTGCCGATCCGGCCGTCAATTTTGCCGCTATCGGCGGTGTCATCGGTCATGAAATGGGCCATGGCTTTGACGATCAGGGCGCTGAACAGGACGGCCAGGGCGTATTGCGAAACTGGTGGACCGATTTCTCGCGTGAGCATTTCCATGAGCGCACCGAGGCCTTGGTTGCCCAGTATGATGAGTTCTCCCCGGTCGAGGGCGAGCACGTCAACGGCCAACTGACCTTGGGCGAGAATATTGGCGATCTCGGTGGCCTTACCATCGCCTATCAGGCCTACCACGCTTATCTCACGGACCATGGCGGCGACGCTCCGGTGCTCGACGGGCTGACCGGTGACCAGCGCTTCTTCATGTCCTGGGCCCAGGTCTGGCGCTCCAAGCAGACCGAGGACAGCCTCGTATCGCGTCTGCGTTCCGATCCGCACAGCCCGGCGCAATACCGGGTCAATGGCGTCGTTCGCAATATCGACGCTTGGTACGACGCGTTCGGCATCACGACGGACAATGAGTTGTACCTGCCGCCCGAAGAGCGGGTTTCGATCTGGTAGTCAGATCGAATGACAAATCAGGCGGTCCGGCCATGCCGGGCCGCCTTTTTTCTGCGTCTGCGATGGAGCGGGCCAGAATGAAAAGCCGCCAAAGGCTTGCGTCCTGATGATCGCGCTCTAGTCTTGCGTCCAACCAATTTTGAACCAGACGGAGATATCACCCGTGAAGAAAATCCTCCTTGGCACCGCCTGCTTTGCTTTGCTGACCGCGTGCAATCCAGCCGCTGAAGCACCATCAACCGACGCCGCCACGTCCAGTGAACCCGCCACCCAGGCGACTGCGCCAGCGCTCGGCGCTTGGGGCATCGAGACCCAGAACATCAGCGAGACCGTCGCCCCCGGGGATGACTTCTTCCGCTATGTGAATGAAGGCTGGCTCGACACGACGGAAATTCCGGCCGGCTTCTCGAATTTCGGCTCTTTCTCCGAACTCGCCCTGAGCGCAGAAGAACGGATCGACACCATTATTACTGACGTTTCGGCGACGGATAACCCGGCCGGCTCGGTCGAGCAGCAAGTTGGCGATCTCTATGCCAGCTACATGGATACCGATCATCTCAACGCGCTCGGCCTGACCCCGGCCCAGCCCGGCCTCGACCGGATCGCCGCGGCGCAGAGCTATGACGACATCATCGACCTGTTCGGTGCCAACGGCTTTGCCTCACTATTCGGTGGCGGAGTTGGCCGCGATGCGGGCAATCCTGATACCTACGTGGTCTACATCCGTCAGTCTGGCCTGGGTATGCCGGACCGTGATTATTACCTGCGCGATGATGAGCGGTTCGACGCCTATCGCACGGCCTATGTTGATTACATGACCGACGTATTTGGCATGTTGGGCGAAGACAATGGCGCCGAACGCGCCCAAGCCGTGCTCGATATGGAAACCGCTATCGCGCAAATGCATTGGACGCGTGCCGAGAGCCGCGACCGCGTCGCCAGCTACAATCCGATGACACTCGAGGAATTGGAGGCCTATGCCCCCGGTTTCGATTGGGCGCGATTCATGACGGCGCTGGACTTTGCCGATCAGGACCATGTCGTCGTGTCGCAGAACACGGCCGTCCAGTCACTTGCTGCCTTCTTCCAGGAGATCCCGTTGGAGACCTGGAAGGATTACCTGGCGCTGCACTATATGCGGTCGAACAGCAATGAGCTGGACGAGGCATTTTACGATCGCAGCTTTGATTTCTGGAGCCGTACGCTTTCGGGCACTGAAGAGCCACGGGCGCGTGATCGCCGCGGCATCCAGTATGTCAACGGGCCTCTCGGACAGGCCATCGGCCGCATCTATGTCGAGCGCTATTTCCCGGCTGAGAGCAAGGAAGAGATGGAAGACCTGGTCGGCTATCTGCGCCGCGCCCTGGCCGACCGGATCGAGACGCTGGAGTGGATGGATGACGAGACCCGGGCCGAAGCGCTCGACAAGCTCGCCAAATTCACCCCGAAGATCGCCTATCCTGACCAATGGCCCGACTATTCTTCGATCGAAATTCGTCCGGACGATCTGTTTGGCAATTCCGAACGCATCTCGGCCTGGTACCGCGCCGACAGCCGCGCCCGCCTTCATGGCCCGATCCGCGATTGGGAATGGGGCATGTCGCCTCAGACGGTGAACGCCTATTATTCCTCAACCGCCAATGAGATCGTCTTCCCGGCTGCGATCCTGCAAGGGCCGTTCTTCGACGCCCACGCGGATCCGGCGGTGAATTTCGGCGGTATTGGTGCCGTGATCGGCCATGAAATGGGCCATGGTTTCGACGACCAGGGCAGCCAGTCCGATGGCGATGGCCTGCTACGCAATTGGTGGACCGATTATTCACGCGAGCAATTCGACGCCCGTACTGATGCGATTGTCGCCCAATATGAGGAGTTCTCACCGGTCGAAGGCATGTTCGTGAATGGCCGCCTGACCCTGGGTGAGAATATCGGCGATATTGGCGGGCTTTCCATGGCCTACCGCGCCTATCACATGTATCTCGCTGATCATGGTGGCGAAGCGCCAGTGCTCGACGGATTCACCGGCGATCAACGCTTCTTCATGGCCTGGGCGCAGGTCTGGCGCCGGCTCTATACCGAAGACAATCTCGTCTCGCGTATCACGACTGACCCACACAGCCCGTCGCAATATCGGACCAATGGTGTCGTGCGGAATATGGATGTCTGGTACGACGCCTTCGGTGTCACCGAAGACGATGCCCTCTACCTGCCGCCGGAGGAACGCGTTTCCGTCTGGTAGGCCTTTCAATATTGAGCGAAGCGGCCCGGCTATTGGTCGGGCCGTTTTGTGTTGGGGGTTGCGAACTTGCGCCGGTTACCGTCTTATCGCGCTGACTTTAAGGGGAAATCATGGAAACCGAACTCGAACCACTGATCAGCAATGATGCCGTCGTCCTGGGTCTGCTGACCGTGATTTTGGGGGCCGTCTTCTGGACCTCGACGGCAGGTGGTCCGTTCTTCCGTCGCTTCTACCAGATCTTTCCGCCCCTCCTGCTTTGCTATTTCCTCCCCTCCCTGTTGAACACGTTCAACATCGTCGATCCGGACCAGTCGCGGCTCTATTTTGTGGCATCGCGCTATCTTCTGCCCGCAGCCTTGGTCCTGCTGGCGATGTCGGCCGATTTGCCAGCCACCCTGCGGCTTGGCCCCAAGGCGCTGACGATGTTTCTGACCGGCACGATCGGGGTGATTATCGGTGGACCGATTGCGCTTCTGATCGCCAGCTCATTCATGCCTGATTTGATCGGGGTCGATGGTCCCGACGCCGTCTGGCGTGGCATGACCACCGTTGCCGGCAGCTGGATTGGCGGCAGCGCCAACCAGACAGCCATGTATGAGATCTTCGATGTCGGCGACCAGATATTCTCGGCCTGGATTGCTGTAGACGTCATCGTCGCCAATATCTGGATGGCCTTTCTGCTCATCGCCGCAAATAACGCGGCCGCCCTCGACAAGCGGCTCGGCGCTGATGCGCGATCGGTCGACCATCTCAGGATCAAGGCGGAGGCCTATGAGGCCGAACACGCGCGAATTCCGGAACTTCGCGACATGATCTTCATCGCGGCAATCGGCTTCGGCGCCGTCGCGATTGCCCACTTTGCATCCGACCTGCTCGCGCCATGGTTCACCATTCACTATCCGGAACTCGTACAATACAGCCTGCATTCCGGCTTCTTCTGGCTGATCATCGTCGCGACCTTCATCGGCGTCACCCTCTCCTTCACGCCAGCGCGCAAATTGAGCGGTGCGGGTTCGATGAAAACGGGCTCGGTCTTCATCTACATTCTAGTGGCGACCATCGGCATGAATATGGACATCACCGCGATCGCCCGGAATCCGGAATTCTTCCTGATCGGTCTGATCTGGGTGATGGTCCATGCGAGCTTGCTGATCCTCATGGCGATCCTGATCAAGGCACCGGTCTTCTTCCTCGCGGTCGGCAGCCAAGCCAATATCGGTGGGGCCGCCTCGGCGCCTGTCGTGGCGTCGGCCTTTCACCCCTCGCTGGCGCCGGTTGGCGTATTGCTGGCGGTAGTCGGTTATGTCATCGGCACCGGCGGTGCCTGGCTGACGGGGCAGATACTGAGGATCGTCGCCGGAGCCTGAGCGCCCCTGTGCCGCGAGTGCCACACTGATTTTTCGCGTGTCCGGTGAAACTTGAATTAGTTGGTTAATTATCCTTAACGATTTGGCTCGGTTGCGATAAGCTTCAAAATCATGGAGCGCCTCGCGTCAGGTTGCGGCCTCCGTCCTGAAGGGGGGAATCAATATGAAGAGCACAATTTTGGTCACCGGGAGCATGATTGCCATTATGGCATCGTCGGCTGCCTTCGCCGGCGACACCGACTGGCTTCCGCCGGATCCGCCAAACCATGCTGCCAGCGGCGAATGCTATGCCCGCATCCGCATTGAGCCCGAGTACGACGCCTTCAGCGAGCAGGTCGTAACCCAGGACGCCTATGAGCAGTATTCCGCCATCGGCAACAGCACCCGGGAAGGTCAAGGTTTCCGCGCCTCGCCGACGCTGCGCGAGGAAACTCGTGAATATGTGTCACGCGAAGCCGGCATGCGCTACATCGTCCACGAGCCGGTGTACAACACCGTCACCGAAACCGTTCAGGTCCGGCCTGCTTATACCGAATATACGGTACAGCCTGCCGTGCACGACACTGTAACCGAGACCATCATGGTCCGCGAACCCCGCAATGTCTGGCGTCGCGGCTACGAGCCCGGTGCCTCGATGACCCGCTATGATTCAGAAACCGGCGAAATCTGGTGCTTGGTTGAGGAGGCTGGCGAATACCGCACGGTCACCCGCAATATCATCGTCGAGCCAGCCGAAATCACCGAGCAAACCCATCCGGCCGAGTTCGCGTCCATCACCCGGGAAGTCCTGGTGCAACAGGCGAGCGTCGAGGAAGTTCCCATCGATCCGGCCTATGACAGCTATTCGATCCAGGTCATCGATCAAGCGGCCTCCGTCGACAGCCAGATGGTATCTGCGCAATCTGAAACTATCACCCGTTACTCGCTGCGCACGGAAGAGCGTTGGGAATGGCGTCTGGTGAATTGCGACGATATTGACCTGCCTGGTCATAATCCACCGATGAGCACCAATATCCCTGCTGTGGCCACCAATCAGCCACCTGCACCGGGTAGCAGCACCTATCTCTACGGGACTGACATGCCAGCTGGCGATCAGACCTATTCCGAGGAAGTGCCCGTGGCCCAAGCCTCATATTCGAGAAGTTCGCGTTCGGCACGTCGCCGGAACTAACTGACCGAAAACAGTTCAGGCATTTGTCTGGATGGAATACGGACGGCGCGGGACATCCCGCGCCGTTTCCGTTTAGGGTGATGCCCATGAGCGGAACCGATTACATCATCGGCTATGGCAGCCTGTTGAGCGCCTATAGCCGCCAAACCTATTCCAACGTCCACACGCCCGTCATCCCGGTGATGGTAACCGGCTGGCAGCGCGGCTGGACCACCCGTTATGGCGATGAAGCGGCGACCTATCTCGGCGTGCGGCCAGCGGAGAATGCCATGTTGAGCGCGGCCCTGGTGCCGACCCTGATCACAGAGGAACTGCGACATCGTGAGCGCGGTTACACCTTTACCCCGGTTGCGCGCGACACGATCAAGCTGATGCAGGATGGCGCGATGGAGCTCGACACCGCCCGGTTCTGGATCGTGGTCAATCACGAGCAGTTGCGGGCCGATGAAAGCCATCCGATCCCGCAATCCTATATCGACACCTGTCTGATCGGTTGCCTTGAAACCGGTGGCGATGAGATGGCGCGCCACTTCATTCAATCGACGGAAGCTTGGGACAGCCACCGCGTCAATGATCGGGACTGGCCAACGCCGGTCTATCCGCGCGGCACTCCGGCCAGTCCAGCGCAAAGGGCTGAGATCGACGCTCTGCTGCGCATTGCGCAAGTTTGAATTAGCTCTCAAATTTCGCCCGATTACGGTTTGGCAATTTGCCAGACAGGTAACTGTAATCGCACAGCAACATCTCAATCGGGGTGGTCGATTAGACTGATCGCAAACAAACCGAAGCGGGACGGGCGATTTAGTGTACCAAACTTTGATTGTGCTTGATGACGTGCTCAAGAATGCTGAGGAGCTGCGGCAGGCGGCGCTTGGCCTCGACTATGCCGACAAGACCGAGCGGGATTATTTTCCCGGCCGCAATTCGGCAAAGGGCGTCCGCGTCCCGGCGCTCGAAGACCTGGCCCAGCATCTGACCGGCGAACAGCTGGTTCCCGGAACGGAGATGCACGGCAAATTCCGGCTCGCCTCGGCCCAGGACACCGCCAAGGGTGGGGTGCATGTCGATCAATGCAATTGGTCCGGCCTGTATTTCCTGAGCCGCGATTCCGACTGCGTCGGCGGCACTGATTTCTTCCGCCACCGCGAGACCCAGAGTGAACACGCGCCCTATACGCAGGCCCATCTGGATCAATGGGGGTACAAGTCCTACAAGGATTTCGTTGATCGCGTCGCCACGCCCCAAGCCAAGGACTTCGACAAGTGGGATCGTATCATGACGATTCCGATGCGATTCAATCGGCTGATCCTGTTTCGGCCCTGGCTGTGGCATAATGCAGGTCCCGGATTTGGCTCCGTGCCCCAGGATAGCCGGCTGGTCTATCTGATGTTCCTCAATAATGCCCGACCGGGCTGAGAACTTTCTCGCTGGCCGGCAAACGCGCGATGGCGGCATCAGCCGCAGCCAGGGTCGCGGCAAAATAGGTCGTCCGGTCGAACGGAGCCGGTGATTTGGTGGCGGGCAAATCGTCGAGTAACCGGCGTGGGAAGCCGAAGTCTGGCTCCGCACTCTGCCCGCGCCACGTCCAAGCACCGTGAGCCGGATCGAAATCATACAGGGCTGCGAAGCGCCAGCCGTGCGCGGCGAGGAAATCGACGGCGCGGATCAGGAAGTCGACTTCCTCAGCCTCCATCACCCAGTGCAGGCTGACCCGGCACCAACCCGGCCGCAGGCCGGCCTGTCCCGCCAGCACCGCATCGCGGATCGTCTCAGACTGGGCGGCGTCGATCCCGAGCAGGTCATGACCATAGGGGCCGGCGCAGGAGCAACCGGCGCGCGACTGAATGCCGAACAAATCATTGAGCAGGGTCGTGACCAGGCGCGGATGCAAGATCTCGCCGTCGGGATCGAGAATATTGAAGGAGACGATGCCGAGGCGCCGTGCCGGATCAGCCTCTCCGAGAATGTCGATCTGCGGGTTTTGCCCCCAGTGCGACATGGCGCGTTCGAGGGCTTCATGCTCGAGCTTGGCAATCGTCGCATGGCCGATTTCGGTCTGCGCCTGCAGCGCCAGCGCGGCGCGCACCAATTGCGGCACGCCGGGTGTTCCGGCGCTTTCGCGCGGTTCAATCTCATCGATGTAATCATGACCGGTCTTGGTGACATAACGCACCGTGCCGCCGGCACTTTGTGTCGGCGGCAGATCGCGCCGGTAAAGCGCCTCATTGAACAGCAGGATCCCACATGCTCCCGGGCCGCCGATGAATTTGTGTGGCGAGAAATACACTGCATCGACCCAGGCTTCGGGCTCAGCTGCCGGGTGCATATCAATCGGCAGATAGGGCGCGCTCGCCGCGCAATCGAGACAGAGGATCGCGTCATGAGCATGCAGCAGTTTGGCCAGTGCGATCACATCACTCTTGATGCCGGTAACGTTGGACGCCGCCGAGAAGGCGCCAATCCGGCGGCGGCCAAGCCAGCGTGGATCGCGCAACTCCGATTCCAGATGCGCCATATCGATGCCGCCATCCGCCGCCAGCGCGATCTGCACGACCTCGCCCAAGCTTTCGCGCCAGCTGAGTTCGTTGGAATGGTGTTCATAGGGGCCAACGAAAATCACCGGACAATCCGCCGCCAGGGCATCGTCAACGGTTTGGCGCCCATCGGGACCGAGCCTGGCGGCGATGGCAGCCACCATCCGATCGCGGCTGGCCGGTGCGATAGCGAGGCCGAGGATTTCCTGCAATTTGTGGATCGCCCCGGTCGCGCCGGACGAGCAGGCAATCAGGCAGTCTTCAGGCGCAGCATTCACCGCCTGCCGAATGATCGCCTCGGCTTGATGCATCCAGACCGACGAGGCGCGTCCGGTGGCGCTATCGACCGTGTGCGGATTGGCATAAAGCCCGGACAGGCTCTCGATCTGGGTCTCGACCTGCCGCAAGGCCCGGCCGCTGGCCGTGTAATCGGCATAGACCATCAAACGTTCACCGAACGGTGTCGCCAGCATCGCGTCACGACCGATCATGCCGTTGCGCAGACGCGAAAGCGGGTCGGATGGGTCGGGAAAAAGGGTCATGATTGCGGAGCCTGGGCGAGTGAAGCGCTATCAAACCATCCCAGGTGAAGTTAAAAACACTCAATTTTACTCGAAATAGTGCAATATGAAGCGATAGGCACCACAATACGGAGAGTTTCCAGTGCTGGACGACTATGACCGCCGGATATTAAAGCTGATCCAGAGCGACAGTGATCGCACTTTGCAGGACATCGCCGACCTGATCGGGCTCAGCGCAACCCCGACCGCGAGGCGCATGAAGCGCTTGGCTGAACAGGGCATCATCCGCAAGAATGTCAGCCTGCTCGACAGCGAAGCGCTCGGTCTGCACGCGACGCTCTTCGTCTCGATCCGTACCAGTCATCATGATGCAGAATGGCTGGGGAAATTCGCCGAAGGTGTGCGGCGCATGCCCGAGGTCGTCGAATTCTACCGGCTCAGCGGTGATGTCGATTATCTGCTCAAGCTCTGCCTGCCCGATGTCCGCGCCTATGACGAGGTCTATAAAAAGCTGATCGCGATCGCGCCACTGTCCGATGTCAGTGCCAGCTTCGCCATGGACGCGCTCAAGAACACGACCGAATTGCCGCTCTGACGCCCTGAAGGCTGGAATGTGACAGGAGAGAAATGGTGCACCGGGAGAGATTCGAACTCCCGACCCCTAGATTCGTAGTCTAGTGCTCTATCCAACTGAGCTACCGGTGCAGGCCATGTCTTCAGGGGCTATGTCCCCAAAGAGGCGCGGAACCTAACCGCGAGCTTTGGCGAAAGCAAGTACTGCGCACCGGCAAACGCAGGCGTCGTGCACAGGCATTGGAGGCCGGGCCCGCGAGGCTGGTCAGGATGCCGCGTGGACACCGCGCGCCACCGCTCGGGCCAGGCAATCAGCGGCCAATGAGCCAAGACGGGCGAGGTTGAATTCGACCGGTTGCGGCAGCTCCCGCGCTGCCGTCGAGAGGGCAAATACGACATCGCCATCGAACGGCGTATGCACCGGGCGGATCGCCCGTGCCAGCCCGTCCTGGGCCATGATGGCGAGACGCTGGGCCTGGGCTGGGGTCAGGGCGGCATCGGTGGCGATACAGGCGATGGTGGTGTTCTCACGGGCGCCGGGATTGATCTTGGCCGCACCCCAATCCTCCGGCGGAGCCGACCAACCGACCGGCGGACGGGCGCCGCCAAACTCGCCGTCAATCTCCCACGGCCAAGCCCAGAACACATCGCTGCCCGGCATGGTGACCGAACCGAAACTGTTGACGCAGACCAGCGCCGCAATCGTGATGCCGTCGGCCGTGACCAGGCTGGCCGAACCGGTTCCGCCGATCCGCGATCCGGCGCGAGCGCCATAGCCGGCCCCGGCGCGTCCCAGCCGCACATCGTGAGAGGCCGCCGCGAGTGCCGCCTTGCCCAGATCGCGATAGGGTGGATCTTCGCCCCAAACCTTGTCGCCGCCATTGGCGAGGTCATAGAGGATCGCCGCCGGGATCACCGGCGAGACCGGGACGCCGGGCATTTTCATCAGGGCAAAGCCGCGCCCCTGTGCGCCCAGCACAGCCGCAACACCATCGGCTGCAGCGAGCCCGTAGGACGAGCCGCCTGACAGCACCACGGCATCGACCGCATCAACCAGCGTGTGGGCCGCCAGAGCATCGGTCTCACGCGTTCCCGGCCCGCCACCGCGGACATCGACGGCACAGACGGCGCGCTGATCCGGCAGGATGACGGTGACGCCGGTCTGCACCGAAGCGTCTTCCGCTTGGCCGACTTTGAGCCCGGCGACATCGGTCAATGTGTTGGTTTTTCCCGGAACTGCCATTAGGGGCCTCTCATCTGGCGCGAGTTCGCGCTATCGTGCTTACACCGAGACAGGGGGCAAGTGCCATGATCCGTTTTCTTCTGTGTGCCAGCGCATTGGCATCGACACTCACCCTGGCCGCCTGCGGCCAGAGCGCCAGCGTCGAGACTGCACCACCACCCACCCCGGCCAGCCAGACCAGTCAGGCGATGGTCGCCGCCGCCAATCCACTCGCCGTCGAAGCCGGGCTCGATGCCCTGCGCGCCGGCGGTGATGCAATCGATGCCGCGATAGCGGTGCAGACCGTGCTCGGCCTGGTGGAGCCGCAAAGCTCCGGTCTCGGCGGCGGTGCCTTCATGCTGTATTACGACGCCTCCACCGGCGATCTCACCGCCTATGACGGCCGCGAGACCGCGCCGGCCAGCGCCACCCCCACACTCTTCCTCGACGAAGACGGTCAGCCGCTGAGCTTTTACGATGCGGTCTTCTCGGGCCATTCGGTCGGCGCGCCGGGCGCCATCGCCATGCTGGCCCTGGCCCATGGCGATCATGGCGAACTGCCCTGGGCCAACGGATTCCAGGCCGCGATCGGGCTGGCGGAAAACGGGTTTGCCGTCTCGCCGCGGCTACAGGGTTTCATCGCCGGCATGGCTCCGCGCTCTCCGATCGATGAATGGCCGGCCTCGCGGGCCTATTTTTTCCTCGAAGATGGCAGCGCCCTGCCCGTCGGCTATCAACTGCACAATCAGGCCTATGCCGACAGCGCCCGTGCCATCGCCGCCGACTGGCGCAATCTCTATTCCGGGCCCCTGGCCGCCGAGATTGTGCAAGCGGTCCAGGCCGAGCCGCGCCCTGGCGGGCTCACCCAAAGCGATCTGGCCGGCTATCAGGCGCTGCGCCGCGAAGCGGTCTGCCGGGCCTACCGGCAATGGACCGTTTGCGGCATGCCGCCACCGGCTTCGGGCGGTGTAACCGTCAATGAAATCCTCGGCCTGCTCGAGCCCTATGACATGGCCGCCACCGGGCCGCAGACGCTGGAAGGTTGGCGCCGCTTCATCGAGGCTTCGCGCTTGGCCTATGCTGATCGCGACGCCTATGTCGCCGATCCCGAGTTCGTCACCGTGCCGGTCGAGGGCCTGCTCGCCAGCGACTACATCACCACCCGCTCCAACCTCGTCGCTGGCGCCGTCGCGACCCCGCATGTCGTCGCCGGCATCCCGGCCGGGATTGCTGCCCCCGGCGTGGATGCGACGCCCGATTCGCCGGGCACCAGCCATCTCGTAATCGTCGACAATGAGGGCGATGTCATCTCGATGACGACGACGGTCGAGAGCGTATTTGGCAGTCAGCGCATGGCCGGCGGCTTCTTCCTCAATAACCAGCTGACCGACTTCTCGCGCATCCCGATCGATGCCGATGGCCAGCCCATCCCCAATGCGCCTGCTGCGGGCAAACGCCCGCGCTCCTCGATGTCGCCGACCATCGTGTTCGATGCGAACGGCCATTTCGTGCTCGCAACCGGCTCGCCCGGCGGCTCCTCGATCATCGCTTACACGGCCAAGACCCTGGTCGGCATGCTCGATTGGGGCCTCACCCCGCAACAGGCGATCGAACTGCCCAATGTCGTCGCCAATGGCGATATCGTGCGGATCGAGGACGGCATGCCGGCCAATGTGCTCGCAGGCCTGCAGGATCTCGGCTTCACGCTCGACGCCAATCGCGGCGAGAATTCCGGCATCCACATCGTGCGGCGGCTTGAGGACGGCACCCTGATCGGCGGCGCCGATCCGCGCCGCGAAGGCGTCGCGCTCCAGCCCTGAAAAAGGGGACAGGTATATTTAACGCGCACGCGCCGCAGTGCCTCTCTTGGCCAAACGGGTTGGTGGCGCGTTAAATATACCTGTCCCCTTTTTCCGTTGCACGACAATCTCCACGCCGTTTCCGGCTGGAGGGATGGGCATTGATCAGGCGGGATGCACGGGAAGATCCGTCGAACCCTTGTCTCATTAAGCGCTTGAGTGAAAATCCGATCCTTCGGATCTTCCCGCACGCGATGTTTTTGCAGACGCCGCGACTTGTCTTGTCCAACGCTTTCTAAGCCTGCCGACCGTGTGGGCCAATTGGCCTCACCCCACCATCGCGAGGGGTAGAAAGGCCCTGTCGGGACGTCACCCCCGGTCGCGCCAATCCGCCCGTTCAAACCCTTCTCTTTTACCGTCCGGCCGTGGCCGGGATCAGGGTCTGGGCACCGTCAGTGGGCGAGCCTCCAGGATCGCCGTCTCTCTCGTCCGCTCTTTCATGGTCCGGGACCGTTATTTCCCGTCCACTCGAGGCATCGCACGGCCACCACATCACCAGACGGTCTAGAAACGCCCCGCTCGGCAGCCGATGCGGGGATTATGGGCGCGCGTGAAGGGGGTGGGGATAAACTGACCCATAAATCGTCATTCCAGCGAAGGCTGGAACCCAGCTCGTAGAGCGGTGGCGGACGAAAAGTTCTCGCTATATCAATCAGGTGTCGGCGCGTAAATCTGGGTCCCAGCCTTCGCTGGGATGACGATGATTTGTGGTTTGGGCGCTGGATAACTCAGCGATGGCGCACCCTACCAACCCATAAATCGAAACTTCCCCCGGAGGAGCGTAGCGAATTCCGGGGTCTGCCATCGCTCGAGAGCCTGGCTGGATTCCCCTCCGGCAGACCCCGGAACAGGTCCGGGGCAAGGGAGCTTTGTGATTTTTGGAGGGGTGCCGCCCGCTAATGCACATCCGGCTCCGGCGCCTGGCGCGCCGCGCCCGCGCGCAGAAAGGCCGAAATCGCCGGGAAATTGGTTTCGCCATAGCATTCCATCAAATGCCGGACCGGACGGGCGCTGTCGGACTGGGCGCGCAGGAAGGCGAACTCCAACTCGAGCAGGCGTTCATTGGCGGTGCCCTGCCACCAATAGGTCAGCACGGTTTCGAGCGTATTGAGATAATCAATCATCAGCCAGCGCAACTGGATGATGTGCTTGGCGGTCACACCGGTGATGAAACCATCCTTCTCGGCCAAGGAGCCGAGCGCGCCGGGATCGTAGAATTCGACACAGCCGCGCACATCATCCAGCAGCGAGACCGGCAATCGAGGCAGGTTGAACTTCTCGATATCCTGGATGATGCGGCTGTTGAGATGGCAGGCATTATTGACGAATTGCAGCATGAGGTCGGTTTCGGGCCGCTTGTTGTCGATATAGATTTTGGCCGCATCGATCGCCGCCTGCTTCTTGAGCCGCTTGTTTTCGGCGACCCAATTGGCCCGGCTTTCCGACAATTGCATCGCCGCGACAATCACGCTGAGCGCCATCACCACCGAGGCAATCGCCGTCACTATTTCGCTGACCGAACCGAATTCCATGCTGTATCCCCCGTGGTTTGGCGGGAGGGTATAGCGGGGGACCGGGTGACGCTACGAAAAACCGGGCGGGGCCACGATCGTTCTCAACCCCGGCATACTGACGAAAGTCAGGATGACGGGAATTAAATTAGAAACGACAGAAAACACCGACTAAACAATAGCAACCCAAACAGACTATTCGCGCCAGTCAGAAGTGGAGCGCATCCGGTATGATTGAAATACGAAAACGTATTTGGCTTCTGCGAGCTGTTGCGGCCATCGTCACAATCGCCAGCATCTATCTGTTCGCACCCTGGCGCGAAGCCCTTGCGTATCTGAAACCCCTTCCCGCGACGGTTCAGGCCGAGCTTGATCATGTCCTCGATTACGGGCTGGACGGGATCATCGTCTATGTCGACCGCGCCGGTCATGAGCCGGAATTCTACGCCGCCGGCTGGCATGACCGCGAGGCCCGCATCCCCGCCGATCCGCACGCCCTGTTCAAGATCGCCAGCATCTCCAAACTCTATATCGCGGCGGCAACCGCCATGCTGGTCGCCGATGGCCGGCTGGATCTCGACGACACCGTCGCCGATTACTTCCCCGATCTGGTGGGCCAGCTCGCAAATGCCGACCGGATCACGCTGCGCATGCTGTTGCAGCACCGCAGCGGCATTCCCAACTGGGTCGAGGATCCCGACCGTTGGGCCATCACTTCGGGCGAGGTGAATGATTATCTGGCGCTGGTGTTTGATGATCCGGCGGAGTTTGAGCCCGGCACGCGTTATCAGTATTCCAACACCAATTATCTCCTGATCGGCAATATCCTCGACCAGACCCTGGGCCATCCACACCAGCAATTCATCCGCAGCGCCATCCTCGACCCGCTCGGTCTGACCAACACTTTCGCATCGATGGATGATGTCGACCTGACCCGCATCCCCGGCGGCTATGATCCGGGCTGGCCCGAGGAGAATTTCCGCTCACGCGTTCACATCGTCCCGGGCGGCACCATGGTCGCGACCGCTGAAGATACCGGCATCTTCCTGCGCGCCCTCAATGACGGCTCGCTCTTCACCGATGAGGAACAGGCGATCTACTCTTCCGTCTACGAATACGGCCATACTGGCCTGCTCGCCGGCTATTCCAGCATCGCCCGCTATCACGCCGATATCGACGCCGTGGTGGTGCAGTTTGTGAATACGAGCGGCGGGAATACATGGACGGCGACGGAGGTGGTTTATGACCGGATTGTCCGGATCTTGCGGCGGGAGGAATGATTGATGTTCGCGAACAACCTCTAACCACCGCGCGCACAATCCTTCCATCCCTAAGCCACTTGAGGCCCGGACCGGTTATCCGTGGGCGCCGGGAGGACGGAGCTCGTCCGGGTTGGCTGGTTGACCGCAGCACGAGCCCCGGCGTGGCCATCGAAGGGGAAGGCGGCACAAGGCTCGACCGTTTCTCCCTTCCGGTTTCGGGACGGAGGCCGCAAGGCGTCCGACCAAATCTCCGTGTGCGGGGTGCCGCCGGTGCCACTCACATAGATTAAACAAACCGGCCCCGGCCGGCATCCCGCACTCCTCATCCCGCCAGGTGGCGAAACCGTGGCGCCTTCAGGCTTGCCGGACGGCACCAAGCGCAGCAGCAGCCTTGCGGGCAGGCAAGGGCCCGGTAGCGCGCAAGCTATTGGGGTTTGCCAAGGACTTCTTCGCCCAAACCAGGGCCCGCATGGCGCTGGCGCGCGAACGCCTGGAGCTGGACGCCGACAATGAGGTGGCGCGGCGCCAGGCCTTGGTCGCCGAATACACCAGGGCTGGCACCTGGGCGGTGGAGATCGAGCTCGACATGCAGGTCAATGACGACGCCGCCGGCCGGCCCCTGCCCGAGCCGCGCTGGCAGGAAAACTGGGAATTGGTCGGCGAGCAAGTGCCGGAAGACCGGGAGGAACCAGGCTTAGCCGGGAACTGAGACGGTCAGGCTAGTCCACCGCCGCCCCTTGCGCATCCGCATCGGGATCCGCCAGGCATAGCCAGCGGCTCTGATTGGTCGAGGTCGCATTGGGCACCCAGCCGGTGACGCGCGGGCTGACGAGCTGGCGGTTGGCCTCGATGAAGATCGGGATCACCGGCGATTGGTCGAGGATGAGCTGTTCGGCCTGGGCCAGCAGGGCGCTGTGTTCGGCAACATCCGGAGTGCGGGTGGCGGCATCGGTCAGGGCGTCGAATTGCGGATCGGTCCAGCGGGTATAGTTGAGCTCGCCGGCGCGGCTCTCGTATTGCATCAGCACGCCATAGGGATCGTTGAAATCAGGCACCCAGGACGAGGTCGCTACCTGGAAATCGCCGCCGCGCATCGACTCGAAATGGATCTGGCTGTCAGAGACACGCACCTCGACCTGCACCCAGGGCGCCAGCGTCATCCAGTCCTGCTGGATCACCGGAATGGTGCGCGGCCAATTGGCGGCCGGCTGGTAGGCGAGTTCGAACACCAGCGGGTTGTCGGGCCCGAACCCGGCGCCCTCAAGCAGGCGGACGGCTTCGGCGCGGCGGCGTTCCATCGGCCAGTCGGCAAAGTCGAGCCGCGGCCCTTCAAGGGCGCCGTGAACCGCGTCAGCCATCATGCGGAAGGCTGGCACATCGGTGCCGCCCATCACATTGCCGGTCAGGAAGCGGCGGTCGATCGCCATCGAGAGGGCACGGCGCACATCGGCGTTGTCGAAGGGCGGAGAGGACGCGTTGAAGTCGATCTCACGCATCATCAGGGAGGGAATGCTGCGCACCAGCTCGGGATTATGCTCCGTCAGAAACGCGGTGTTGGAGCTGGCGAAATCGACATTGAGATCAAGCTCACCGCTGCGCACCCGACGCTCGGCAGCGGCGGTGTTGACGGTCGGGAAGTAGTAGATATCGGTCAGACAGATCTCGGCCGCGTCGTAGAAATTCGGGTTGGCGACCAGATGGATAAAGTCATTGGAATGCCACTGGGCAAGCGTATAGGCGCCGCTGGTGACCATGTTTTCCGGCCTCACCCAACGCTCGCCAAACGCCTCGATGGTATGGCGCGGCACCGGCACGCCATAGAACATCAGCACGGTTGGCAAATAGGGCGCCGGATAGGCCAAGTTGACCTCGACAGTGCGGTCATCCAGAGCGCTGACGCCCAGCGTGTCGACCGCAGCGCGGCCCTCGAACACCTCCTGGGCATTGGCGATCATCAACAGCGCTGCGGCATATTGATTGCCCGTCGCCGGGTCGAGCGGCCGTTGCAGACCGTAGACAACGTCATCGGCGGTGATCGGCGTGCCGTCAGACCACAGCGCGCCCTCGCGCAGGGTAAAGGTCCACACCAGGCCGTCATCGGAGACGGTGGCGGCGGAGGCCAGGCCCAGGATCGGCTCGCCGGCCGCATCGGGCTCATAGAGGCCGGCAAACAGGTCGGCGATAATGGTGCGCTCATCGCTGATCAGGGCGAGGTCGGGATCAAGCGTCAGCGGCTCGAGCCGGTTGCCGCGATTGAGCGTGGTGTTGTTCCCGGCCGGCGCACCGCCGCAGCTCGCCAGCAGCAGCGACAGGCCGGTCACAAGACCGGCAGCCGTCGAGTTGAACCTCATGCGAACGCCCCCGAGTGAAACATCATTGCCCTGCGGCCGCTTCCGGATCGGCCAGGCAGAGCCAGCGGCTCAGATTGATCTGGTCCGGATTGGAGATCCAGCCGGTGACACGCGGATTGACCAATTGCCGGTTGGCCTCAAAGAAGACCGGGATGACCGGAGTCTGGTCGAGGAAGTATTGCTCGGCCTGGGCCAGCAGGGCGTTGTGCTCGGTCTCGTCGGGCGTGCGCAGTGCGGCCTCGGTCAGCGCGTCGAAGGCGGGGTCATGCCAGCGCGAATAATTGATCTCACCGGCGCGGGTCTCGTACTGGAACAGGACGCCATAAGGGTCGTTGAAATCCGGTCGCCATCCCGAGGTCGAGACCTGGAAATCGCCGCCGCGCATGCGGTCATAATGGATCTGGCTGTCACTGGTGATGACCTCAACCTGGACCCAGGGTGCGATCGTCATCCAGTCCTGCTGGATCACCGGCACGATGCGCGGCCAGCTGGCCGAGGGCTGGTAGTTGAACTCGAACACCAGCGGATGATCGGGCCCGAAACCGGCGCCCTCGAGCAGGCGGCGCGCTTCGGCGCGGCGCTGGTCCATCGGCTGGTAGGCATAATCGACACGCGGCCCGTCGAGCCGGCCATGAATTCCCTCTGCCACGACACGATAGGCCGGCGCATCGAAGCCGCCGAGCACGTCATGGGTCAGGAAATTGCGGTCGATCGCCATCGACAGGGCGCGGCGGACATCGGGGTTGTCGAAGGGCGGCGAGGTATTGTTGAAATCGATCGTGCGGATGGTGAAGCTTGGTACCGATTGCACCAGCTCAGGATTATGTTCGAGCAGGAATTGAGTATTCGAGCTGGCGAAATCGACATTGAGATCGAGCTCGCCCGAGCGCACCCGGCGTTCGGCGGCCGCGGTATTCACCGTCGGGAAATAATAGATATCGGTCAGGCAGACCTCGGCCGCGTCGTAGAAATACGGGTTGGCAACGAGGTGGATGTAATCATTCGAGCGCCACTCGGCGAGCGTATAGGGACCACTGGAGACCATGTTTTCCGGCCGTGCCCAACGGTCACCAAACGCCTCGATGGCATGTGTCGGAATTGGTTGGCCGTAATACATCAGCACGGTCGGCAGATAGGGCGTGGGGTAATTGAGCCGCAGTTCGACCGTGTGCGCATCAATGGCGCGGACGCCGAGGGTATCGACCGGGGCCCGTCCTTCATAGACCTCCTGGGCGTTGGCGATCATCAGAAGGGGCGCGGCGAACTGATTGCCGGTGAGCGGATCGAGCGGCCGGTGCAGACCGAATACCACATCCTCAGCCGTGATCGGCTCACCGTCCGACCAGAAAGCGTCATCGCGCAAGGTGAAGGTCCAGGTGAGCCCGTCAGGCGAGACTTCGGCACTCGAGGCCAGCGCCAGGATGGGCTGCGCATCGGCGGTCGGCTCATACAGGCCGACGAAGAGATCGGAGACGATGGTGCGCTCATCGGTGATCTGGGCCAAATCCGGATCCAGGCTCAAGGGCTCGCCACGATTGCCCCGATTGAGGGTTGTGCCATTGTCGACAGCGCCGCCACCGCACCCCGTCAGCGATACAGACAATGCAGCAATGAGGCTGAGTGTGATCCGGTTGAACATCATGCGTAATCCCCCGATTGAACGGCGCGACCCTAAACAGGATACTGATCGATACAAGCAGAATGCGGGGACCGGGGAGCTATCAATTCAGGCGAAATTGCATCGCGCGAGCGGCCAGTACTCGCATTAATTCATGGCAGACCTGCGACGGCAGGCTGAGAATTTGCGTGACGCGTGCCGTTGGCCTCGTTATGCGGAGCGCTCATCAGGATAATCGTCATGCTCGAACTGTTTCTCTCCGCCCTCGTCACCTTCTTCGTCGCCATCGATCCGCCCGGTGTCGCGCCGATCTTTGCCGCGCTGACGGAGGGCTCACCCAAGGCTCACCGCCGGGCCATGGCGTATAAATCGGTGATGATCGCGTCTGGCGTTCTGCTCGCTTTCGCCCTGGGTGGCCGCTTCCTGCTCGATGCGATGCATATCAGCCTGGATGCTTTTCGCACCGCTGGCGGCGTCTTGCTGTTCCTGATGGCGCTGGAAATGATCTTCGAGAAGCGCACCGAGCGCCGCGAAGAACGGGCCGAGAAACTGACCGAGGAACACGAGAACCATCCCGAAGTCTGGGACGATATTTCCGTCTTCCCGATGGCGATCCCGATGCTGGCAGGGCCTGGCGCGATCGCCACAATCATGCTCTTCATGTCCGAGGCTCACACCGTCGCCTATCAGGCGGTTGTGTTCGGAGCCGTCGGCATCAACCTCCTGCTTTGCTTGGGTGTCTTCCTCGTAATCGGGCCGGTGATGAAATTCGTTGGTGCCTCGATGGCGGCGATGATCACGCGAATTCTTGGCGTCATTCTGGCGGCGCTGGCGACCCAATTCATCTTCGACGGCATCCACGGCGCCTTCATGGCCGGCTGACCGGCCACGCCCGGCCAGAGGCCGGCAACCAAATATTAGCCGGTTTGTGACATTCTGCTCGCCTAAGGGTCCGTCAAAGAGACCCGCAGGTGATGGAGAATTGGATGGGGTTTCGTCTCGCCATGACAGTCGCCGCAGCCCTGCTGACCACAGTCGGGCTGACCGCTGCCGCTTACAGTTTCACGCAAGGACAGACCGATCAGGCCATCGCCTTCGGTTGGCCGGCGATCGCGATAGCGATCGCCTTCGCGATTTTCATCCCGTCGCAGTCACGGGCGAATTCGCAGATTCAGGACTTGTTGGACAGCGGTTTGAAGAACGGCGCGTAAAGATCAGGCCGCCGGTCGCGGAACACGCCCCAAGCGGCGCGGTGCCGTTGGAGGAAGTCGCGATCAAACGTGCCTGAGACAATGCCTTCTTCGGTTTTGCCGAGCTCAGACACCTTCTCGCCGCTATGGTCGCAGACGAAGGATGAGCCATAAAACACCTGGCCATCCTCATCGCCAATCCGGTTGGCAGCCAGCACTGGCATCACATTCGCCACCGCATGGCCCTGCATGGCGCGCTGCCAGCGTGCCGAAGTGTCGAGGCTGTCATCATGCGGTTCGGAGCCGATAGCCGTCGGGTAGAGCAGGACTTCAGCGCCCATCAACGCCATCGCTCGCGCCGCCTCGGGGAACCACTGGTCCCAGCAAATACCGACACCGATGCGGCCAAAGCGCGTAGCCCAGACCTTGAAACCGGTATTGCCGGGGCGGAAGTAGTATTTCTCCTGATAGCCAGGGCCATCGGGAATATGGCTCTTGCGATAGACACCCATCGGGCGGCCATCGGCATCGATCATCACCAGTGAGTTGTAATAAGCCTGACCGTCGCGCTCATAAATCGAAACCGGAATGACAACGCCGAGCTCGGCAGCGAGCTCGCTCATCGCGATGACGCAAGGATGCTCCATCGCCGGGTAGGCGCGGGCGAAATTGGCTTCGTCCTGGGTCTTGCAGAAATAGGGACCCTGAAACAGCTCCGGCGGCAAAACCACCTGCGCACCAGCGGCCGCAGCCTCGCGGATCATGGCCGAAACGCGTTTGATATTGTCAGCGATATCCTCGTCGAACCCGGTCTGCAGGCCGGCGATGGTGATCGTCTGGTTCATGGCTTTGGTCCTGCCGGGATGTGGGTTGTGACGCAATGGAAGGCACCGCCACCGCTCAGAATGGCACTGGATCGACATCCGACCACGGTGTGGGTCGTGAAGAGCGCGCGCAACGCCTCAAGCGCCGCCGCTTCGCTCGGTGTTCCATAGGTTGGGACCACAAGGTTACGCGGCCCGATCACCCAGTTCATATAGCTCGCCGGCAGCACCTCGCCGGCCATATTGACGACACGCCCTGGAGACGGAATCCGGTGAACCGTCAGTTTGCGGCCCCGCGCATCGGTCATGGCCGCCAACTCGCCGGCAATCGTATCGAGCATTGCGGTCTGCGGATCATCCGCGCCAAAGCCTTGCATACACACGACCTCGCCGGGACGGACGAAGCGCGCGAGATTGTCGACATGACCGTCGGTATGGTCACCGATCAGGCCCTTATCGACCCACAACACTGTTTCCACGCCAAGCGCGGCCTTCAACCGGTCCTCGACCTGGGCTTCGGTCAGATCGCCATTGCGGTTTTTGTTGAGCAAGACATCGCGCGTCGTGATGACGGTGCCCTCACCGTCAAATTCGAGCGCGCCGCCCTCGGCGATCATCTCGACATCGATGATGCGGGCGTCGACCATGCGGGCAATTGCGGTCCCGACAGTCTGGTCACCGGGGATCTGGAACTTGCCGCCCCAGCCGTTGAAGGGAAAGCGGGCCGCGACCAGTTGACCATCGCGGTGCAGGAAGACCGGCGCGGTATCGCGGGTCCAGACATCGCCGTAATTCTGACGAACCAGAACCGCCTTGTCGCCCATCGCCGAACGGGCCGAGGCCTCGGTCTCGTCATTCGAGACCAGCACCGTCAAGGGCAGCCGTTGGCCGCCGGGCACAGCTTCGATCAGCGCCGACAGGAAGGCGGCAAATTCGATGCGCGCCGGCTCGAGATTTTCCTTCCAGATACTCGCCTCAGCCGGCCAGCAGGTGACGATCCGATCAGGAAGTTGCGATTCGTGGGGGATGGTGTGTTTGCTCATGATCGCGCCTCTATCACACGGACGATCAACACGCGAGCGCAAAAAAGCACGGCCGCCGCGCAAAAAAGAAGGGCGGCTCAAGAGCCGCCCTTCCGCTGTGTATTTACAGGTAATGCAGGTGGTTAGAAGTCGTACTTCACACCAAACAGGACCTGCCAGGTCGACGCAGTGGAGACCCGGGATTCCGGAGCCTGCGGGTTGAAGCTCTGGAAGACATACTGGTTGGCGACCGCATCATAATCCGCGTTCACGATATTGCGGATTTGCGGGAAATTCGCCTGGTTGAGAATGCCCCATTCATCATTGATCAAATTGCCGAGGTTTTCGATCACGAGATAACCCGCAGCCCGATGACCTTCAGCAAAGCCCGGGAATTCCTGCTCGATGCGCAGATCCATCTTGGTCCACCAGGAACCTTCATGTGAGTTGCGCTGATCGATGGCACCACGTGCCAGACCGTTGGCATCGGCGTAGGCGAAGAAGGCCGCCGTGTCGAAGCCAGGTGCGAAGCGAACCAGCGGATCGCTCGCATCGGTCGGTACGTAGAGCAGGTGACGACGGTCAACGAGATCACCAAACATGTCGCCATCATCCCGATCGAAGGAGAAGGAATAGCCACGCGATTGGCTGACTTGCCCGAACAGGGTGGCCCGGGTTGTCAGGTCGTCGAAGAAGTTATGCTCCCAGGAAACCCGGCCTGTGAAACGGTGCGGGATCTCGTAGTTGGACGTGGTGGCCCGCGGGTTGTTCGGATCGGAGACCGCGACGTTCGCGTAGTTCGAGAAGGCAACCGATGAGGTCATCGGGTTGGCATCTTCGGACTGGGTGTAGGCATAAGCAGCTGTCCAGCTCAAACCCAGGTCATCATAATCACGGCTGACCGCGAGCGACAAGACGAGGGATTGGCCGCCGTCGAAATTGGTCAGAATGAAGTCCTGATTGAAATTCCGGCTTGAACAGGCTGCAGCGGTTGGAACGACACAATCGGGATCGCTGCGATCGATCGAGCGATAGATCGGGCGACCATCCGGTGCCGTATCAACTTGCTCAAGCGTTGCATCGACGATGCCGGCTGCGTCGCGGCTTTGCGAGTAAAGCAGATCGCCCATCACTGTATAACCGTCACCGAGATAAGGCAGAGCGCCGTCATAGGTGAAGCCCAATGCCGCTTTCCATTCGGCCGGAATTTCGAAATTCGGGTCGATGGCGTTAACGCCGGAATTGGCTGCGCCGGTAGCAACGCTGTCATACATGCTCTGTGGCACGCCCCAGATCGGCCGACCGCCAGTACCTTCGTCCTGGGTATAGGTCTCTGCACCGGTCAACAGATTGTCTGGCGAACGGTTGGTCAGCTGGACAGCCGTCAGGCCATCATTGGCGAAGTTGTTGGAAACCCAGACATTCGGATTGCCGCCGGAATAGAGGCCAAAGCCACCACGAAGCGTCAGGTCACGACGGGCATCCCATGTGAAGGCGAAGCGAGGCTGAACCAGCCCGCGGCCATCGAGGGAGTCGGCGTTGGTGTAGCCATTACGAGCCAGAAAGTTCGGGTTCGCGTTCGGCACGTCATCGGTCGTGTACCAGTCATAACGCAGACCGGCGATCAGGGTCAGGCCATTCGGGCCAGACCATTCGTCCTGCGCGTAGACGGTGTTGATGTCGTAAGTGAAGCTCGCACCGGCATCGGCAGGGTTATTCGTGCCGCGGGCATTGCCGTAATAGATGCGGTCGACATCGCCATTGCGGAAATCAGTGATCGAGTTGAAACGCCATTCGCCCTCGGTGTGCTGAACAAAGAGGTTGAAAATGTCGTAGGTCAGACGCTCGGCGCCGAAGGAGATGAAGTGGTCGTTCCACTGATAGTGACCCACGCCCTTGAGGGTCATGGTCGAGTAGTTGAGTTCGTTGGACTGACGTGAATCGTCGGCACCCATGTAGATGGTGTTGCCGCCGACTCGGATCTGGACTTCACCGAAATCGGTGCCGTTGATCGAAGCTTGAGTGAAATCGACCTTCTGGTAGGAGGCCCGCACCTCGGTAGAGAAATTATCCGTCCAGTTGGAGAACAGCTGCGCGGTGTAGGCGGTCAGGTCTGAACCACGATTATAAAGGTGGTTCTCGTACTCGAACTCATTGTTGTCGCCGTCAGACTCGGTACGGTTGGCACCTTCCGACTGGTTGTAGGTCAGCGCAAAACGGTGGTCGTCATTAATGTTCCAGTCGACACGAACCAGGATGCTTTCATCGATAACCGGGGCATTGCCTGGAATGCCACCTGGATTATAGCCATAGACGTTCTGGGCGATGTCGAGAATGTCGGCATAATCGGCCTGGGTAAAACCAGTGATCTCGGTTGGAGCGCCGGAACCTTCAGGACCACGATCAAAAATGTCGATACCTTCAAAGCGCTCATAAGCGGCGAAGAAAAACAGGCGGTCGCGGATGATTGGGCCACCGAAGGTGATGCCGTAACGCTTCTGCTCGTATTCAGGGACAGTGAAGTCGGTGCCTTCAAGCGAGTCGCCCTGAAGTGCGTCCGAGGTGAAGTCGAAGAAGGCGCCGCCATGGAATTCATTGGTGCCGGATTTGGTAACAGCATTGATGTTACAGGCGGTGAAGCCACCGTATTCGACGTCAAACGGGGCCAGCTCCACAGAGACCTGCTCGATGGCGTCGTAGGAGAATGGCATGCGCTGGGTCGGGTAACCGTTCGAGTTGAGACCGAAGCCGTCATTCAGGCCCAAACCATCAACCGTAAGGCTGTTATAGCGCGGATTGGCACCGGCGCACTGGATCGAGTCGTTGAACGATTCGTCGATATAGATGCGAGGATCCTGGCGCACGACATCGGCGAGCGCGCGATTGATCGCAGGGGTTTCTTGCAGGTCGCGCAGGCTGAAGGTCGAATTCGGACCAACAGCCGTATTCAAGGCCTGAATGGCTGATGCGGTGACGACGATCACGTCGGTCGTTTCAGAGCCCGCGGACATTTCGAGATTGAGCGACTGGCTCTCACCGAGTGACAGGAAGACGTCTTCGACGCGGCGAGGCTGATAGCCGTCAGCCGTGATCGTGACGTTGTAGGGACCACCGACGCGCAGGCCGGTCGAGGAGAACCCGCCATTGGCGCTGGTTGTGGTTCTGGAAATCGAGCCACTGGGTACGTGTTGGATGGTGACGCGGGCACCGGAAATCGCGGCGCCAGCGCCGTTGATGACCGAACCACGCAGCGAAGACGAGGTTTCCTGCGCATGGACAGCGACCGGCGCGGCCGCCAGCAGGGCGATGGTCGCCGCGCTCAGTGAAAGTTTTTTCATGAATGTCATTTGGAGATGTCCCCCTAGGATCGACCAAACAGGGGAGCGTGTCCCCCGACGAAGCAAGCGCCTCGTACGCCGGACCTACGAAGAATCCAAGACAGGCCAGCGAAGGTTTTGTGACCGTCGCCTAACCGTCGCCAAACTTGAATCCGCGCGTCATGGGCTGAATCGCGCAAGATATGTGTTTTCGGTCCGGCATTTGCCCTACATACGGGGGGCGAACCCGTTGCGACCACCGCATTCCCTGTCCAAAGCGCTCTTTACGCGCCACAGTGGAAAGGGCATAGCCTGCGGCGAAAATGTTACACTTTCTTAAGACTTGTGAGCCCTCAATGGTTGAGTTGAATCGAAAATACACCCCATGGGCGTGGACTTGGCAGCGGGCGACCGTCGCACTGATTCTTTGCGTCACCCTGGTCCGCATTCTCGCCCTCGCGCTCAACCCGATCGAGCTTTACGCCGACGAATCCCAATACTGGGTCTGGTCGCTGCAACTGGACTGGGGCTATTTCTCGAAACCGCCGATGATCGCCTGGTTGATCAGGCTGGCGACGACCCTGTTCGGCGACAGCGATTTCAGCGTCAGGCTGGCCTCGCCCGTGCTGCATTCGATTACGGCCAGCTTCCTCTTCCTCAGTGCCCGCAAGCTCTGGGACGCCCGGACCGGGTTTTGGGCAGCGCTCATCTATCTGACGATTCCATCCATGTTCATCTCCGGCGCCGTCATTTCGACCGACGTGCCGGCCATGTGCGCCTGGTCCGCAGGGCTCTACGCACTTCTGCGCCTGCGCGATGGTGGCGGCTGGGCCAGCGCCGTCGGGCTCGGCGTGGCGATAGGTCTCGGCTTCCTGTCCAAATACGTCATGCTCTATTTCGTGCTCGGGCTGGGGATCGGCATCGTCATCGATGCACCGACGCGCCAGGCCCTGCTCACCTTGCGTGGGGCGCTCGCCTTGCTGATCGGCACGGCCTTGCTCACGCCTAATATCATGTGGAATGCGGCGCATGATTTCGCCACCGTGACCCACACCGCCGCCAATGCGAATTGGGGCGGAGACCTGTTTCACCCCGGCGAACTGGTCGAGTTTCTGGCCGGACAGCTGGGCATTTTCGGGCCGGCCTTATTCGTCGTCCTGCTGGCAATCCTTGGCGGCATTCTCTGGCGCTTTCGTGAGGCCTTGCCCGAATCGCGACTGCTGGCGGCCTTCATCCTGCCGCCACTACTGACCGTATCCGCAGAGGCCTTCATCAGTCGCGCCCACGCCAATTGGGCTGGCGCCGCCTATGTCGCAGCCACCCTTCTGGTCGCCAGCTTTTTGCTGCGCGGACCGGCTTGGCGCCGCGGCGTGCTCTATGGGTCGATCGCCTTCCATACCGCGCTCGGATTATTCATGAGCGTCGTGGTGGTCAGCCCTTCGCTGACAGAAGCCGTCCACCTTGAAAACGCCACCAAGCGCATCCGTGCCTGGCAGGCAACCGCCGACGCCATCGGCGAGGCGGGCATGGCTGCCGACTACAGCGCTCTCGTGTTCGACGACCGCAATATCTTCCACCAGATGCAACGCTATGGCAGCGATACTAACCCACCACTGGCGATGTGGTTGCGCTATTCCGGACCGGTCAATCATGCCGAACAGGAATGGCCACTCGAGGACGGTCATGCAGCACCGATCCTGATCGTCTCGCACCGGCCGCTGGAAGTGGCAAAAATGCGTGAGGATTTCGACCTGTTCGAATCCGCTGGCAGCCTGTCTATCCCGCTCGATGGCGACAAGACGCGCGAATTCACGCTGTGGCGGGCACAGGGCTATCACCGCATTGAGCGCGATGCGGCCTATGAGGCGCATTGGCAGGAAATCGATGACGGCAAGCGGGACGAGGACTGATTACTCCGGCAGCCCCAGCGCCAGGCAAAGATTCTGCAAGGCCTGAACCGCCGCGCCCTTGAGCAGATTGTCGAGCGTGCAGACGATCACGGCGTGGCGGCCATCGGAACTGAGCCCGAAGCCGCCAATCACAGCGCCGGCCACCTCCGCCCCATCGCGCACTTCCGGTGTCTCTTCGGTCACGCGCACCAGTGATTCACCGCGGTAGGCCGCCTCATAGAGCGCGATCAGGGCTTCACGTGTGATCGGCTCTGCCAGGGACAGGTGCACCGTCGCGACGATGCCGCGAAAGAAAGCCGCCACGTGCGGCGTGAAATGGACATCCACCCCGAGCTGCCGCGACATCTCTTTCTCGTGCAAATGCCCGGTCAGGGCATAGGGCATGAGATTGTCACGCAAGGCTTCCAGGTTATTTTTCCGCGACGGCGTCGTGCCGGCACCAGAATAGCCCGAGACACCGAAGACATGTGGATCGGCCGCCAGTCGGCCCCGTAGCGGCGCAATGGCCAACTGCCCGGCCGTAGCATAGCAGCCTGGATTGGAGATCCGCCTTGCCGAGCGCAACGCGTCGCGGCCGTGGATTTCAGGCAGACCATAGGTCCAGCCATCATCGAACCGGTAGTCCGCCGAGAGATCAACAATCATCGTATTCCGGCTCACCACTTCAATCGCAGCGACAAAGGCGCCGGCGGCATCATTGGGCAGGGCGAGAATAACGGCATCCGCTCCTCGTTCTGCGACCGCCTCAGGCGACAGGGCTTCGAACATCAGTCCGGCCGCTATCTCCGGCGCGATATCGTGGACCGCTTGGCCGGCCAGTTCCCGTGAACTGGCGAAGACGAGTTCAAGATCATCGCGCGCCGCAATCAGGCGCAGCAATTCGCGCCCGGTATGGCCGCGTGCACCAACCAGACCGATCCGCTTTTTCATGACACCGGCTCCAACGTCGGCGCCAGTTCGAACACCCGTGTGACAACGGCGTCGATCTCGGCCGGGCGAATGCCTTCGCCGCGCCAGAAGACGGTCCATTCATCACGCCGGATCGCGCCGTCGCATTCGTCAAAATAGAAGTTGTTGACCGGATTGGCCGTCCGCGACCGCCAGATCAGGCGAGGCGCATATTCGACCAAGCGGTGCCAGACCGTGCGCCCCAGCCCTTCGCCACGCGCATCGTCCAGCACGGCAAATTTGTCGAGATAGATCCAGTCATCCAGCCGCTTCGTGATCGCGGCGGCCCGGTAGCTATCGGTGACGAAAGCGTGGTCGAGCACGAGATTATCCCAATAGCCGGCGATCGGAGCGCGACCGAAGGCCTTGGTTACCAAAGCGTCGAGACGGCCGAGATCGAGCTCATCCTTGGAGCTCGTCGACAAGATCGTCTCGCCGCGACGGATCAGCGTGCCAGCGCCGGCATGGGTAAAGAGCTCACGCGCCAACTCTGCCGGGCTGGTGATCGAAACCGAGCTGGAGAGCGGCAAATCGTCGAGCAGGCGCTTGATCTCCTCAAGCTTCAATCGCATGCCGCCATTGACCCATTCTGCGTTCATCAGGCCCGCGTAATCGGTCGCCAGGTTGATCGAGGACAGCACATCGCCCGCTTCGTCGAGCAGGCCGCCCGTGCCCGTCAGGAACACGACCTTGTAGGGCTGCAAGGCTTGCACCAGGGCGCGCACCGCAAAATCGGCATTGATATTGACCAGGCGACCGTCATGGGTTTCACCAAGACAGGCAAGGATCGCCGCCTGTCCAGCCCGCGCAGCCGCCGCGACAAGTTCGAGATGGATATTCGTCGGCTCGCCGACCCGGCCCAACTTGTCTTCGTCGATCAGCTCAGCCTCGAACACACCACGCGGCACAGCAGCGGCGCGGCCACCGGCCTCACGGATCGCGTCGACCAGCTGGAGATTGGCGCGGGTCAGCGTGTCGCGAATGATCGGGATCGCATTCTCACGGGTGACCCGCAAACCATTGATGCGTTCGGTGCCAATACCGGCCTCGGACAGGGCCGCATCCAACTGCGGGCCGCCGCCATGCACCACAACTGGCGACAGGCCGACCGATTGCAGAAAGGCCAACGCCGTTGCCAGACCGTCAAGATCCTCCTGGATCACTGCGCCGCCGACCTTGATGACGGCGAAGCGTTCCTGGTCCAGCCCGGAAAAGCGCTGCAGGTATTCGCGGATCTCCTTGCCGTCGCGCATATGCGACAGCAAGCGGACAATCGTCGGGCGAACGCCGGGGGCTTGAGCCGTCACTTGAACTGTCCCTGATTGGCCAGCGCTTCCATCACGGCCTGTTGCACCGGCAAGCGATTAGCGGCCTCTTCGATGCCCAGAAAAGCGGGGCTATCGACGACGGCATCGGCGATCTTCACATTGCGCCGCATCGGCAGGCAATGGCTGACGGTGGCACTATTGGTCAACGCCATCTTCTCCGGCGTGATCATGAAATCCGCGCCCTTGGCACGATAGGGCGCCTCGTCTTCCCAATGGCCATAAAAGGGGAGCGCGCCCCAGCTCTTGGCATAAACCGCATCGGCACCGGAATAAGCTGCCTCAATATCGCTCGTCATCGTGACAGAGCCGCCGCCCTCGGCGGTAAAGCGCTCGGCCGCACCCATATAGCGTTCGTCCAGACGGTAGCGCTCATCGGGGACCAGAAGCCGGATATTCATCCCGAACTTGGCCGCCATCAGCAGCGCCGAATTGGCGACCGCCGTATTGAGCGGTTTGGGATGCGGAACCCAGGTCAACAAGAAGGTCTTGTCCTGCACGGCGCCGATCCGCTCCTGCATGGCCAACATCATCGCCAGCTCCTGACAGGGATGGACGATGGTCTCCATATTGATCACCGGCACGGTGGAATGCCGGGCGAAGGCCGAGATCATCGGATCCTCGCGCTCGACGGCCCAGTCCTTGAACTCGGGGAAGCAGCGAATTGCAATCAGATCAACATAGCTCGACAACACTCGCGCGGCCTCACGCACATGCTCCTCGGCGGTCCCGTCCATCACCGCACCGTCGGCGAATTCGAGTGGCCAGGTCGCACCCTTGGCATCGAGCACAATGGCGTGCCCGCCCATTTTCCAGGCACCGATATCGAAAGACGAGCGAGTGCGCAGCGATGGATTGAAGAAGAGCAGCGCGATCGATTTGCCTTCGAGCGCACGGCTGCCCGAGCCAGATTTGAAGCTGGCCGCGCGATCAAGCAGGCCTTGGAGTTCGGGGCGGGTCCAATCGGCAGTCGATAGAAAATGGCGCATCAGGGTCTCGAAATCTGGTAATGGCGGGAAAGACAGATACTCGGCCATAAGACCGGGCGCTGTTGAAGTCCATAAGTCATTACAAGACTGGCGAGTTGACGCCAATTGCCCGACCCTGTCGGGTCACAGCTTCGTCGCAAGCGCGACAGGGCAAGCATCGCCGAGCTCGCATTCCGCTTCGCAGCGGTTCAGGCGGGGCGGCTTGCGGTCCGGGCCGCACTAGTTCGGCGAAAAAGCCCGGCCCCGGCGCATCCGAGCGAGTGACCGTTCCGCAGCTTCTTCAGCCTGCTCGGCCTGACGTCGCGTCATGCAGATCCGTTCGCGGAAATTGCTGCCGGTCTGCCGGCGTGTATGACAGATCACTTCATTGGGATCATTTTCGACCACCTGAGGCGCGTCCGGCGCCGCCGTCTCTTCCGCAGCAGGTTCGGTCTGGCTCACCTCGGCGTCCACCGGAGCGACCGCCAGTTCAGTTGTATCCTGCCCATTGGCCAGACCCGGCGCCGACAGCAGACATGCGGTGGCAAGACCAGTCACGATGAATCTGTTCATGTTGTTCTCCTCCCGTGCGTTGAAACCAGTCGCGACCCGATTGCGGCGCGGCAAAACCAGCGGAATGATGCGGCGCAACCCCTCTAAATGCAACTTAAAAGCAAATAGCGCACGACGGCCCCACCGGTTCGTCGGGGCGTGCAAGTCGCTCGCAGGTCACAGCCCGCGGCTAAGGCGACAGCCTAAAAGCCGCGCAATCGCCGCATCGCATAGGCCGCTTGGCGCTCTTCGCGCTGCGCCTGGAACCGCGACCGGCAACGCCTTTCACGGAAATGACTGCCATTGCGGTATTGCCAGCGGCAAACAACGCTGTCCGGCCCCTCGGCGACAATCAGGATCGCATCTTCGTTGTCGGTGTCCACTGTCGCCGTCGGGCTAGTGGCCCGGCGGCGAAGCGTCTCCAACAGCAATAATTCGGCTGCTGCGGCGGCCTCGTCCGCCTGCGCGTCGAGCGCTCGCGGAACACTTTGATGGGTGGGCTGACCAAAGGCAGCGCCGCCCAACAGAACTGCACTGGTAATCGCGGTGATGCGAATAATGCCCAGCACGGCCGTTCCGCCTCCAGATTGAGTGTGCGAGTGATCGCTGCAAGCCTGCTACGTCATTATTCCACGCGAGGGGTCCAAACGCAATAAACGCGCCGGGAAAGCGCCCTGCCGCACAGAAGTGCTGGAAATTGGCGGGGGCTTGTGGAACAAGCAAACCCGACCGAGGAGCCCCGCCATATGTCCGTTATCGCCATCATTCCCGCCCGCTATGCCTCCGGCCGTTTTCCCGGCAAGCCACTCGAAAAAATTGCGGGTCGCATGATGATCGAACGCGTCTGGCGCTCAGCCAGCGCGGCCCCCGGCGTCGACCGCGTCGTCGTTGCCACCGATGACGAGCGCATTGTCGATGCCGTCCGGGGCTTTGGCGGCGAAGCGGTGATGACCGATCCGGCATGCCGCAATGGGACGGAGCGCGCGCTCGACGCTGTGAAGCGACTGGGCAGCGATGCGGACATCATCATCAATGTCCAAGGCGATGCCGCGCTGATCCCGCCCTGGGTGATCGGCGATGTCGCCACTGCCATGCTCGCCGACGAGGCTTTGGCGATGGCGACCCCGGCCGTGAAAATGCCCGAGGAAACCGCGATCCGGATGCGCGAGATGAAGGCCAAGGGCATTGTCGGCGGCACCACCGTCGTCTTCAACCGGGCGATGGACGCGCTGTATTTCTCCAAGGGCGTCATCCCCTTCCAGCGCCATCCCGAAGCCGGCACACCGACCTGGCAGCATATCGGCCTCTATGGCTATCGCCGTGACACGCTGGAGCGGATCGTCGCGCTGGAACCTTCGCCGCTGGAGAAAGCCGAAAGCCTGGAGCAATTGCGCGCCCTGGAGAACGGCATTCCGATCCGGATCGTGCCGACTGATTATCGGGGCCGCTCGGCTTGGTCAGTCGATGCACCGGAAGACGTGCCCGTGGTTGAGGGCATTATCGCCCGCGAAGGTGAGCTGGTGCCATGAGCAAGGTTTTGCTGGCCCGTCACGGCAATACATTCGGTCCCGGCGACAAGGTCGTCTGGGTTGGCGCCAAGGAGGACCTGCCGCTGGTCCACAAGGGCGAGGAACAGGCCGCCGCGCTCGGCAATGCCCTGCGTGATGCGCGCCTGACACCAGAACGCATCATCACCGGCCCCCTCCTGCGCACCCGCCGCGCCGCCGAGCTCGTCGCTGTGCTTTGTGGCTTTCATGGCAAGGTCGAAATTGATGACCGATTGCGCGAGATTGATTACGGCTCTTGGGGCGGCAAGTCCTGCGACGAGATCATCGCGGAATTCGGCGCCGAAGCGCACCGCACCTGGAATGAAGAGCATCGCCGGCCCGACGGCGTCGACTGGTCACCCGACGAGGCGACTTTGCGGACCAATGCGCTCTCCGTGATGCGCGATGCAGCGCTGAGCCGCCGCTTTGCCCTGATCATCACCTCGAACGGCGTGATGCGCTATATGCACGGCGTGCTTGAGGGCGAGGAGCACGACGCGAAAGTCAAAACCGGCAATATCTGCGCGGTCGACATCGAAGCCGGCCAACGCCTGTTCTGGAACCAGGCACCGGAAGCTGCGATGCTCAGGACCGTGTTCGCCTAATCCACACGCTGGATAAAGTCTTCAATTGCGGTCCAGGCCTGCGGCTCGGTCATGAAGGGTGCATGGCCGGTCTCTGGCACTTCGACGACATCGAGATCGGGTTTGCGCCGATGCATCTCTACCGCCGTCGCAGCGCTCAGCAAATCGCTGATTGCGCCGCGTACGAGCAGGGTCGGGATTGATTTGAACGGCTCCCAGAACGGCCACATATCGGGCGGGATGGCCGAACTGTCGATCTGATCGACAATCGCGCCGTCATAGGCCAGGGCGATGCGGCCATCGCCAGTCTCGACCCAGGTCTTGTGCGCGAAATCGAGCCAAAATTCCGCATCGTCCGCGCGCGCCGGGAAGGCTGCCAGATTCGCCTCACGCGACCGGGCCGCCGCCTCGTCCCACGTCCCGACCGGGTCGCGGCTCGCGACATTCGTCTTGATCCGGTCGAGGCCGGCTTTCGCAATCTCTGGGCCGATATCGTTCAGCACCGCCGCCGCCACCTTTTGTGGTTGCTGTGCGGCGATAATCATTGTCATCAGGCCACCCATCGACGTGCCGATGAAGACCGCGCGTTCAATGGCCAGCGCATCGAGCAAGCCAATCATGTCGCCGGAATAGGTCAGGGGCTGGTAGCGCTCCGCCTGCGGATCAGGATCCGAGCGGCCGCGGCCACGCTGCGACGCCACGATGACACGCCGCCCCAGCGTCGCCAGACGCGGCGCGAGATCCTCGAAATCGCAGACATTGCGGGTCAGCCCGTGCAGGCACAGAACCGGCAGACCGCGCGCCTCACCAACGGCCGGATAGTCGCGATAGTGCAATCGCAGACCATCGGCGGTCGTGAAAAAATGATCGCTGAATCCTTTTGACATCAGGCCGGCTCAGCCGCTCGATCCACATCGTGTTGCGGCACATGCTCGACCCAGTCGCGGGCGAGATAGCGCGCAGCCCAGAACATGAAGCCGGCAGCAACCAGGTAAAGACAAGAGCCAATCAGGATGGAAATCCGCAGCGAACCCTCGCCATAGGTCGGCGCCAGCAAGGTCGAGAGACGGCCGAGCACGTAGACGCCGCCGCCAATGCCCAAAAGATTGTTGATGAGCAGGAAGACCGACGATCCGCTGGTCCGCATGTGCGGCGGGAAAAGGTGCTGGAAGGCTGACAGCACCGGTCCCAGCCAAGCGAGCCCGAGCGCCGTTGGCACAAACAGGATGACGACCGCCATCAGTGCCGAAGGCGACATGATGCCGGCCCAGTAGAGCGGCGTACAAATCAGGAAGGCGATCGCCGGGACGGTGGCGAAGGCTGAGCGTTTGCGCTTGCCCATCCAGTCGCCCATCACACCGCCGAGGAAAATGCCGAGGCTGCCGGCCACGAACAGGACGCCGCCAAACAGCCAACCCGTTTCCGTCAGCGAGAGTTGGAAGCTGCGGGCGAAGAAGGAGGGCAGCCAGAAGAAGACGCCATATCCCATCATCGAGGAGGCCGAGGCGCCCATGATCATCAGCCAGAAACTTGGTTTCTCAAGGGCGAGATTCATGAACTCGCGGAAGAAGACGAAGAAGACGCCAATCAACGCGCCGGCGATGGCACGTCCCACCAGCCAGCCGATGGCACCCAGTCCGAGCCCCTCGCCGGTTATCAATGCGGGAACGCCCCAAGCGAGCAATCCGGGCAGAAGCATCAAGACGCTTGTGCCCAAGGCCAATACCGACCAATGCGCGCACCGGCTCACCCACTGGCCGGCGAACCAGCCACAGGCTGCCCCGAGCGCAGCGACGGCCAGCAAAAGCCCGACCGACTGCGAGGCGCCGCCACCGAATACGGTGATGCTGAAAATCGCCAGCAGGCTCGGCAAGGCGAACAGCACCGCGCCGGCGATCGACAGGATGCGCGCCTTGGCCGGGGGATAGGCGGCCTCCGTCTCGAGCGCCGTCGGGCGCTTGGCGAGGACGCCGTCAAACTGTCCTCGCACGGGCTCGCGAACCAGAAGTTTGAAGATTGGCGCCAATATGACACCGGCAATGCCAACAATGAAGAATGCCGAACGCCAGTCGAGGCTATCGGAGATGCCGCCGCCCGCGATTTGCGAGCCGGCGATCACGCCAAAAGCGCTACCGACGGGAATTCCCAGCGAGTAGATCGCGAGCGCCCGGGCGCGTTTCTCTGGCGGATGATAGTCGGCAATGATCGTGTAGGCTGGCGCCACGCCGCCGGCCTCGCCGATCCCGACGCCAACCCGCGCCAGGAAGAGCTGTGTGAAATTGGTCGCAAGACCGCTCACGGCCGTAAAGCCGCTCCAGATCAATAGCGAGCCCGTCATGATCCAGGTTCGGTTGATGCGATCAGCGAACCAGGCGATCGGCACGCCGAGAGTCGAATAGAGGAGAGCAAAGGCGATACCGCCCAGCAGACCAAGCTGTTCGTCGGTCAGACCCAGATCTTCCTTGATCGGGATGGCGAGGATCGAGATAATTTGGCGATCGAGAAAATTGAAAGCGTAGACGAGGAAGAGGAGCAGCATCACCAATTTGCTGTAGTTCGCGCTCGGCAGTTGAGTCGCTTTCGACCCGGCTGGACGATCCGTCATTGTCTCTCCCCTGAAATGGCCCAGGCACATCACTGCGCCAGCTATCCTGATTGAAACCAAACCTGAACCCTCGTTCAGGTTTGGTCAAACCCCAATTCCCTCAATCCTCTGCAGGCCGCAGCTTGCGCAAGTCTTGCTCCGGTGCACGATGTGCCACACAATTACATCGAAGCCCAACCGAATAAGGGGAAATCGGGATGAGATATATGGTTCTTGCCGCCGCGATTGGCGGACTGGCCCTCGCTGGCTGTAGCCAGCCGGCTGACGAAACGACTACCGACGCCGCGACCCATGCGGCTGACACAACAACCGAGACACACGCGGCGGCGTTCCAGCCCGCCGTGATGCCAACGACCGGCGATATCAATGAAGCCGATTTGCGCTACCGCATCTCGACCCTCGCCGATGACGGCTTTGAGGGCCGCGCTCCAGCCACGCCGGGTGGCATGGCCGCCAGTCAATGGGTCGCCGACGAAATGGCCCGGATTGGGCTCGAGCCTGGCTATCAGGGCAGTTATTTCCAGCCGGTTTCGCTGCTGGAAGTGACACTGGATACCGCCAGCTCGAATTTCGACGTCCTTTTCAACGGTGCACCGCTCGACCTGCGCATGGGCGACGATATCGTCTACTGGACCAAGCTGAACCAGCCGGAAGTCTCGGTTGCGGACAGCGATCTGGTGTTCGTCGGCTATGGCGTCGTCGCTCCGGAATATGGCTGGGACGATTATGCCGGCGTCGATGTCACGGGCAAGACCGTGGTGATGCTGGTCAATGATCCCGGCTATGCCAATCCCGACAGTGGTCTCTTCAACGGCAATGCCATGACCTATTACGGGCGTTGGACCTATAAATACGAAGAAGCTGCCCGGCAGGGCGCCGCCGCCGTCATCCTGATCCACCAGACCGCGCCAGCCTCTTATGGCTGGAATGTGATCACCGGGTCCTGGTCCGGCTCCCAGCTTGACCTGGCAAGGGCACCCGGCGAAGGCACATTTGCCGAGGTTGAGAGTTGGGTTACCGAAGATATCGCCCGGCATTTGTTCGAGCTTTCCGGCCTCGACTTCAACACGCTGACCGCCAGCGCGGCCCAGCCCGGCTTCACCGCCGTTCCGATGACCGGCCTGAGTGCCGGCGGCACGTTGCACAACACGACCCGCACGATGGATTCCCGTAATGTCGTCGGTGTGGTTCGCGGCACCGAACGGCCGGACGAATACGTGCTCTACACCGGCCATTGGGACCATCTCGGTCGCCGTGACGTGCCCGAAGGCGAAGACGGCATTTATAATGGCGCCGTCGACAATGCCTCCGGCACCGCTGCCATTCTGGAAATCGGCGAAGCCTTCGTCGCCAACCCACCAGAGCGCTCGGTAATGGTCATCGCCGTCACGGCGGAAGAATCCGGCCTGCTCGGTTCAGCCTATTACGGGGCACACCCGGTCGTGCCCTTCAGCCAGACCGTCGGCGGCATCAATATCGATGCGATCATGCCCGTCGGACCATCAAATGATGTCGTGGTTGTCGGCTTTGGCGCCTCTGAGCTTGAGGACATTCTCGCCGAAGAGGCTGCCCTGCAAGGTCGCCATCTCGCGCCAGACCCTAACCCGTCGGCAGGCTCCTTCTATCGCTCCGACCATATTTCGATCGCCAAGCACGGCGTGCCGATGCTCTACTCCGAAGGTGGAACCGATCTGGTCGATGGTGGCACCGCAGCGGGTGAAGCGGCCGGTGAAGACTACACCGTCAACCGCTACCACGCACCGAGCGACCAATATTCACCCGATTGGCGGATGGACGGCATGACCCAAACCGTCACGCTGCTCTATGATGTCGGCGCACAACTGGCCAATTCCGACGCTTGGCCAAACTGGTATGAGGGCAATGAATTCCGGGCTCTGCGTGACGCGCAACGTGGAAACTGAGCCAACACACCTGGTAAATACAAAGGGCGGCCCAGTGGGCCGCCCTTTTTTATGCTCTCACGCAGCGAACCAAGTCGCGCGATTAAAACGTCTTGCGGGTGACGATCTTTTGCCCACGCAGTTCCAACCGACGCTCATACTTGGCCGGGTCGAGCACAGCGCCCGAGTGCACACAATAAATTGCGCGCACCTCGGAGATGCGCGGCCAATGGATGAAGTCGCACAATAGCGCGGTTGTGCCGGAGCCATTGTTGATCTCGACCGTCCCGAGACTCTGCGCGAACACCAGATCGCTGCGGAACATGCCCTTGGTGCGCAGGGCCTCCATTGTCGCAGCGAAATCGCCGCCAAGAAAGCGGCTCGCCGGCCGGCCTTCGACCGCTTCGCGGGACACACCAAACAGCTCCAGCGCTCCGGCGGAAATCGCCTTGAACATGCCCATCGAGTCGGTGACGAATTCGATGCCGGGATTGAGCGTCACGAGGTCAACCCAGGTCGGCGCCGGTGCCACGACGAAAGCGTCCTGCACCAGTTCTGCCATACGGCGCTTGACCCGGTCGGGCGGATCCGACTCGCCATTCTCCCAGCGCGAAATCATCGCCTGGGTCACCCCGAGATCAGCTGCGAGCGCCGCCTGCTTCAACCGCTTCGACATCCGGAAATTCCGGATGATCGATGGCCAATTCACTTTGCTCGGCGCCCCGGCGAGATTGATGTCCTGTACCAAATGGCCCCCCTTAGGGCTTTACTCCAATTGTGATCCTGGCCGTCCCGCTGGTGGAGAAGGTCAGACGTTCTCACGCCACCGACACGCGCATATCCATCGACCGCAGCAGGCCCGTTCGCGATTCACGGTTTGCACATGGCTCGAACCGCAGTTTCACGAATTGTCTCTGCCAAACCGAGATCATAGCACCAACCTTTAGTTTCAACGCATTTTTTCCTCGCGTCAAAGAATCAAGCCGCCGACCTGTCGAATACTGTGTCGCTGAGGCCACGCAACGTCTCGGCGCACCCGCACAATCTCATTTTAACAGCTTGCCTGAGTCACTGGTGCAAATATCCAGTGCCATCCGCGCTGGCGGCGAAGCCCGGTTGAACTGGCGAAACCAGGGGGATGGCCATAAGCGAATTTCCGGCTAATGTCGCATACGCCATCCAATCATTTTTGCGGAGAACGGCTTGCCCCAGGCGGATATTGAAACAGCCAAACAGGTCTGCGCCCGGCATGATGACCGCGCCGAGGCGCTGATTGAAATCCTGCACGACGTCCAGACCCGGCACAAATGTGTCAGCGACGATGCAGCGCGCGTCATCGCGCACGAACTCAATATCTCCCGCGCCGAAATCCAAGGCGTGCGCAGCTTCTATGCGGATTTCACGACCGAACCGCACGATCCAAACCGCCTGCGCCTGTGCCGGGCCGAAGCCTGTCAGTCCGTTGGCGCTGACCGTCTCGCGGCCGAACTGGACAAGGCGGGCATCGCCCATGAAGCAGTCTATTGCCTGGGCAATTGCGCCCTTGGCCCCGCTGCCCTGATTGGCGAGACGCTGATCGGGCGTGCCTCGGTCGATGTGCTTGCCGCGGCGCTTGGAAAGGCGGACAGCGATGACTGAGCCGCTCACCCTTTATCTGCCCCGCGATGCCGCTGCCCGCTCGGTCGGCGCTGATGCGGTCGCTGACCGGCTTGAGGCCGTCGCCCAACAGCGTGGGATTGAGCTGTCGCTGATACGCACCGGATCGCGCGGCATGATGTGGCTCGAACCGCTTTTGGAGATTGAACGTGACGGAGTCCGCCAGGGTTTCGGGCCCGTCGGTGACGGCGATGTCGACGCCTTGTTCGATCAGGGTTTAGCCGACACCCACGCACTCGCACTTGGCCCCGTCGAGGCGCTGAGCTGGATGCAGGCCCAGACCCGCCTGCTCTACCGCCGCTGCGGTGTGATCGACCCGCTCGACCTGGACGCCTTCCAGGCGAGCGGCGGACTGACCGGTCTGCGCGCCGCCCTGGCCCAATCCCCGGCGGCGACCATCGAGGCAGTCACCGCCTCGGGCCTGCGCGGACGCGGTGGTGCGGGCTTTCCCGCCGGGATCAAATGGAAGACCGCCGCCGACGCGCCGGGCGGGCAGAAATATATCTGCTGCAATGCCGATGAAGGCGATAGTGGCACCTTCGCCGATCGTATGTTGATCGAAGGCGATCCGGGTCTGTTGATCGAAGGCATGGTCATCGCCGGCCTCGCCGTCGGCGCGACCCAGGGCCTGATCTATCTGCGCTCGGAATACCCCGACGCCATCGCAACATTGCGCGCCGCCATCTCTGCCTGGGAAAGTCGCGGATGGCTCGGCGATGATATTCTCGGCTCGGGCAAAAGCTTCCATCTCACCTTGCGGCGCGGCGCCGGATCCTATGTCTGCGGCGAAGAGAGCGCGATGCTCGAAAGCCTTGAGGGCAAGCGCGGCGAGGTCAGGGTCAAGCCACCCATCCCGGCGATTTCCGGCCTGTTCGGCAAGCCGACCATCGTCAATAACGTGCTCACGCTCGCCAGTGTGCCGGATATTCTCGCCAACGGCGCTACCGCCTATCAGGCGCTTGGCAATGAGCGTTCGCGCGGCACCCAGGCCTTCCAGCTGGCCGGCAATATCAAACGCGGCGGCTTGTTTGAAGCGCCCTTCGGGCTCTCCCTGCGTGAACTGATCGAGACCCATGGCGGCGGCACCCGGTCGGGGCGGCCGATCCGCGCCGTCCAGGTCGGCGGCCCGCTCGGGGCCTATTTGCCCGCCTCGATGCTGGACCTGCCCCTGGAATATGAAGCCTTTGCCGCCGCCGGGGCGATGCTCGGTCATGGCGGGATTGTTGTGTTTGACGATACGGTCGACATGGCGCGGCAAGCGGAATTCGCGATGGAATTCTGCGCCGAGGAAAGTTGCGGCAAGTGTACGCCCTGCCGCATCGGCTCTGTGCGTGGTGCCGAGACCCTGGCCAAGGTTCGGCGCGGCGAGGATGTCGAGGCCAATCTCGCTCTGGTCGAGGAGCTGTGCACCGTCCTCACCGATGGCTCGCTCTGCGCCATGGGCGGGCTGACACCGATGCCGGTGATGAGCGTCCTGCGCCATTTCCGCGAGGACTTCCAACCCCGGCCACTACAGTCAGATAAAACGGTGGTAGACTAGGATCATGGCTAGCCGCAAAGCGTCAGATTTCGGAACCCCGGCCAAGACGGGCGAACCGAGTGTCAGCCTCGAGATTGATGGTAAGCGCGTCTTCGTGCCGGCCGGCACATCGATCATGCGCGCCGCGGCCCAGACCGATGCCCGAATTCCCAAGCTTTGCGCCACTGACAGCCTGCAGCCGTTTGGATCCTGCCGCATGTGCCTAGTCGAGATTGACGGCCGCAAGGGCACGCCGGCTTCGTGCACCACACCGGTCGCAGAGGGCCTGAAAGTCACCACCCAGTCGCCGCGTCTGGAAGCCCTGCGCCGCGGCATTATGGAACTCTATATCTCCGACCACCCGCTCGATTGCCTGACCTGTTCGGCTAATGGCGATTGCGAGCTTCAGGACACCGCCGGCGAAGTGGGCCTGCGCGAGGTGCGCTATGGTTTTGATGGCGAGAACCATCTCGATGAAGGCATCGATGCCTCCAATCCCTATTTCCAGTTTGACGGTTCGAAATGCATTGTCTGTTCGCGCTGCGTCAGGGCCTGTGACGAAGTCCAGGGCACGCTGGCGCTGACGATCGAGGGGCGCGGCTTCAATTCCAAGGTTACCGCCAGCCTCGGCGAGAGCTTCTTCGACAGCGAATGCGTCTCCTGCGGTGCCTGTGTCCAAGCCTGCCCGACTGCGACATTGATGGAGAAGTCCATTGTCGAGCACGGCCTGCCCCGGCGTGAAGTGAAGACGACCTGCGCCTATTGCGGCGTCGGCTGTTCCTTCATCGCCGAGCTGCAGGGTGATGAAGTAGTGCGCATGACACCCGACCGCGATGGCGGCGCCAATGAGGGTCATTCCTGCGTCAAGGGCCGCTTCGCCTGGGGCTATGCCACGCATCAGGAACGGCGCCTCTCGCCGATGGTGCGCGAGACTATCACCGACCCCTGGCGCGAATGCAGCTGGGACGAGGCGATTGAATTTGCCACCAGCCGATTGCGTCGTATCCAGGCCGAACACGGCACCGGTTCCATTGGCGGCATCACCTCATCGCGCTGCACCAATGAAGAGGTCTATGTCGTCCAGAAAATGGTCCGCGCCGCCTTCGGCAATAATAATGTCGATACATGCGCCAGGGTCTGCCATTCGCCGACCGGTTATGGACTGAGCGCGACGCTGGGTACTTCGGCGGGGACCCAGGATTTCAAATCGGTTGAGCAGGCCGATGTCATTCTGGTGATCGGCGCCAATCCGACCGACGCGCATCCCGTCTTCGCCTCACGCATGAAACGGCGCCTGCGCGCCGGGGCCAAGCTGATCGTGATCGATCCGCGCCGCATCGATCTGGTGCGCGCTCCCCATATCAGCGCGGCGCATCACCTGCAGCTGCGCCCGGGCACCAATGTCGCCGTCATCAATGCCCTCGCCCACGTCATCGTCACCGAGGGCTTGGTCGACGAGGCCTTTGTCGCCGAGCGTTGCGAAGATGAGAGTTTCAAACGCTGGGTCGATTTCATCCGCGATGCCAGCAATTCACCCGAATCCGTCGAGGCGGTCAGTGGCGTACCGGCGCAAGACCTGCGCGAGGCGGCGAGGCTCTATGCCACGGGCGGCAATGGCGCGATCTATTACGGGCTCGGCGTCACCGAACACTCACAAGGTTCCTCCATGGTGATGGGCATGGCCAATCTGGCGATGGCGACCGGCAATTTTGGCAAGGATGGCGTCGGGATCAATCCGCTGCGGGGCCAGAATAATGTCCAGGGCTCATGCGATATGGGCTCCTTCCCGCACGAATTCCCCGGCTACCGCCATGTCGCCGACGATATCGTCAGAGGCACATTCGAGCAGGCCTGGGGCCGCGAATTGCTGGCCGAGCCGGGTCTGCGCATTCCCAACATGTTCTCCGCCGCCCTCAATGGCACCTTCCGCGGCCTCTACATCCAGGGCGAGGATATCGCCCAATCCGATCCCGACAGCCACCATGTTCTGGCGGCCTTGCGGGCGATGGATTGCGTCATCGTGCAGGACCTGTTCGTCAATGAAACGGCGGCCTATGCCCATGTCTTCCTACCCGGAACTTCCTTCCTCGAAAAGGACGGCACATTCATCAATGCCGAGCGCCGCATCAACCGGGTCCGCCCGGCCATGCCGGAGCGCCAGGGCCTGTCGGAATGGGAGACGGTCTGCCGCCTGTCCACGGCGATGGGCTTCCCGATGCATTACGACAATGCCGCCGCGATCATGGACGAGATCGCCGTCCTGACGCCGACCTTCGCCGGGGTCAGTTTCGAGCGGCTCGATAACGGTCCCTCGATCCAGTGGCCCTGCAATGAAGCGGCACCCGACGGCACGCCAGTGATGCATATTGACAGCTTCGTGCGCGGCAAGGGCCGTTTCATGATGACGCAATATGTGCCGACCGAGGAACGCTCCAACCGGCACTTCCCGCTTTTGCTGACCACGGGCCGCATCCTCAGCCAGTATAATGTCGGTGCCCAGACCCGGCGGACCGAGAATTGCCGCTGGCATGACGAGGATGAGCTGGAAATCCACCCGGCTGATGCGGAAATGCGCGGCGTCGCCGATGGCGATATGGTCTCCCTCTCGAGCCGCAAGGGCGCGATCACGGTACGGGTCACAATCACCGACCGCGTGCCGCCTGGCATCGTCTACACCACCTTCCATCACCCGGAGACCGGCGCCAATGTCGTCACCACCGAGCTGTCCGACTGGGCGACCAGCTGCCCGGAATACAAGGTGACTGCGGTGCAGGTTTCGCCATCCAACATGCCGTCCGACTGGCAGGCCGAGCGCGAGCGACGCGCCCACCGCGCCGTGCGCGTCATGCCGGCTGCGGAATAGGTTTCAGGCGTGGCGAGCCCTTCTATCCCTGTCAGCCGGCGCGCGAGCGTCTATTCGTCCGCCCCGGTGCCGCGCGGCTGGGGGATCGCCGAAGAAGTCCCGGTCGAAATCGGATTCAATGGCACCGCCTGGACCGTGATGATGGCGACGCCGGCCGATATCGAAGACCTCGCCATCGGCCTGGCCCTGACCGAGGGAGCAGTGGCGGGCGGGCGCGATATCGACGGAGTCGATGTGCGCCAATGGCCCGAAGGCCTCACCGCCGACATCCGCATCGCGCCTGAATTGCTGCGCAGCGAAAGAGTGCACCGCCGCGCGCTTGATGGCCGTACCGGTTGCGGCCTGTGCGGCATCGAAAAACTCGCCGATCTGCAGGCGCCACCGGTCGCCGTGCCACCCGGTCCGGTGATCGCGCCAACGGCCATTCGCGCCGCGCTTGGTGCCCTGCCCGATCACCAGCACCTGAACCGCGAAACCCGCAGCGTCCACGGCGCCGCTTGGTGCCGTACCGATGGCGAGATTATCCTCGTGCGCGAGGATGTTGGCCGCCATAATGCGCTCGACAAGCTGGCCGGCGCCCGCCTGCGTCATGGCGAAACGACTGATGAGGGCTTTGTCGTGATGAGCAGCCGTTGCAGTTTCGAGCTCGTATTCAAGGCGGCGCGTATGCGGGCAGCCCTGCTCGCTGCGCAGTCCGCCCCGACCGGACGGGCGCTTGATCTGGCACAGCGATTGAGCCTGCCGATCGCCGCGACCGGATCGCGCGGCGCGATTGTTTTCTTTGCCCCGGAGCGTGCCGATGAATGATGCAAACCTGCTCCGGATGGCCGACCAGATTGCCGATTTCTACACGCCCTATACCGAAGCCGAGGCGATTGAGGGCGTCGCCGTTCACTTAAGGAAATTCTGGGACCCGAGCATGCGGGATCGTTTGATCACGCTGTCGAAAGCCCCCGATGCCGGGCTGCGCCCGATCATCGCCGCCGCGATCACGCGGTTGATTGCCCTGCCCTGACACAAAGCGGATCGAGCCGACCATGAAAACCGATATTGAAGTCGCCCGTGCGGCAAGCGTGCTGCCAATCGCCGAAATCGCAGCCCGTCTCGACATTCCCGTCGATGCCATCGCCCAGTACGGCACCGACAAGGCCAAGCTGACAGCGCCCTTCCTCGCCAGTCTCGAGGGCAAGCCCGACGGGCATCTCATCCTGGTCACCGCGATCAATCCAACCCCGGCGGGCGAGGGCAAGACCACGACCACGGTCGGGCTCGGCGATGCGCTCAACCGGATCGGCAAGAAAGCGGCGATCTGTATCCGCGAACCTTCCCTGGGACCGTGCTTCGGCATGAAGGGCGGCGCGGCAGGCGGCGGCCATGCCCAGGTCGTGCCAATGGAGGATATCAATCTCCACTTCACCGGCGATTTCCACGCCATCACCTCGGCGAATAATTTGCTGTCGGCGATGATCGAGAACCATATCTATTGGGGCAATGCGCTCGAGATCGATCAGCGACGCATCGTCTGGCGCCGCGTCGTCGACATGAATGATCGCGCCTTGCGCCAGATCACCACCTCGCTCGGCGGCGCGACCAATGGCTTTCCTGGCGAGTCCGGCTTTGACATCACCGTCGCCTCCGAGGTGATGGCCATTTTATGCCTGGCCAAGGATCTGGAGGATCTGCAACGCCGGCTCGGCGATATCATTGTCGCCTACCGTCGTGACAAGAGCGCCATCACCTGCCGCGAATTGAAGGCCGATGGCGCGATGACGGTGCTGCTGAAAACCGCGATGCAGCCCAATCTGGTGCAGACGCTGGAGAATAACCCCGCCTTCATCCATGGCGGCCCGTTTGCCAATATCGCCCATGGCTGCAATTCGGTCATCGCGACCCGCTCGGCGCTGAAGCTGGCCGATTACGTCGTCACCGAGGCCGGTTTCGGTGCCGATCTCGGGGCCGAGAAATTCTTCGACATCAAATGCCGCAAAGCGGGGCTCAAGCCCAAAGCCGTGGTGCTTGTCGCCACGATCCGGGCGCTGAAAATGAATGGCGGCGTCGCGAAGGACGGTCTTGGAACCGAGAATGTCGCCGCCGTCCAAGAGGGTTGCGCCAATCTGGGCCGGCATCTGGAAAACCTTGCCAAATTCGGTGTCCCGGCAGTCGTTGCGATCAATCATTTCACCGCCGACACCGAGGCCGAAATTGAAGCCGTCAAAGCCTATGTCGCGCGGCTGGGCCGCAAGGCCATCGTCTGCCGCCACTGGGCCGATGGCGGAGCCGGTGCCGAAGAACTCGCGGCCAAAGTAGTCAAGCTGGTTGAGGGCGGCAGTGCCAGCTTCAAGCCGATCTATCCTGATGACATGCCCCTGTTCGAAAAGATCGAAACGATTGCGCACGAGATCTACCGCGCCGACGGCGTCAGCGCCGACAAGGCGGTGCGCGACCAGTTGAGCGCCTGGGAAGCGGCCGGTTTCGGGCATTTGCCGGTCTGCATGGCCAAGACCCAATACAGTTTCACCACCGACCCGGAACGGCGCGGCGCGCCCGATGGCCATACCCTGTCGATCCGCGAAGTGCGTCTCGCCGCCGGGGCCGGCTTCATTGTCGTGATCTGCGGTCAGATCATGACCATGCCCGGCCTGCCGCGAGTGCCTTCGGCGGAGAGCATCGGGCTGGATTCTGATGGCAATGTCGTGGGCTTGTTCTAGCCACCGCCGGTCAACGGCTGATCACGCTACGCGGCCATTTGGTTGCATAGAGAAATTATGCCTGTTTAGAGTTTATAGAGATATTTGGACCCAACATCATCTCCCGGCAATTGGGAGTTTTGTGCCGTGACCGCAAATTGCAATCAAACCGCTCAGACCAGCGGCGATGCCCTCCCCGCTGGCGTCAACCTTTCCCGCCGTTCGCACGAGCGCACGCCGCTCCGCCTGCATGGCAGCTACCGCACCGGAGCCCGCGACGCTGAGATGGCCCTGATGGTCGCCGATGTCTCGCCAGGCGGGGCGCGCCTGCTGGCGGCTGACATTCCGACGCTCGACGCCGAAGTCATCATGAAGATTTCCAGCCTCGGCTGCCTGACCGGCAGGGTGGTGCGGGCCTCGGTTGAGGAATTTTCGGTGCAATTCACTCACTGCTCAGCCGAGCGCGAACGGATGGCGGCCTCGATCGCCTGGAATTTCAACAAATCGCGGCTCGGTCTCGCAGACCGTCGCGGTGCCGGCAGCGATCCGGTCGATGTTTGCGACCCGGTCGAGTTTTCCGATGGCGGCCGGATCGAGGCCGAGATCACCGAGCTGACCCTCTCCGGCGCGACCTTTCGCTGCGCCCGAGCAGTGGAAGTCGGCGAGCCGGTCCGGATCGGTGCGCTGACCGGAAGCGTCGTCAAGCTGATGGATAACGGCTTCGCCGTCGTGTTCGACCCACCGGAAAATTGATCAGGCGTCGGCGAGGACTTCATCGTCCTCGGGCACGGTGAATTGTAGCTCGATATAGCGTGCATAAAGCCCGCCACGCGCGAGCAATTCGGTGTGCGTGCCCTGGTCGATAATGCGGCCGCCCTCAAGCACCACGATGAAATCCGCCTTGCGCACCGTCGCCAGACGGTGGGCGATGACGATCGTCGTGCGGTTACGCGACAGGGCTTCAAACGCGGTCTGGATCACCAGCTCGCTTTCGGAATCCAGCGCACTGGTGGCTTCGTCCAGCAGCAGGATCGGCGCATCGCGCAGGATCGCCCGGGCAATCGCGAGGCGCTGGCGCTGGCCGCCGGACAGGGTGCGGGCATTCTCGCCGAGCTGAGTCTCATAGCCCTCCGGCAACGCCATGATGAAGTCGTCGGCATTGGCGGCCTTGGCGGCCGCAATCACCTCGTCCAGCGTCGCGCCGGCCCGACCGAAGCGGATATTGTCGGCGACTGAACCACCGAATAGCGGCGCATTCTGCTGCACGATCGACATCGCATTGCGCAGCTCGGTCGGGTCGAGCTGGCTGATATCGACCCCATCAACGCGCAGCTGGCCCGACGCCGGATCATAAAGTCGCAGCAGAAGCTGGAACATGGTGCTCTTGCCGGCACCGGACGGCCCGACCAGGGCGACGGTCTGGCCCGGCTTCACGGTCAGGGAAATCTCCTCCAGCGCCAGAGTTTCCGGACGCGTTGGATAAGCAAAGGAGACAGCCTCGAAGCCGATCTCGCCGCGCACGGGTGCGGTAAGGTGCTGCGGCTCATCCGGCACAGCGATATCGGGCTTGGCGGCGAGCAATTCCATCAGGCGCTCGGTCGCACCGGCGGCGCGCATCACTTCGGTATAGGTCTCGGTCAGCATGCCGACGCCGCTGACGGCGACGAAGGCATACATCACAAACTGGGTCATCGCGCCCGGCGTGATGCCGCCCGACTGGACCTGGATGGCGCCAAACCACAACACCGCGATCAGGCCCGACAGGATCACCGTAAAGATGATCGCCGTCATATAGGCGCGCACCTCGATGCGGGCGAGCGAGACCTTGAAGGTGGTCTCAACCGCCTCGGCAAAACGGCTCCGCTCCTCCGGTTCGCGAGTGAAGGCCTGCACGGTCTCAATCGCCTGCAGGCTTTCGCTGGCGCGAGCCGAGGCATCAGCGAGATTGTCCTGGCTTGAGCGCGACAGGCGCTGCACCCGGCGTCCGAACAACAGGATCGGTCCGATAATCACCGGCCCCAGCGCCAACACCATCAAAGCGAGCTGCCAGTTGACGACGACCATCAGGATCAGCGCCCCGGTCGTGGTCGCGACCGTGCGCAGTGCGACGGAGACCGAGGAGCCGACTACGGTCTGGATCAGCGTCGTATCGGTCGTCAGGCGGGAGAGCACTTCGCCGGTACGGGTGGTGGCGTAAAATGTCGGGCTGAGTGAGAGCAGATGATCGAACACATTGCGCCGCAGATCGGCCACGACCCGCTCGCCCAGACGGCTGATGAAATAGAAGCGCATCGCACTGGCCAATCCGAGCAGCGCCGCAACCGCGATCCCGACCAGGAAATAGGCCGACAGTCCCGAACCGACCGAAAACGCGCTGCACATCGCCGAATCGGACGCGCCGGCAAAGCCGCAATCAACCACCAGCCGGAAGGCGCCGGGCAGGATAAGCGTCAAGCTGGAGGCGAGCACCAGAAACAGGGTGAAGGCCGCCAGCAGACCGGGATAGGCCAGCACATAAGGCAAGAGCCGCCGCAGGGGCTTGGCGCTGCGCGCCTTGGCCCGATGCGTCGCATCGCGTTCCATTTCGGAGGCGAAGCTGGAGCCCCGGTCGGTATCGGCGCGATGTTCAGCAGTCTGCGATGTCTCGGCCAAGGGGGTCTCCATGGATCGATCTGGGGGATGCGGCAAGGTTGGAGTTTTCATATAGGACGTTCGGCGCGCGCTTGCACCGGGTGATGCGGCAGCGGCTCAGTTCGCTGGCTTGCGGGCGACGATGAAAACCGCGACAGCCTTGTCCGGTCGCCATTGATGCTCGATCTCGAAACCGGCCTGCTGCAGGCTTTTCACCAATTGCGCCGCCGTGAAAATGCGCAGCATCGGGAACAGGCCGAAGAAGCGTCCGATTGGTGCGATCAGGCCGAAAAACCACAGCTTCTCGCCCAGGCAGGCCGTGCTGGAGATGAAGACACCGCCGGGTTTGACCAGCGCGTAGACACGGGCGATCGCCGCGTCACGGTCCTCCAGCAAATGTAGAATGCTCAGCCCGAGCACGGCGGCGTAGCGCTCCGGCGCCGCCTCGATATCGTCAAACCCGACCCGTTCGAAACTGATATTCTCGACCTTCGCCTCGACCGCCCGCCCCCGGGCAATCTCAAGCATTTCGCCGGACAGGTCGGTGGCGTGGATGTGTTTCACAAAGGGCGCATGGCTGACCGCCGTCATGCCGGTGCCACAGCCAAATTCCAGCACCTCCATCTCGGGGCTGAAATGGCGACGCGTGATCTCGAGCTTGGTCTGGTAGGCCGCCTCATCGCTGATCGGGTTGTTGGCATATTTCGCCGCCAGACGGTCCCAAAAACGCTGGTCCTTGCTGAGGGCTTTGGATTGAGAACTCATCGGTTTCACCTTTTCCGGCGCTGCGCCGGGTTACGGCCGCCAATCTGATTGTTGAAACCTGTCTATCCATACAAAAACCGAAGGTACATTGCCGAATAATGCGATGCTGCTATACACAAAACGATGAATTGGCCCGCCATCGCCTTCGACTGGAATCAGATCCGCGCCTTCCTCGCCACCGTCGAGGAGGGCTCGTTTTCGGCTGCGGCCCGCGCCCTCGGCCAAACCCAGCCGACCTTGAGCCGCCAGATTTCCGCCCTTGAAGGCGAGCTCGGCATCACCCTGTTCGAGCGCGGCCATCGCGCCATGGTGCTGACCGAGCCGGGCCGCGCCCTGCTCGAGCCGGTGCGGGCTATGGCCGAGGCCGCGACACGCATCTCGCTGACGGCTTCGGGGCAATCGCTGCAGATCGCCGGCCGCGTCTCCCTCACCGCCACCAATAGTATGGCGACGCAATTCCTGCCGCCGGTCGTGGCCAAGTTGCGCCAGCTAGCGCCGGAGATCGAACTGGAAATCATCGCCTCCAACGAGGTGCGCGACCTGACCCTGCGCGAGGCCGACATCGCGATCCGACATGCCCGCCCGGAACAACCGGAGCTGATCGGCAAGCTGTTGCGCGAGACGCGGGCCTGGTTCTACGCCAGCACCACTTTTCTCAACCGCCATGGCCGCCCGCAATCGGCCGCCGATCTCACCGGTTATGACTTTATCGGCTTCGACCAGAATGAGCGCTTCCTGCCCTACCTCAATGATCTCGGCCTCTCGCTCACCCTGCGCAATTTCAAGCTCAATACCGGCAGCGACACGGTGATGGTTGAATTGATCCGTCAGGGTCTCGGAATCGGCATGCTGACCGAGGACATGGCCGCCCTCCACCCCGAACTGGAACGCGCCCTGCCCAGCCTGCCGCCAATCCCGGTCCCGATCTGGCTCGTCACCCATCGCGAGCTGCACACCAGCAGGCGCATCAGACTGGTGTTCGACCTGCTGGCCCAGGAGCTGGGGCGCAGGTGAGCCACACCAAAATCTCCACGCCGCGAGCGGCTGGAGGGATAAGTGGCCCTCCCGGGTGGGAGGTGTGTGGGACGCCGGCGGATGCCGGAGTTGATGGTGTAGTTGAGTGTGACATCCGGGACGTCCCACACGTGGAGATTTGTTCAGGCCCCTTGCGGGCCCTGCCTCGAAATGACCGGGGACGCACGGTCGAGCCCTGATGCCGCTCTTCCCCAATCATGGCCTCACCGGAACTTGGGCTGTCAAACCTTCGTGCGGATGAGCTCCACGCTTCCGAGCGCCGCGAATGACTGAGCTCACGCCTCCCGTGCGACCGGAACAGCTGAAGCATACGCGCAGGCTTGGGGGGTGGGGATAAGTTGGCCTAAAATCCGTCATCCTGACGCCAGTCAGGACCTCGATTTCACAGGCTCCGCACTTGTCACGTCTAGGTCCTGACTTGCGTCAGGATGACGTGGGATCATTTTCGGAGGGTGGGGGTAAGTCGCATTGCTCCACCGCCAACCACAAGCTCAAAATCAAAACGCATTGTCATCCCGAAATCGGTGTCAGCGATGCGTTTGCGCGCTGGTATACCCAGAAGGCATCCTCGCCGCCATCGGATCTGACGCGCAATATGATGTGGGAGAGGTCCTGGTCCCAGTCGATCATTTCAAACGGAAGCTGGTGCCGAAGTGCTTCGAGCTCGTTTGCCAATTGGTTGAAATCCTCGGCCCAATACCAATCGCCACCCCCCGCGCCCAGCCAGCGCAGGCCAACCACGCGGCTGGTGCGCCAGTCGAGCAGGAAGCCATCGAAATCCACCTTGGCGCCTTCGAACAGCGGCCGGCCGATCTCGCCGCTCGTGAGATCTAGGCGATGAATGATCAGACCATCCTCGCCAACCGCGTCCGCAAGGGTCACCGTCTCGCCGGAATAATCCAAACCGGCCGTGGTACCGCGCACCACCGACCATTTGCGGTAACCCCGGTCCGGCTCGAAACCAGCCGCGTCCCACTCGTCTCCGAGATCAAGATAGACCCGATGCCAAGTCTGGTCATCAGATCGGGTCCAAATGGTCCGGCCATTATAGATGCTCAACCCGAGGATTGCCCGGCCGAGCGTGTCAAAGCCCACAGACGAGCCATAGCTGGCCGGGGTTGGGCCGGGTGGGGGTACATATCGGCCATCAAGGGACACATTGGCATCCGTATAGCGGATCAGATATTCCGGGCGCATATCGCTTCCCATATCGTAAAGCACATCACCCACATACGGATTGGTGTTTTCCCGGTACGCTTCCATTATGACGAGACGATCAGGGGCTTCGACGGCCAATGCTGCGACCCGGGAACTGCCCGACAAGGGCTCGACGTCCCGATTCTCCAGGTCGAAAATAAACTGCCGCGCAAAAACATCGTGCTCGCCCGAGCGGATGACCCGGGCCCGGCTTGCTACCGTCAGCAGCAAATGAGTATCGGACAAATAGCTGACGCCGACATAACTGCGTGACTCCTCGACCGCCCTCGGCCCTTCATCCCCTATGGTCCGAAACCGGCGGGCGATGTCGAGCGTATCAAGTCTCAGCGACACAGAACCCGTTCCGGTACCGTCGGAGGGCCCGACTTCAAGGAACGCCACATCATCCAGCACCCGAATATAGGCCAATCTGGATCCATCCGGCGAAATCGCTGCGTCGAAGACACGACCGTTCTGGGCGCTGGAGGCCGCGCTGACACTGGCAAGCGCGAGCCCGATTAGCCACGTCCAAAATCCACGCATATTCAACGCCCCCCGGAACCGGCAAACAACAACTCAGAGAAATAAGGTGCATCAAAACCCGAGTTGCGTGCAAGAAAATTTGCGTGCGGGACCCGCGCTGACTGGTGTGGTGATTAATCGCGCCCGGCCGCCAGCATTACCCAAGGCGACCGGTGCGCGCCCCGGTCACGACCCAATCCAGCGGCTGATCGAACTCATCCACCGGCACTGCCGCAACCATTTGCGCCTCATGGGCCAGCCCGACCGCTAGCGGCGCGGCGGCAGCGCGCAAGCCGGCAAGCGTACGATCGTAATAGCCCTTACCGAAGCCGAGGCGATTGCCGTCGGGGTCGATGGCGAGCAGAGGCACCAGCAAAATATCCGGAACGAGTTCCGGCGCGCGGGCCGACGGTTCCATCAGGCCGAAGGCGCGAGGCTCAAGCGCATCGCCGGGCTGCCAAGCGCGGAAGATCAGCGGCGAACCGGGCGCGACGATAACCGGCAGGGCCAGGCGTGCGCCGCGCTCCGCCAACGCGACCATCAGCGGACGCGGATCAATCTCGCCAGGCAAAGGCCAATAGCCGGAAACCACCGCACCGGGCGCCAGGAGCTCAAACGGGAAGTGTGCCACCAGCCGCTCGCCGGCATCGGGGTCAGTCTTATGGGCGCTCTGGCGCGCCACAAGGGCGCGCCGCCGCAACTCGTCTTTGAGCGCTTGCAAATTCATGTGGCGGCTCCACCTGCGCCGGCAAGGCATGTAAATCCCCACTGACCCGACGGTGCAGGTGGGCGCCGCTTACAGAGGACCAGGGTCCCTAGCAGAGGCAGCTCCCTCGTGGTGATGTACGGTCCGTGGGATTTATGCCCCATCGCACGCTGCAGATAACCGCCGGGATCATATGTGAGGCCTAACGGCATTCAGCTCAAGGGCGCGCATCTGCAAATCGGATCTTCTTCTCAGGGACTGGCGCCTCGCCATCTTCGAGATCGCGCTCGGGGAAGTCGAGACTGGCGGCCAGGGCCTCCAGCCGCTGCGCCGCCTTGAGCAGGTGTTCGGCGAGATGCTGGCGCTCTTCGCCATACTCGCTATCAGAGCCCTGGGTCTGGGAGCGCACCTGCGCCAGCTGGGCCTCCAGGGTTTCGATCCGGCGCTCGGCATCACGCAATTCATCGACCACGATCAGGGACGCCATCACCGCCAGCCGCAAATCGCCGATCTGCCCGACCTGGTTGGCCATGATGGTGACCTTGCCGTCGAGATAGCCGGCCAGTTCGCGCAAATAGGCTTCCTGTCCTTCTTCGCAACCAATTGAATAGACCCGACCATTGAGTGTGACCGCTACCTTGGACATGGCCCCTAGCCCTCCTCGTCTACATACAGGCGCAATTCACCGATCGCCCGGTCGAGCGCGTCCGATGTTGCTTGCGCGACCTCTTGCAAAGCCGCCTCACGGGCACGGGCTGTGTCGAGAGCGTCGGCAAGGCGGGCGCGATCATCATCGCTGTCGCGGGCGCCGATTGCGGCGGATTCCGCACGCTCGACGCGGCCGCGCAGTTTCTTGGTCTGGCCTTCAATGCGCGCCAAAGCCCCATTCAGCCGGGTTACGGCCGCCAGCAGGGGATCGTCGGCGGAATTGGGTCGCACTGTCATGTCCCTAAAATCCGCTGTGTCGGGGCAAAGTTCAAGTACGCTCTCAACTTTTCCGCCTCCCGCCTTGACTCTTGTGACCAATATCCAGTTTTCTCGCACTCGATTGCGGCCAAAGCCAGACCAATTGCTGCGGCGACGAGCGGGCGCGGATCGGGCATCACGCCGTTGACCCCGTCCGGCATCCGCGCCAAACAGTGAAATTCGTTTTCCTCTGAACCAGGTCAGACCACTCGATGTACAGCCTGCCCGATTGGGCCTTCTACCCGCTCGCTGCCCTGGTCGTCGCCGGAATGGTTGGAGGCGCCCTGAGCTATGGCGATAACTCGCTGAGATCCCGCGAAGAAATCCTCACAGACGGGATTGTGTTCCAGGGCGACAGTCTCAATGCGATCACTGTCGGCAATGGCTTGTCGGCCCAGGTCTTGGGCGAAGGCGACGAGATTTTCGCACGCATCAATGCTGTGCGCGGACCATTTGAGGGTGTCCAATCCGCGGGAGCATTTTTCACGCTATCGCCAACCGAACTGGACGCGATCCAGGGCCGGCGTGTGCGGGTTCGCTTCACGGTTCGCAGCGCGGACGAGTTCGGCGCTACGGGGGTACGCCTCAATCTGTTCATCCCCGGTGTCGGGCAAAACTCCGGTCGCCAGGAGGAGCTTGGCTCTGAATTCGAGTCGTTCACGCTGGAGATCAATCCACCGACCTGCACGTGGGACTTCGGCTATATCGGGCTCTGGCCGGACTGGAGTTTCGAACGCAATGCCGTCGATCTCGAGCGCGTCGAACTAACGCCGATGGATGTCTCGCCCAACTGCTAGCACGGCTTGAGCGGGCGCACGTCCGGGGCGCGGATCAGCAGCCGCGACGGGCTCCAGCCCATCCATTCCGACCCACTCCCGCCAAGCATCAAATATGCAACTGAAGCGAAATTTTCGTAAGCGACGCCTCAAATACTGCGTCCGCACCGCGATGTTTGCGGGCGCTTTCGCTGAGGACATCAGACTGGTAGATCTGTCATCCCAACCCGCTCCGGAGCCTCCATGTCATTGATTCAAGACAAAAATGCCCTCGCCTCCGAGTTTGGCCGTCTCTGCAGCGACGCGGGCGCCGTCATCATGGATATCTACAATTCGGACTTCACCTCCCGCAGCAAGGACGACGCATCGCCAGTCACCGATGCCGACGAGCTGGCGGAAAAAATCATCCTCGCCGGGCTTCAGTCAATCCTGCCGGGCATTCCCGTGCTGGCTGAGGAAAGCTTCTCTGCGGGCTTCCGTCCCGAGGTCGGGTCAACTTTCGTGCTGGTCGATCCCGTCGACGGCACCAAGGAGTTCATCAATAAAAACGGTGAGTTCACCGTCAATATTGCACTGATCGAGAACCGCGTACCGACCGCCGGGTGCGTCTATGCACCAGCGCGTGAGCGAATCTATCTCGGTGGGACGCGGGCTTGGGCCGGTAGGCTGAAAGCGGGCGAAGCGATTCGCCCGGACCAGCTCGCCTCGATCAACACCCGCGCGCGGCCCACAGGCGGGCTGACGGGCGTGATGAGCCGCTCACATGCTGATGCGGCCACGCTCGCCTTTGCCGACGCCGTCGGCGTCACCGAGCGCACCTCAGCCGGATCCTCTTTGAAGTTTTGCCTCATCGCCGAAGGCCTGGCCGACGTCTATCCACGCTTCGGGCCGACCCGGGAATGGGATACCGCGGCAGGTCATGCGGTACTCAAGGCGGCCGGCGGCGCCGTGTTGACGCCAGACGGAGAGGAATTTCTCTACGCCAAAACGGAAACCGAATTCCTCAATGGTGCCTTCGTCGCGTGGGGCGTGCGCCCGTAACGGGAAAACAGACGGGAGTTAGCCCAGTCGGCCGGTTTCACGAAGATAGGCAACCACCAGATCGGCCGCATCCTCTGCCGATATTTCACTTGTATCGATGCGCATTTCCGGATTCACCGGCGCTTCATAGGTGCTGTCGAAACCTGTGAAATTCTTGATTTGGCCAGCCTTGGCCTTCTTGTAGAGCCCTTTCGGGTCGCGCTGGATGCAGACCTCAATCGGCGTGTCGACAAAAACTTCGAGGAACTCGTCCTCGGCAACCAGTTCACGCACCATCTGCCGTTCCGATTGGAAGGGTGAAATGAAGGAGCAGGTCACCAGCAGACCGGCCTCGACGAACAAGCGCCCAACTTCGCCAATGCGGCGGATATTCTCGACCCTGTCCTCGTCGGTGAACCCCAGATCACGATTGAGGCCGTGACGGACATTGTCGCCATCGAGCGAATAGGTGTGGTGCCCGGCATTGGCCAGCTTTTGCTCAACCAGATTGGCGACAGTGGATTTCCCCGCGCCCGACAGACCCGTAAACCACAGAATAGCAGGCTTTTGTGCCTTGATCTGGGAGCGTTCGGTCTTCGTCACCGTCATCGCATGATGGTGAATGTTGGAGGCCCGGCGCAGACCGAATTCGATCATGCCGGCGCCGACCGTCTGGTTGGTGAACCGGTCGATCAGGATGAAGGCGCCCATATCGCGGATCTTGTGATAGGGGTCAAAGGCAATCGGTTGCGCCGTCGAAACATTGCACATGCCGATGCCGTTCATTTCCAACTTGCGGCAGGGTTGCTTTTCATAGGTGTTGACGTCGACGCGATGGCGTAGCGACGAAATCGTCGCTGGCGTGGTCGCGGTGCCGATCTTGAGCAGATAGGAGCGGCCAGGCAGTAGATCGTCCTTGTTCATCCACAGGATTTCGGCCGCAAACTGGTCGGAGACCTCCGGCCGTTCCTCGGCGGAGGACAGGACATCGCCGCGGGAAATATCCATCTCGTGATCGAGCACCAGAGTGACGGAATCGCCGGCCATGGCCTCGTCGAGATCGCCGTCGGCGGTGACGATACGGTTGACACTGGCAGTCGTGCCCGACTTGGCGACAATGACGGCATCTCCGGGCTTGATCGAGCCGGAGACGACCATGCCCGAATAGCCGCGAAAATTGAGGTTGGGACGATTAACCCATTGAACCGGCATACGAAATGGTTGGCTTTGCACGTCTGCGGCTACGTCCAGAACTTCCAGATGCTCGAGCAGGGTCGGACCAGCATGCCACGACATGTTTTCACTGCGAAGGGTAACGTTTTCGCCAAACCGCGCCGACATCGGAATTGGCGTAATCGTTTCGAAACCGAGGCTTTCAGCGCTCTTGAGATACTCTGCAACGATCTCGTGGAAGCGGCTGCGTGAGTGGTCGACAAGGTCCATCTTGTTGACGGCCAGAACGATGTGGCGAATGCCCATCATACGGGCGATATAGGTATGGCGCAGGGTTTGAACGAGGACCCCGCGGCGCGCGTCAATCATCATCACGGCGACATCGGCGGTCGAGGCACCGGTCGCCATATTACGGGTGTATTGCTCATGGCCTGGCGTGTCGGCGACCACGAATTTGCGCTTCTCGGTCGCGAAATAACGATAGGCGACATCGATGGTGATGCCCTGCTCGCGCTCCGCCTCCAGACCATCAAGCAGCAGCGCGAAGTCGATTTCCTCGCCGACGGTGCCGTGTTTGCGGCTGTCGCGCGCCAGCACGCTGAGCTGATCTTCAAACAGCAGTTTGGAATCGTATAACAGGCGGCCGATCAGGGTCGATTTACCGTCATCGACGGAGCCACAGGTCAAAAAGCGCAGCACACCCTGCCCGCCTGATTGTGTCAGTCGTTCGGTGATGGCGTCGTGCGGGTCCATGTCCTCCATCAGAAATATCCCTCACGCTTTTTCTTCTCCATCGAACCGGACTCGTCATGATCGATAAGCCGACCCGACCGTTCCGACGTGCGGGCTGTGAGCATTTCGATCACGATTTCCTCGAGCGTCGTGGCACCGGATTCAACGGCCCCGGTGAGCGGGTAGCAACCGAGCGTGCGGAAGCGAACGAGACGAAGCTCCGGTGTCTCACCTTCGGCGAGCGGCAGGCGATCATCATCGACCATGATCAATTGACCATCGCGCTCGACGACCGGCCGGTGGGCCGCGAAATAGAGCGGCACGATCGGAATGTCTTCCTCGAGGATATATTGCCAGATATCGAGCTCGGTCCAGTTGGAGAGCGGGAAGACGCGGATCGATTCCCCCTGCTTGATCTTGGTATTGTAGTTGCGCCACAATTCGGGTCGCTGGTTTTTCGGATCCCAGCCATGATTGCCGTCGCGGAAGGAGAAAATCCGCTCCTTGGCGCGCGATTTTTCCTCGTCGCGACGGGCGCCGCCGAAGGCCGCATCGTACTTGTGTCGGGTCATGGCGCTGCGCAACGCCTCTGTCTTCATCACTTGGGTGTGCAGGTTGGAGCCATGGTCGAATGGATTGATGCCGCGCTCGACACCGTCCTGGTTGATCTCGACGCGAATCTCCAGGCCCAGCTCGGCGGCGATCGCGTCGCGGAAGGTGATCATGTCACGGAATTTGAACGTGCTGTCGACGTGTTGCAGGGGAAAGGGCGGCAGCGAAGGGTAGAAGGCTTTCATCGCCAGATGCAGCATGACGGCCGAATCCTTGCCGACCGAATACAGCATCACCGGCCGCTGAAACTCGGCGGCAACCTCGCGCATGATGTGCATGCTTTCCGATTCAAGCGCCTTGAGATGCGCAGAGAGCGGGCGGTCCCGATGGCGCGCACTCTGAAATCGCTTCGCGTAAGCACGGACGCTTTCCTGAATCGTACTCATCATGTCCTCGCTGGCCGCAACGCTTCAAATGCCGCCACACGAACAAGCGCGCACCGCATCAAGGCGATTTAGGGAAGGTTACGCGCAAATACCACCCGTCACAGCCATTAATCCCAGGCCTTACCAGGCCTGCGCCTCAGGCATGGGCCGCCGGATAGCTCAACACCGCCTCGATCACCTGGTCGATATCAGCATCGGGCATGTCCGGATGCATTGGCAGGGAAACCACGCGGTGCGCCGCCGCCTCGGTGACGGGCAACCCGCCCGGGGCAACTGGGTAAGGTGCATAGGGCTCATGCAAGTGGAGCGGGATCGGGTAATAGATCGCGCTCGGCACGCCCTTCGCAGCCAGATGGGCGCGGAAGCCATCGCGATCTGCGACCTCGATCGTGTATTGCGCCCAGGTTGATTGGGCATTGTCGGGCACACGCGGGTATTTGACCTGATTGCCAAAACCGGCGGCATAGCGATCGGCAACGCGCTGGCGCATTTTGATTTCATCGCCAAACACCCGCAGTTTTTCGATCAACACCGCAGCCTGGATGGTGTCGAGGCGGGAGTTGAGGCCGATGCGCGCATATTCATAGCGTTCCTTGCCTTCGCCGTGCACGCGCACCGACTTCATCAGGTCGTACAGCGTGTCGTCTTTGCAAAGCACCGCGCCGCCATCGCCGTAGCAGCCCAACGGCTTGGCCGGATAGAAGCTGACGGTTAGAACATCGGCCCAGTGCAGAGAAGATTGGCCGTCGAGCGTGCAGCCAAAGCCCTGGGCACCGTCGGCGATGAGTTTCATCCCGTGTGCGCGGGTGATTTTCGCCAGCGCAGGGTAGTCGGCGGGCTGGCCAAACAGATCGACGGCGATCACAGCGCGTGGGCTCTGCTCGCCCTTGGCTTTTACGGCGTCGATTGCAGCGGCCAAGCTGACCGGCGACATGTTGAAGGTGTCGGGATCGATATCGACATAGACCGGCGAAGCCCCCGCCAGCACGACAACTTCAGCGGTCGAGGCGAATGTGAAGCTCGGCACGAAAACGGCATCGCCCGGCCCGATACCCCAAGCCATAAGCGGGATCAGGATGGCGTCGGTGCCATTGGCGCAGGAGAGCGCGCGGCCTTCGCCATTGAAGCGCGCCAGATCCGCCTCCAGCTGCGTCACTTCCGGCCCGAGAATATAACGGCCCTCGTCCAATACCTTGGCGACGGCTGCGTCGATGCGGGCGCCGATGCGGGCGCGTTGGGCCTTGAGGTCGATGAAGGGGATCATGTCGGTCATGCGGCTTCCCGATTTTGAAAAACGCGTGGGTCGCTAACGCGTCACGCCGTTGAAACTTCCCGCCCTATAAACCGGGGTTCAGGGCCGACAAAGTCACGAAAGGTTTCGCTATTCCCCGGATTTCCCTACTCGACCGTCACTGACTTCGCCAGATTGCGCGGCTGGTCAACATCTGTGCCTTTGTGGACCGCGACGTAATAGGCCAGCAATTGCACCGCCACCGCCGCTACCAGCGGCGCGGCGAGGCCCTCGGCTCGAGGCAGGGTGATGATCGCGCTTGCCTCGCCCTCAAGTTCGGCAGCACCCAGATCATCGGTAATCGCGATCACGCGTGCACCGCGCGCGCGGACTTCCTGGATCGAAGAGCGTGTCTTTGTAAAGAGGTGGTCGTAGGGCGCGATGACAATCACGGCGACGTCCTCTTCGATCAGCGCGATCGGACCGTGCTTGAGTTCGCCTGCGGCATAACCTTCAGCATGGATATAGCTGATTTCCTTGAGCTTCAGGGCTCCTTCCATCGCCATCGGAAAGAATTCATTGCGCCCGAGATAGAGCACGATCGAAGCCCCAGCCAATTCGCCGGCGAGGTGGTTGATCTGGTCTTCGATCCGAAGCGCATGCGCCATCAGCCCGGGAATGCCCATCAGGCGATTAACGTGATCGGCTTGTCCGGCGGCATCTATATGGCCGCGCTGGACGCCGGCGAGCACGGCGAGTGAGGCGAGTGAGGCGAGCTGGCAGGTAAAGGCCTTGGTCGAGGCAACGCCGATCTCGGGGCCGGCCATGGTCGGCGCCACAATATCGGCTTCGCGCGCCATGGACGAATGGGGCGAATTGACCAGGGCGACGGTCTTGAGCCCGGCGGCCTTGCACATCCGCATCGCTTCGAGCGTGTCGGCGGTCTCGCCCGACTGGGAGATGAAGAGTGCCATGTCATTGGGCATAAAGGCCGGTTTACGATAGCGAAACTCAGAGGCGATATCGACCTCGACCGGCATTCCGGCCAGCGCCTCAAACCAGTATTCGGCGATCTGGCCGGCATAGGACGCGGTGCCGCAGCCGACGATCAGCAGCCGCGAGGCGGCGGCAAAATCAATCCCCGGCCGGTCTCGGACCTGACCGCCAACGGCATCGAGATAGCCGCTGAGCGTATGGCCGACGACTTCCGGTTGCTCATAGATTTCCTTCTGCATGAAGTGGCGATAATTGCCCTTCTCGGCCAATACCACCGAAGTGATCGCCGGCTGAACCGGGCGAGCCACGAGCTGGCCCGCGACGTCAAAGACCTCAATACTTCCGGGGCGGATGACGGCGGCATCACCCTCTTCCAGATAGATCATCGAGCGCGCCTCACCGGCAATCGCCATGATGTCGGAAGCGAGATAACCAACACCATCGCCCGCCGCAGCGACCAGCGGTGCCCCGCGCCGGGCGCCGAGCAAAACACCGTCTTCGCCGGCAATGACGGCGGCAAGGGCGAAGGCGCCTTCAAGCCTGGCCAGCACGGCCAGCCAGGCAGCCGTGACATCGCCGCGACGCTCAATCTCGCGGTCGAGCAGATGCGCTACGACCTCGGTATCAGTTTCGCTGGCGAAGACATGGCCTTCGGCGATTAATTCGTCCCGCAGCGGTTTGAAATTCTCGATAATCCCGTTGTGAACCAAGCTGACGCGACCGGATTGATGGGGGTGAGCATTTGGTTCAGTCGGTGCGCCATGGGTTGCCCAGCGCGTATGAGCGATGCCAAGCGAGCCGGCCATGCCGCCCTCAAGCAGTGCCTCCAGCGCGGCGACCTTGCCCGGCGCCCGGGCGCGCGAGACGCGTCCATCAAGATCGATCAGAGCGACACCGGCGCTGTCATAGCCGCGATACTCCAACCGGCGCAGGCCATTCATCAGCACGGCAAGGGCATCAGCCCGCCCTGTAACTCCGACAATTCCACACATGCTACCGCCCTCGCCTGTCCGCCGTCTGTTCTCGCCGGCGCAGCGCAAAAGTCGCGCCACGTCGAGTCGCCAATGCCATATACAGGCAAGCGGCCAATCTGTGCCACCGCTTCTGCTGCGCTCCTGAGTCGAGCGGCACCCTGTTCACGACAGATCTATAACGATCCGGCGCACATCTCGGGCACTGACTGGCTCTTGTGGGCTTGCGCCAACTCGAAGCCGCCCCGCTCCGTGCGGCGCCGTGCCGAGGCCGCAATAGGGCCTCGATGTACCACCACATTCCACGTTGAGATGGGACCTATGGTGCCGACGCGGCACAGGGACGGCGCCACATTCCAGCTTTCGAGCACCGGTGCTCTGACGGTGCATTTCGCACCGTTCATCAAGACGTTGACCCGTGCGATTACGCCTGTTGTTGAATTTTTCCGCCTGGTCTCACTGAATGCCGACCCTAACGCCTGTGGGCGTTCACTCACTTCATTGGATGCCCCGCGAATAGCGTTGTGAGCACACGCGGCTTTGCCGCAGAACGCTGGCGCGCCCCGCGGGCTTTGTCGCTCGACCCTCTGAAAATGGCCGCGACACCGGATCTACTTCTGGTGCTCCAACAACCGCGTAGGCGCGCTGGCCTGCCACGACCGCACTGAATCTCGCGGGTGAGTGTCTCGCACGTAGGTTTTCAGAAGATTTCGGCTTGAAAAATGCCGCCACGCGGCTTGACGGGCTAGCCGTCCGATTGCCGCGCGAGCTGCGTAAGATATTGGCAATATGGATTTTTAGGAAACTCCGCGCCGAGATGAAGCAATTGATCACGGTCGATCCAGCCCCGGCTGAACGCGACTTCCTCGATACAGCCAACCCGGAGCCCCTGGCGGGCTTCCAGCGTGCGGACGAATTCTCCGGCCTGGATCAAAGATTCATGAGTGCCGGTATCCAGCCAGGTAAACCCGCGACTGAGCAATTTCACATTCAATCGCCCGGCTTCGAGATACAGATTGTTGAGTTCCGTTATTTCCAACTCACCGCGCTCGGAGGGGCGAACCTTGTGAGCCATTCGGGAGGCATCACCATCATAGAAATACAAGCCCGTTACCGCGAAGTTTGACTTGGGTATTGCAGGCTTTTCCTCAAGTGACAGAACTTTTCCATCATCGTCAAACTCGACGATGCCATACCGATGAGGGTCGAGCACATGATACCCAAACACCGTCGCCCCCTCATCCTGCGGCCCCACCGCCCTGAGTGTGTCCCCAAACCCGCTCCCGTAGAAAATATTATCCCCCAGGATCATGGCGCTCGGCGCACCATCGAGAAATTTCTCGCCGATGATGAATGCCTGCGCCAGCCCTTCCGGAGCCGGTTGAATCGCATATTCAAGAGTCATCCCAAGACGCGAACCATCGCCGAGCAAACACTCAAATGCCGCTCTATCCTCGGGTGTTGTGATGATGAGCACTTCACGGATTCCCGCAAGCATCAGCACCGACAACGGGTAATAGATCATCGGCTTGTCATAAACGGGGAGCAGTTGCTTGGAGACAACCCGCGTCAACGGATGCAGCCGCGTACCGGCGCCTCCGGCGAGGATGATACCTTTTCTCATGATGTCTCCAATTGCGCCGAGTTCATCAGCACTTCGATTGTTTCCGCCAACGCCTCACCCCACGGGCGAGGCGAAATTCCATAAATCTCGCCGATCCGCGCACAATCCAGCACGGAATTGGCCGGGCGCTTGGCCGGTGTGGGATACTCCGCTGTACTGACAGGCACAAGCCGTGGTGAGTTGAAGCCCCGCCTCGCGGCTAGGTCGAATATCTCGCGAGAAAAACCAAACCAGCTGGTGGCACCCGCACCGCAGAAATGGAAAACGCCCCAGCACTCCGGCACCGGGTCTTCGAGGACTCGCCGGGCAACGCTCAACAGGGCCGCAGCCAGATCTGCCGCTGACGTGGGACAGCCATGCTGGTCACTCACGATTCGCAATTCATCCCGGTCGGCTCCGACCTTCAGCATAGTTTTCACGAAATTATGCCCGTGGGGGGAGTATATCCACGACGTCCGAACAATGACTGACTGGGCATGGGTCTCTGCAAGGGCGCGTTCTCCCGCGAGCTTGCTCGCCCCATAAACCCCGGTTGGCGCGACAGGATCCCCAGGCTGATAAGCATATCCCTCACGACTGCCGTCGAACACGTAATCGGTAGAAACATGTATCAGAGGCAGGTTCCGCTGATTGCAGAACCGACCGATTTCCCGCACGCTTTCAGCGTTGACCCGAAAGGCCGTTTCATGATCGGCCTCCGCCTTGTCAACGGCAGTGTACGCTGCGGCAATCAGAACAATATCGACGTCCCCGACAGCCGACAAAACCTCAACAACCCGCTGCGGCTCCGACAGGTCAAGCTCATTGCGAGACAGGGCGTGAACCGTCACATCATGTTGTCCAGCCTGCTTCAGAATCTCCGTCGCCAGCTGCCCGTTTCGTCCGATAAGAAGCAGTTTCATTTTATTCAGCGATCATCTTGTCCCGCAGGCCAAGGCGCTCACCAACCTGGCCGCGTGACTGGATCGCGCGCCACCAAGCCTCATTGTCGAGATACCAACGCACTGTCTGCGCCAGACCTTCCTCAACGGTGACGGACGGGGCCCAGTTCAGCTCACGCTCAATCTTTGACGCATCGATCGCATACCGGAAATCATGACCAGGACGATCCGTGACGTGCGTTATCAGATCGGCGTATTTGCCATCCGACCGCGGCCTCTGCTCGTCCAGAATTACACAAAGCGTTCTGACAAGGTCGATATTGGACACTTCGTTATTGCCACCAACATTGTAGGTTTCACCCAATTTGCCGGCCGTCAGAATTGTCAGCAGTGCGTCCGCGTGGTCGTCCACGAACAACCAGTCACGGACATTCGTCCCGGCGCCATAAATGGGGATCGGGCGCTCCGCGAGGGCATTCAGGATAACAACAGGAATCAGCTTTTCCGGGAATTGGAACGGGCCATAATTGTTCGAGCAATTCGAGACCACGATCGGCAGGCGGTAGGTTTCGCCCCACGCCCGCACCAGCATGTCGGACGCTGCCTTGCTGGCTGAATACGGAGAATTCGGCTTGTATGAAGTTTCCTCGGTGAACTTCCCGACTGCACCTAGGCTGCCATACACCTCGTCCGTGGACACATGGTGGAACCGGAATCCCTCCCGACGAGCTCCCGACAAGGTTTCAAAATAGGCGCGGGCGGCTTGCAAGAGCACGTAGGTGCCCTCAATGTTTGTGGAGATGAACTCGCCGGGCCCGTCGATCGAGCGGTCCACGTGGGACTCCGCAGCGAGGTGCATTACGGCATCCGGTTGATGGACCAGGAATATCCGCGCCATCTCGGCTGCGTCCCGGATATCCGCCCGTTCGAACGCATAAAGATCTGAGCCGCTTACGTCGTCCAAATTCGCCAAGTTGGCCGCGTAGGTCAGACAATCGACGTTGACCACGGAAATGCCATGAGACTCAACTGCCCGACGAACAACCGCAGAGCCGATAAAGCCGGCCCCACCAGTCACGAGAATTTTCATATCAACTCCAGCAGCCAAGTTTTCCCCCGAATGGCGGCCCGGCTTCAAATTATTCCCGCCTTCCTACCGGAATGGCGATTCGAACTCAATCCAACTTGGTGCGCGGAGGTCCTTTTCCGATAACACCGCGCGATCGGCTAACTCACCCCAGTCAATCCCGAGCCCCGGATCATCCCAACGCACATTCCCGTCACAGTCAGCAGAATAGCGCGCAGTGACCTTGTAAGCGACTTCGGTGTCATCCTCGAGAGTGATGAACCCATGCAGAAAACCGATGGGCACCAGTAACTGCTCACCGCCTCCCGCCGTCAGCTCAGCAGACAACCAATCGCCATAGGTTGGCGACCCCACCCTGACGTCAACGGCTACATCAAGGATTCGGCCACGCAGCACCCGCACAAGTTTATCCTGTGCGAACGGTGGAGACTGGTAATGCAAACCCCGGACCGTGCCGGCCGGCTTCGAGTAGGAATGATTGTCCTGGACGAAATCGAGGTCGAAACCGGCGGTTGCCATCGTCGCCTGATTATAGCTTTCACTGAACCAGCCACGGTCATCGGTAAATCGACGCGGAATCAACAACTTGATATCGGGAATTCGAAGAGATTGAACCTGCATCAGTTTAAACGGAGCTCCAGTAATCAGCCTATATCGCGTCGGCGGAAATGACATCACCCCGCCAAGCGTCGAAGTGATGGAAAATTTACGTTCCATTTCCGCGCCTACCGAGCCAAATATGTCGTTGGCCGGGCACCCGACAACCACATATTGAACGATTGAGTCCGATAAACACAAGCTCCATTTACTTTGAACTAAGAGATTCCAAGAAGAACAAGAATGTCTCAATGAAGGATCGTGAAAGCCCATACGGTGAACGCCGCTTGATTATTGCATTGACGGACTTGGCACCGATTGCCTCACTATGGACGCTGTTTTGGGGTAAAATTAACTCCCTCACCGAGGTTTACGATTTCCGACCAGCTCAAAATGGCCTATCCTGCTATCGGATGGCACAAGATGGCGAGTGGCTTGCCTATCGAGACGCCGGTCGGGCGGATCCGACTCCGGGACACTCAACCTGTCTTCATCCTCATCGCTACCACCCCACTCTACCATTTTTTTTCGGGCGCGATCCTAGTTGAATCCACTGCAGTCCTACTGCCAATCCTCTGCTTGCTGGCGCTCCACAGCTGCCGTCATGAAGATCACGACACCTTCCCCTTCGCGCTCCCGGGCGGTCTGTGACTACTTCACGAGCACGGAATTTCTGTGCTAACCGCAAGGAACTGGGCCGTGCGAGCATGGATTTGCCGCAACTCGACCCCGCTTCGAACCCTTAGTATAGCGGTGGCGCTGGTCGCCCAGTATCACTTCTCCAAGGCACTCAAGGAATAGACCCCAATTGGGGTCACGTTGACCAGCAACGCCATGCGTTCTTGAAAATTTGGGTTCATCAATTGGGTGATGAACAAGGTCGCTTGCGGGGATGCAATCTGGGGCCGAACCTTGCCTCACTTATTCGGATCGTCGCCAATCGTTATCCTGCTCGCCGCAATCTCTGTATCGCACAGGCGATACTGGAAATTACATGCCGCAACCCTCAGTGCCTTCACTTTGTTCTATGGCGTGCCCTATTCTATGGCGTGCCCTGGAGCCTCCGTTTCACACACGACTATTACCAATATTCGAACGGCATGTTTCTACTGGTCGCTGGCGCCATCGCCCGAGCTGTCGTTTCTCAAGACGTTGCTCAGCAGGTCGTTGAGCCTTTTGGTTGGCGATTGCTTGGCGAGAGCCTGGTGCGGTCTGGCGGTATTGTATCAATCGAGGTC